>JBGPGW010000165.1:0-7879 GCA_041484095.1 Alphaproteobacteria bacterium | reverse complement strand
CCGCGACTTGCTGCCCGCATGTCCGGGGGTTGAGATCGCCCGCGATGTGCGGCGTCACGATGATCTTCGGATGCGCCCAGAACGGGTGGTCCGGCGGCAGCGGCTCCTTCTCGAACACATCGAGCATGGCGCCGGCGAGATGCCCGGAATCGAGCGCAGCGATCAGGTCCTGATCCACGACATGGGCGCCGCGCGCCATGTTGATGACATGCGCACCCTTCGGCAGCATGGCGAGCGTGCTGCGGTTGAGGATGCCGCGTGTTGCGCCGGTGAGCGGCAGGACGCAAATGAGGAACTGGCTCCCCGCAAGGAACGGCTTGAGGCCGGCCTCGCCATGAAACGTGTCGATGCCCGGCATGGTCTTGGGCGAGCGGCTCCAGCCCGAGACCTGGAAGCCGAGCGCCTTCAACTTGCGCGCGGTGTCGCCGCCGATCTGCCCGATTCCCATGACGCCGATGCGCGTCATGGGCGTGTCGCCGCGGCCGAACTTGCGCCAGACATGCTCTTTCTGCGTGTCGGCGTAGCTCGCCATCTTGCGGTGGTAGTGAAGCACGCCGTAAATCGCGTATTCGCTCATCTGCGCGGTGAGGTCTTCGTCGATGATGCGGCAGATCGGGACATGCTTCGGCAAGTCACGGTCGAGGAAGATATGGTCGACGCCGGCCGCCATGGAGAAGATGACCTTGAGCTTCGGGTAGCGTTTGAGGTCGCCGGGCTCCGGTTTCCAGACAAGCGCGAACTCGATGTCGTCGAGCGCGCCCACATCCGGCCAGACGCGGAGTTGGACGTCGGCCCCGTACTCGTTGAGATAGCGCTGCCAGCCGACGGGATCGTCGAACGTGCTCTTGAACATTATCGCCATGGTCGTCCCCTGGGTATCATGTCGGGCGTTCTATCAGGCGCCGCGCAATCCGGCCACTAATAGCCGTGGCGGGCGTTCACGCTGTGGCGCAGCGTCCGGCCGGATTCGAGCCGCTCCACCGCATCCAGCATCTGATCGATGATCGCGAGCCGGTCCGAATTCCCGGCCCGGTGCGGCGTCACGGTGACGCGCGGATGCGACCAGAATCGGCTTGCGGGCGGGAGCGGCTCCTGGTTGAAGACGTCCAGCGTCGCGTGAGAGAGATGCCCCGAATCGAGCGCGGCCAGGAGATCCGCCTCCACGACGTGCCGCCCGCGCGCAAGATTGACGAACGACGCGCCGGCGGGGAGCATCGCGATGGTGCGGGCGTTCACGATGCCCGCGGTCTCGGGCGTGAGCGCGAGAAGGCAGACGAGGATCTCGCTCCGTCCGAGGAAGGCGGCAAACTCGCCCGCGCCCGCAAAGGTCTCGACGCCCTTGATCCGCTTTCGCGTGCGGCTCCAGCCGGCAACCTGGAAGCCGAGATCCGCCAGCGCCTTGACCGAGGCGCGGCCGAGCGTGCCGAGGCCCATGACGCCGACCCGCCGGTCCCAGGCGCCCGGCTGTTTCAATTCCTGCCACAGGCACTCGCGCTGCTGGGCCTGGTAGGCCGGCATGTGCCGGTGGTGGCGCAACACATGCAGGACGACATATTGGACGATGCCGCGCGTCATGCGTTCCTGTACGACTTTGACCATCGGGATGTGGCGGGGCAGCGCGGGGTCGCGAAACAGATGATCGACGCCGGCACCCGGCGACAGGATCGCCTTCAGGTTCGGCAGTTTCGCGAGCTCGCCCGCAGGCAGATTCTCGACGAAGGCATAGGCGATGTCCTGGCGGTCGCCGACATCCGGCCAGACGCGAAGCTCGATGCCTGGAAATCGCGCCGCCAGCGCCCGGCGCCAGGCATCGGGGTCATCCCAGACGCTGTGGAAAAGCAGGGCGTGGCCGGGCATCAGTAGCCGAGAGCCATATCCACGGAATGGAGCAATGGCTCGCCCGCCCGCGCCCGCCGCATGTTCTCTACCACCTGGCTGATGACCGTGCGCGGATCGGTGTAGCTCGCGCAATGCGGCGTCACCGTGACTTTGGGGTGGAGCCAAAACGGGCTTTCAGGCGGCAGTGGCTCCCGGCGGAAGACGTCGAGCGTGGCATGGCTGAGCTGTCCCGAATCGAGCGCCGCGATGAGGTCGCCTTCCACCACATGCGCGCCGCGCGCCACGTTGACGAGCGAGGCCCCGCGCGGCAGCTTCGCGAAGGTGCGGGCGTTCAGGATGTCCTCCGTATCGCGCGTCAGCGGCAGAAGGCAGACGAGAATCTCGCTCTGGCCGAGAAAGGCGTCGCGCTCGGCCGTGCCGGCGTAGCTCTTGATCTTCGCGACCCGCTTCTTCGTGCGGCTCCAGCCGATGACGTTGAAGCCGAGATTGACGAGCTTCTCGCCGGAATCGGCCCCGAGCACGCCAAGGCCCATGATGCCGACCGTGCGCTGGTCGGCGGCCGGCTGCTTCAACTCCTGCCAGTGGGACCGGCGCTGCTGTTCTTCATAGGCTGGCGATTGCCGGTGATGGCGCAGCACCTGTAGCACGACGTATTCCGTCATGCGCCGCGTCAGATTGATGTCGACCACGCGCGTGACCGGCAGCTTCGGCAGTTCGGGGTCGCGGAAGAGATGGTCGACGCCCGCCCCCAGCGAGAAGATCGCCTTCAGATTCGGATAGCGCTTGAGCTCGCCTGGCTCCGGCAGCCAGACGAGCGCGAAGTCGATCCCCGCCGGGTTGCCGACCTCCGGCCAGACGCGCACCTCGAGATCCGGCGCCTGGGCCTTGAATTCCTCCAGCCACCATTGCGTCCGCGTCGATCCGCTCTTGAAGAGAAGGGCCATGCTTATGTCCTCACAACGCCAGGTTCGACAGTTTCGAGCTCGAAGGCGGCGGCAATGAGCGCGCGCGTGTAGGGCTGCTCCGGTGATTCGAATATCTGGCTCGCGCGTCCATGCTCGACGACATGACCGTCGCGCATCACGATCACCTCGTCGGCAAGTGCCCGAACGACCTTGAGATCATGGCTGATGAAGAGGTAGGCCAGCTTGTGGCGCATCTGAAGCTCGCGCAGCAGGTCGACGATCTGCGCCTGGACCGACATGTCGAGTGCCGAGGTCGGCTCGTCGAGCACGACGAAGCGCGGCTTCAACACCATGGCGCGCGCGATCGCGATGCGCTGGCGCTGTCCGCCCGAGAACTCGTGCGGGTAGCGATTGCGCATCTCGGGGTCGAGCCCGACCTCGCGGAGCGCTTCGACGATCAGGGCCTCGCGCTCGCCGCCGCTGCCGCCGATCGCATGGACCTGAAGCCCCTCCGCGACGATCTGGCCGACCGACAGGCGCGGAGAGAGGGAGCCGAACGGGTCCTGGAAGACGATCTGCATCTCGCGCCGCAAGGGGCGGAGCGCGTTCGACGTCCAGCCCTGGATGTCCCTGCCCTTGAAGCGGATCGGGCCCCGGCTGCCGATGAGGCGCAGGAGCGCCAAGCCGAGGCTCGTCTTGCCTGAGCCGCTCTCCCCCACGACGCCGACGGTATGACCTTCGCGGATGAGAACGTCGACCCCATCGACCGCGCGCACATGGTCGACGGTGCGGCGAAGGATGCCCTTGCGGATGGGGAACCAGACCTTGAGGCCCTCCGCCGCGACGATCTCGGGGGCGCCTTCCACGGGATGGACGGGCGCGCCCTTGGGCTCGGCCGCGAGCAGCTGGCGGGTGTAGGGATGCTGGGGACGTTCGAAGATATCGCGGACCGGTCCGGTTTCGACGATGCGGCCGGCATTCATGACCGCGACCCGGTCGGCCAGCTTGCGCACGACCGCGAGGTCGTGGGTGATGTAGAGCATGGCCATGCCGAGGCGCTGCTGCAGCTCGCGCAGCAACTTCAGGATCTGCGCCTGAATCGTGACGTCGAGCGCCGTCGTGGGCTCGTCGGCGATAAGCAGGTCGGGCTCATTGGCGAGCGCCATGGCGATCATCACGCGCTGGCGCTGTCCGCCCGAAAGCTCATGCGGATAGGCGCCAAGCCGCCGCTCGGCCTCCGGCAGGCCGACCAGATGCAAAAGCTCGATCACGCGCCGGCGCACGGCATCGGGGCCGAGCTTCTTGTGGATGATCAACACCTCGCCCACCTGACGCTCGACCGAATGAAGCGGATTGAGCGAGGTCATCGGCTCCTGCGGCACGAAGGCGATGCGATTGCCGCGCACGCCCTGGAGCACATGCTCCTTCGCCCCGACCAGCTCCTGCCCGTCGAAGATGATGCTCGATCCCTCCCCGTGCTCGGCCGTGGGGTAGGGAAGGAGCTGGAGAACCGAAAGCGCCGTGACCGTCTTGCCCGAGCCGCTCTCGCCGACGAGCGCAAGCGTCTCGCCCTGCCCGATCTCGAAGCTCACGCCGGACACCGCGTCGACCGTCCGTCGGCCGACATGGAAGCGCACGGAAAGGTCGTTCACGCGGAGGAGGGGCGATCCGTTCATCGGAGAGTCTTTCGCGGATCGAAGGCATCGCGCGCGGCCTCGCCGACGAAGATCAGCAGCGACAGCACGATGGCCAGGACGAAGAACGCCGTGAATCCAAGCCAGGGGGCCTGGAGATTGGTCTTGCCCTGCGCCAGGAGCTCGCCGAGAGAGGGCGAGCCGGGCGGCATGCCGAATCCGAGGAAGTCCAGCGAGGTGAGCGTGGTGATCGAGCCGCTCGTGATGAAAGGAAGGAACGTCAGCGTCGCCACCATCGCGTTCGGCAGGAGATGCTTGAACATGATGACCGCGTTGCGCACACCGAGGGCGCGGGCCGCGCGCACGTAATCGAAATTGCGCGCCCGGAGAAACTCGGCGCGCACGACGGCGACGAGGTTCATCCAGCTGAACAGAAGCATGATCAGAAGCAGCCACCAGAAACTGGGCTCGATCACGCTTGCGAGAATGATGAGGATGTAGAGGGTCGGCATGCCCTCCCAGACCTCGATGAAGCGTTGGAACAGCAGGTCGGTCCAGCCGCCGAAATAACCCTGGATCGCGCCGGCCGTGACGCCGATGACCGAACTCAGGATCGTGAGGGTGAGGCCGAAAAGCACCGAAATGCGGAAACCGTAGATGAGGCGCGCCAGCACGTCGCGCGCCTGATCGTCCGTGCCGAGCCAGTTCCTCGCCGACGGCGGCGTCGGCGCCGGCCTCCCGAGATCGAGAATGATCGTGTTGTAGCTGTAGGGGATGAGAGGGCGAAGCATCCATCCCTTCGCGCCGATGAGCGCCTCGACGAACGGGTCGCGATACTCGGTCTCGGTCTCGAACTCGCCGCCGAACGCCGTCTCGGGATAGGCCTTGAAGATCGGCATGTAGAAGCCGCCGTCGTAATAGACGAGGAACGGCTTGTCGTTGGCGATGAACTCGGCGAACAGGCTCGTGAGGAACAGCGCGAGGAAAATCCACAGGGACCAGAAGCCGCGGCGGTTCGCCCTGAAATTCTCGACGCGCCGGATCGTGAGCGGCGTGACGGCGATGCCGAAAATACGATCTTGTTTCATCGCCTAGACCTCACGGCGCTCGAAATCGATGCGCGGGTCGACCAGCACGTAGGTGAGATCGCGCACGATTCCCATGACGAGGCCGAGCAGCGTGAAGAAATACAGCGTGCCGAACATCACGGGGTAGTCCCGTCCGAGGGCGGCTTCGTAGCCAAGCCGGCCGAGGCCGTCGAGCGTGAAGATGATCTCGATGAGAAGCGCGCCCGTGAACAGGATGCTGACGAAAGCGGAGGGGAACCCGGCGATCACGATGATCATCGCGTTGCGGAAGACGTGCCGGAACAGCACCTGCCGTTCGACGAGACCCTTGGCGCGGGCCGTGATGACGTAGTGCTTGTTGATCTCCTCGAGAAACGAGTTCTTCGTCAGCATGGTCAGGCCGGCGAAACCGCCGATGACCAGCGCCGTGATCGGCAGGACCATGTGCCACAAATAGTCGAGCACCAGCTGGAGCGTCGAGAGACTGCGCCAATTCTCGGAGACGAGGCCGCGCAGCGGAAACCACTGGGCGAAACTGCCGCCCGCGAACAGCACGACGAGCATGATGGCGAAGAGAAAGCTCGGCACCGCGTATCCGATGATCACGACGACGCTCGTCCAGAGGTCGAACTGGCTGCCGTCGCGGACGGCCTTGGCGATCCCGAGGGGAATGGCGATGAGATAGAGAAGCAGCGTCGTCCACAACCCGAGCGATATGGACACCGGCATTTTATCGACGACGAGGTCGATGACGGACCTGTCGCGGAAGAAGCTCTTGCCGAAATCGAAGACGACATAGCTCCGCATCATCAGGAGAAAGCGCTCGAGCGGCGGTTTGTCGAAACCGAACATCCGCTCGAGTTCCTTGATGAACTCGGGATCGAGGCCGCGCGCACCGCGATACCGGCTGGTGCCGGAATCGCCCGCCGTGGTGGTTTTCTGGGCCTCGGTGCGTGCCGTCGTTTCGCCCTGGCTGCTGCCCCCGATTCGCGCCGTCGCCTCGACCGCGGTGCCCTGGATCTGCGCGATCAGTTGCTGGACGGGCCCACCCGGGGCGGCCTGCACGATCGCGAAATTGACGATCATGATGCCGAGCAGGGTCGGGATCACGAGGAGGAGCCGGCGGACGATGTAGGCCAGCATGGTGTTATGGCTTCTTCTTCGGTTGGAACTCGTGGCGGCGGGTCATGAGCGCGGCGTCTTTCGTCGGATCGATCCACCAGGTATCGAAGCCATAGGTATACTTGGGAACGATCGGCGGGCGGCCGAATTTGTCCCACCAGATGACGCGAAACACGCGGTTGTGCCAGTTCGGGACGACGTAGAAGCCCCAGAGAAGGACGCGATCGAGCGCCCGCGTGCGGTCGATCAAGGTCTTGCGATCGGGTGCCGCGATGATGAGGTCGATCAACTCGTCGACGACGGGATCCTTGATGCCGATCGTATTGTTGCTGCCGGGCGTGTCGGCGGCGAGCGACCCCCAATAGTCGCGCTGCTCGTTGCCGGGTGACAGCGATTGGCCGAAACCCTCCACCGCCATGTCGAAGTCGAATCGATCGATGCGATTCTGGTATTGCGCGGTATCGACCGTGCGCACGCGCATCTCGATGCCGAGACGCTGGAGATTGCGCTTGTAGGCCAAAGCGACCCGCTCGAAAGCCGGCTCGATCAGGAGCATTTCGAATTCGAAGGGTTTGCCCGTCTCGGCGTTGACGAGCTTGCCCTCGCGCACGACCCAGCCCGCCTCCTTGAGCAAGCGGAAGGCCTCGCGCAGATTGTCGCGGATGTTGCCGCTGCCATCCGTTTTGGGCGGCTCGAAGACGTCGGTGAAGACCTGATCGGGGATGCGCCCGCGGTAGCGCTCGAGAATCGCGAGCTCGCCCGGCAGCGGCAGGCCGCTCGAGGCCAGCTCGGAGTTGGAGAAGTAGCTCCGTGTCCGCGTGTACTGCCCGAAAAACAGGACCTTGTTGGTCCACTCGAAATCGAACGCATAGCCGAGTGCGCGCCTGACGCGCGGGTCCTTGAACAGCGCGCGCCGCGTGTTGAAGGCGAAAGCCTGCATGCCGGTCGGCAGCTCGTTCGGGATTTCCTCCTTCTTCACGAGGCCCTCGCGAAGCGCCGGGAAGTCGTAACCGAGCGCCCATTCCTTGGCCGTGTTCTCGACGTAAAGGTCGAAGGCCGCACCCTTGAAGGCTTCGCGCTGCACGGTCCTGTCCGTGTAGTAGTCGTATCGAATCGAGCCGAAGTTCTGGCGGCCGACATTGACGGCTAACTTGTCGCCCCAATAATCCGGGATTCGCCGGTAGGTGACGGAACGTCCGGCCTCGAAGGTCTCGATCCGGTAGGGACCGCTGCCGAGGGGCGGATCGAGCGTGGTCTTGGCGAAGTCGCGGCCCTCCCAATAGTGCTTCGGAAGGACCGTGAGCTGTCCCAT
>JBGPGW010000164.1:0-7887 GCA_041484095.1 Alphaproteobacteria bacterium | reverse complement strand
TTCACGGCCGATATCGGCCAGGGCGAGGAGCTGGAGCCGGCGCGGAAGAAGGCGGAGCTGATGGGGGCGGCCGAGATCTTCGTCGAGGATCTCCGCGAGGAATTCGTCCGCGATTTCGTCTTCCCGATGTTTCGCGCGGGCTCGCTCTATGAGGGGGTCTATCTGCTCGGCACCTCGATCGCGCGGCCGCTCATCGCCAAGCGCCAGATCGAGATCGCGGAGGAAGTCGGGGCGGATGCGGTCGCGCACGGCGCCACGGGCAAGGGCAACGACCAGGTGCGCTTCGAGCTCACCTACTACGCCTTGAAGCCCGACATCCGCGTCGTGGCGCCGTGGCGGGAATGGGACCTGACCTCCCGCACCCGCCTCGTCGAATACGCGGAGAAGCACCAGATCCCGATTCCGCGCGACAAGCAGGGCGAGCCGCCCTATTCGACGGACGCGAATCTCCTTCACATCTCGTATGAGGGGAAGGCGCTCGAGGATCCCTGGATCGAGCCGCCTCAGGACATCTATACCCGGTCGGTCGCGCCCGAAGACGCGCCCGACCGGCCCGTCTATGTCGAGATCGAATTCGAGCGCGGCAATCCCGTTGCGGTCGACGGCAAGAAACTGTCGCCGGCGAAGCTGCTGGAGCGCCTGAACGCCCTCGGCGGCGCTCATAGCGTAGGCCGCGTCGATCTCGTCGAGAATCGCTTCGTCGGCATGAAGTCGCGCGGCATCTACGAGACGCCCGGCGGCACGATCCTATTCCACGCCCACCGCGCGATGGAAAGCATCACGCTCGACCGCGAGGCCATGCATCTCCGGGACGAGCTCATGCCGCGCTACGCCGAGCTCGTCTACAACGGCTTCTGGTTCTCGCCCGAGCGGGAGATGCTGCAGGCCCTCGTCGACAAGAGCCAGGAGGGGGTCAGCGGCACGGTGCGCCTGAAGCTGTTCAAGGGCTCCGTCGCCATCGCCGGGCGGAAGTCGCCGAACAGCCTCTACAGCCTCGCCCACGTCACCTTCGAGGAAGACTCCGTCTACAACCAGCGCGACGCCGAAGGCTTCATCAAGCTCAATGCGCTTCGGCTGCGGCTGCGAAAGCTGGCAGAGGACAAATAGCGAGCGTTCACGGCCAAGGTGCTATGCCGATGATGCTCGCGTGGAGCGCCAGGAGCGCGGCGTAGAGCGCCAAGCCGAGACCGATGCGCCACCAGCCGATCTCACGGAGGCTGATCCGCGTGCGCCCTTCGATCGCAGCCAGGAACGGAATCGCCGAGGTCGTGAGGGCGAAGGTTCCCCAAAGCGGTCCGAGGCGTTCCGCGCGGCGCGCATCCATGAGCGGCATGCCGATGAGCGCCAAGGCGGCCAGGTTTCCGAACAGGATGAACGACGCGAGGTCGCTTTGGATGACGAAATGCGAAAGTGCCCACAACGCAACCGACCACATGATCGGGTGGCGCGTCACTTTGAGAATTCCAGGAGCCGGGTCGGGCGCATGGAAATGCTTCTCCTGCATCACCGCCGTGGGATTGCGCGTGGTGTAGCCGCAGACGAGCAGTACAAGCGCGAACGGCATCACGGCGAGCGGCACGACCCGCAAGGCCGGAACGGTCGGCCAGAGATCAACGAGCGGCGCGCGCGCATAGGCCATCGCGAGCCACAAGAGAGCCGCGCCCGCCGCGAGTGAGAAAATCCCAAGATAGGCGGATTCGCCGAGCGCCCTGAGCAGGACAGGCCTCAGCGGTGTGCTGGGAATAAGATGCAAGCCGGTAAAGACGGCCGCCGCGAGCCACAGCGCGCTCATGGACCCGATCATGGCGCAATTATCGCCTGACACGCGGTGCCGGACCAGACGATCATGAGACGCGTGCCCTCAGGCCTCGGGCACGGCGAGGCCATGCTGTCGGCACGCGGCCACGACCGTGTTCCGCAAGAGACACGCGATCGTCATGGGACCGACGCCGCCCGGCACCGGCGTGATCGCGCCCGCAACTTTGACCGCCTCGGCGAACGCGACATCGCCGACGAGCCGCGACTTGCCGCCGGGCACGTCGACCCGGTTGATCCCGACGTCGATGACCAGGGCGCCGGGGCCGATCCAATCGCCGCGCACCATCTCTGCCTTGCCGACCGCCGCGATCAGAATCTCCGCGCGCCGGCATTCCGCCGGCAGGTCGCGCGTGCGCGAATGCGCGATCGTCACGGTGCAGTTTTCGGCGAGAAGAAGGGAGGCCATCGGCTTGCCCACGATGTTGGAGCGACCGAGGACGAGCGCGCGCTTGCCCGATAGATCCTTCACCCGGTCCTTGATCAGCATGAGGCAGCCGAGCGGCGTGCACGGCACGAGACCTTGGGTCCCCGTCGCGAGGCGTCCGGCATTGATGACGTGGAAGCCGTCGACATCCTTCTTGGGATCGATCGCGTCGATGACGGCGTTGGGGTCGATCTGGGGGGGCAGAGGCAATTGCACGAGAATGCCGTGAACGGCGGAGTCCGTATTGAGGCGCGCGACAAGGGACAGCAACTCGGCCTGGCTCGCCGTCGCGGCCAGCTTGTGCTCGAAGGACTGCATGCCCGCTTCGATCGTCGACTTCGCCTTGTTGCGGACATAGACCTGGCTCGCGGCGTTCTCTCCGACCAGCACGACCGCAAGGCCGGGCTGAAGTCCATGCGCCTGCCGGAGTGCCGTCACTTGGCGCCCGATCGTCCCGCGCAGCCGTTCGGCGAATGCCTTGCCGTCGATGATCGTGTCAGCCATGGGTCTCTCTCAACCAGGTGTCGAGCCGTTGTTTGAGCGCGGACCCGTCGCCTCTGATGTGAACCGTTTTGTGCCGACTGGCCGCGCCGTGCGCGATCGTCAGGTGCGATTTCGGAATACGCCATGCCTTGGCCAGCAGCGCGATGACGGCGGCATTGGCCTGGCCTTCGTCGGGTGCTGCCGTCACACAAACCTTGAGGGCTCTGCGCCCCTCTCCATCGGTGATCATGCCGTCGATACGGTCACGTCCGGCGCGCGGTGTCACGCGCAGCGCCACGGCCAATCCGTCCTTGCGGCAGGTAAACGGGGAGGCGTCGGACGGCACGGACCTACATGCCGTACTCGTGCATGAGGTTTTGAACGAAGTGGATGATCAGGATCAGGACGACGGGCGAGACGTCGATGCCGCCGAGCGAGGGGATGACCTTCCGGATCGGACGCAAGGCCGGCTCGGTGATCTTGTAAAGAAAGTCGTTCGCCGTGAAGACGAGCCGGTTGTAGGTGTTCAAGACGTTGAACGAGATCAGCCATGACAGGATCACGTAAATGATGAGACACCACTTATAGAGATTGAGAATGGTGTCGATCAGATTGAGGAGAGAATACATGCCGTGCCCCCGTTCGCCTCTCGGGCGGCACCCTAGCGTCGCCCCTCGTGCGGTGCAAGGAGAGGGGGCGGGTCACCGGTGGCGAATCGCGTGGGGGCGGGCGCGCTGGGCTTGAGATGGCTGCCCCGGCGCGAAGACGTCCATGCCGATCGCCCGAGGTCCGTTGTTCGGGCAAAGCAACTTGACCCGATCTGTCGGCATGCGTCGGGCCGATAAGGTAAAAGGGGCGAGTTCGCATCCCGGCATGGTGCGATGATTCGGTTTCTCGCGTTCGGCAATCGGCGCGGCGCCGATCGTTTTTGTGATCCGCGACCGAAGGTTGCGGGCGGGCCCGAGGCCGGCGCTGCAACCCCCTTTCGGGATGCCGGCCTTAGGCGTGGACTTCGCGGGCGAAAAACGATATAAGTTGCGGGCCGTTAACACGTTGAATTAGAATTCTTTTTAGTGTCTTTGTGGACGTGGGGGGCCGTAGCTCAGATGGGAGAGCGCCTCGTTCGCAATGAGGAGGTCAGGGGTTCGATTCCCCTCGGCTCCACCATCCCCACCGCCGCAATCCGTTCTTGAAATACCGGGGCAGGGACGTCCGCGAACTCGCGGGCGATCCCCTTGCCTAAGTGCCGCTCGATTCGCGCCTGCACGAGTGCGAAGGCGAACGAGATCATCCCAGTAGATCACGGTGGCGGCGATCAACATCTCGTGATGCCTAAACTCGGAGCGGCCCTGCGTTCGCGCGTGACGTCGCTCGGGTCAAGGTCGGCCGCCATGGGCGAAGCCGTGCGGACTATGAGCCTTTCTTCTTGGTGAGGTCGTCGATGCGCTGCTCAAGCTCGCGGCTCTCCGGCGCATCCGGGGGCATTCGGTCGAGGACCCGGCGCCACAATGCCGCGGCCGCATCGCGATTGCCGGCTTCGACCTCGGCGACACCGAGGAAGTAGAGTGCGACCGGATTGTCCGGCTCGAGGGTCCGTATCTCATTCATGACGCCAATGAACGCTTTTGGCAGCCGGTCGTCGGCCGGCTTGAGCGCGAGCAACGATTCGCCATAGGCCAGGAGAACCTTTACGTCCTTCGGCGCGAGCGTTGCGGCCCGCGAATAGGCGGCGACGGCCTTCACGCCCTCCCCAAGCGTCCGGTAGGAGCGACCGAGCATGAGCCAGCCGTCGAGGTCGTTCGGCTCAGCCTCGAGCCGTGCGGCCAACCGCTCGACCATGCCGCGAATCTTCGCCTCACGTTCAGCCGGCGGCAGCTTCGCGACCGCGTCGGGATCGGCGGTCTCGTTCGCGAGCGGCTGGGGAAGGACGGAAGGTGGATCGATCCCGAGCGCTTTCGCGGTTTCCTCGATTCGCGCGGCCACGGCGGGCATCCAGGGCGCATCCGCGTGCGAGTCTCTCGCGAGGGCGGCCCATTGGTCGAGCGCCTCTCGCGGTCTGCCCGCCTGGGCTGCCGCTAAAGCCAGGTAATAGCGTGCGCGCGGCTCAAGCGGGACCAGCATGTGAACGCGTTCGAGCAGCGATTGCGCCTCGGGCGTGACGACACCGTTGCTCGCGAATACGAGGCTCTCGGCGAGCGCGGAAGCGATCTCCGGCGAATCGGCCTTGAGCGCATGGGCCTGCCGGTAGGCCTCGACACTTTCCGCATGAAGGCCCAATGCCGTCCGCGCGCGGGCGAGCAGGATCCAACCTTCGACGTCGCGGGGATCGGATGCGACCCGCTGCGCCAACGCAGCCGCGCGCGCCTCGAGGGCGGGGATGGAGTCCTCCTCCGCGTGTTTCGCCAACTCGGATTGACGCGCGCGCAACGGCTGGTCCGGCATGCCGGGCCGCCCGATCGCGAAATAGATCAGCAATGCGAGACTCACGGCTGCGAACGCGACCAGACCGGCGAGATACGGTCGCGCGGGCCGATCTGTGTCAGCTTCCGGGACCATGCGCTCGGCGATCTCAGCCAGGCCGCTGGAGGCTTTCAGCATGCGCCGTCCAATCTCGGCCTCGGCCGCCGCCGCCTCGGTGTCCGAGAGGAGGCCGTGGTCGCGGTCGCGCGCCAGTTCACGCAACTGATCGTTATAAACCGCGATGTCGAGGGCAGCGCGCGATCCCGTCGCCTTCTTCGCGCGAAGAAACGGCCAGACGATAAACCCGGCTGCAGCGGCGGTGAGGGCCGCGAAGAGAAGCCACTGTCCCATGATCGGTCCTAAGGCGAATCGTCGCGCAGCGCATCGATGCGCCGGCGCTCGTCCGCATCGAGCGGGAGCGGGCTCGGCCGCGGCCGCCGCGTCGCGCGAAAGACGACAAGCAGCGCGATCACCAAGACAGCCGGAGGCCCGAACCAAAGCGCATAGGTGCTGGGATCGAAGGGCGGCTTCAATCGGACATAGGCCCCGTACCGGGCGACGATGAAGGCGATGACCTCTGAATCGCCGTCGCCTGCCTTCAATCTCTCGCGCACGAGAAGGCGCAGATCGCGCGCGAGCGCGGCACTCGAATCATCGATCGACTGATTTTGACAGACGAGGCAGCGCAGCTCCTTGCTGATGTCGCGGGCGCGCGCCTCGAGAACCGGGTCGTCGAGCGCCTCGCCCGGCTCCAGCGCATACGGCGTTCCGCCGATTCGAAGCAGCACGAGAAGGGCGAGGATCGCGAAGCGTCGCGAGATCATCGGGCGAGGGTCTTCAGAAGGGGAAGAATCGTCGCGTCGAGATCGCGGGCTTGGATGGGCCCGACATGGCGATATCGCACGCGGCCGTCGCGGTCGATGACGAACGTCTCAGGCACGCCCGTGACACCCCATTCGATCGCTGCGCGTCCATTGCCGTCGACGCCGATGCGCGCGAACGGATTGCCGAGCTGATCCAGCCAGCGTCGCGCAGCGTCGGCATCATCCTTGTAGTTGATGCCGTAGATTTGGACGCCGTCTTTCTCGGCAAGGCGCATCAGGATCGGATGCTCCACGCGGCAGGGTACGCACCACGAGGCGAAGACGTTGACCAGTGCCACCTGGCCGTGGAGATCGGCCGTCTTCAATCCCGGCGTTTCCGCGCGAAGCGGCTCGAGGTCGAAATTCGGCGCCGGCCGGTTGATCAACGTGGACGGCAAGATCGATGGATCGGTGCCGAGGCGCAGCCAGATCAGGACCGCAGCGCAGGCGAAGGCCAGCACCGGGAGGATATAAAGAAGCCGTTTCACCGACACGCTCCGGCTCACGCGGTCGCGCGGAGAGCCGCGCGCGCCGGTGCGCCCACGCGATGACGCCGATCGCAAAGGGAAAGCGCGCCGCCCAGCGCCATGATGATCGCCCCCCCCCAGATCCACGGAACGAGAGGGTTGTGATAGAGCCGCACGCTCACGGCGCCGCTTCCATCGCTCTCGCCGACGACGGCGTAAAGATCGGCGAACCACGTCGTGTGAATGGCGGCCTCGGTGGTCTGCCGGCTCTCGACGTTATAGAAACGCCGTTCAGGGAACAGCATCGCAACGGGTCGGTCGTGGCGGCTCACGGCGAACGTCCCGCGTTCCGCGCGATAATTCGGCCCCTGGGTCGGGGTGAGTCCCTGAAACGTGAAGAGATAGTCGCCGACCTCGGCCGTCTCGCCCGGCCTCATGGCCAGGATCTTCTCGGTTTGCCAGGCGGAGGACGCGGTGATTCCGGCAACGATGATCGCGACGCCGAGATGGGCCGTGGTCATGCCGTAGACAGCAAGCGGAAGGTGGAGCGCCCTGGCGGCGCTGTCGTGGAATGGCGTGCTGAACAGGCGCAGTCGATGGGCAAGCTCGGTGAACGCGCCGCCCGCGATCCATACCGCGAGGGCGATGCCGAGTGCGGCCAGCGGCGCATGCTGGCGGTGCGTGACCCAGACGATGATGGCGACGCCGCCCGTTGCCGCCGCCGCTGCGCGCAGGCGCATCAAGGCGCCGGCCAGGTCGGCGCGTTTCCAGGCGAGGAGCGGCCCCACGCCCATGAGCGCCAGAAGCGGCAGGACCAGCGGAATGAAGGTCATCTCGAAATACGGCGCGCCGACCGAGATCTTGTCGCCGCCGAGCGCTTCAAGGAACAGCGGATAGAGCGTGCCGAGAAAGACCGTCGCGGCGGCCGTGGCCAACAGGAGATTATTGAGCACGAGGGCGCCTTCACGCGAGATCGGTGCGAAGACTCCACCCGGCACCAGCGCGGGCGCACGGAGAGCGAAGAGGAGGAGCGCGCCGCCGATCGAAATCACCAGCAAGCCGAGTATGAAAACACCGCGCGTCGGGTCTGTCGCGAAGGCGTGGACCGAGGTGAGCACGCCGGAGCGAACCAAGAACGTGCCGATGAGACTCAGGGAGAACGTGATGATCGCGAGCAGGATCGTCCAACTCTTGAGCGCGTCGCGCTTCTCGGCGACGACGGCGGAGTGAATGAGCGCCGTGCCCGCGAGCCAAGGCAGGAACGAGGCATTCTCGACCGGGTCCCAGAACCACCACCCGCCCCAGCCAAGCTCGTAATACGCCCACCAGCTGCCGAGCGCGATTCCGACGGTGAGGAAGCTCCACGCGGCCA
>JBGPGW010000163.1:0-7975 GCA_041484095.1 Alphaproteobacteria bacterium | reverse complement strand
CCCGCCGGCCTCTGCCGGCGGGTGCTTTGCGCTGAAAGGGCGCCATGGCTTCCTACCAATACATCTACGTGATGAAGGGGTTGAACAAGATCTATCCGGGCGGCCGGCAGGTCTTGAAGGATATTTGGCTGTCGTTCCTTCCCGGCGCCAAGATCGGCGTGCTGGGGCTTAACGGGGCCGGAAAGTCGACGCTCCTGAAGATCATGGCCGGGCAGGACCACGACATCGCGGGCGAGGCCTGGGCGGCCGAAGGCGTGCGTGTCGGCTATCTCGCGCAGGAGCCGCAGCTTGATGCCGCAAAGGACGTGCTCGGCAATGTCATGGACGGGGTGGGCGAGACCAAGGCCCTTCTCGACCGGTTCGAGGCGGTCAGCGCGCGCTTCGCCGAGGAGCTCTCGCCCGAGGACATGGACACGCTCATGGCCGAGCAGGCCGAGATTCAAGAAAAAATCGAATCCGCCAATGCCTGGGAGCTCGACCGCACGGTCGAGATCGCCATGGACGCGCTGCGCTGCCCGGCGGGGGAGATCAAGGTGGACACGCTGTCGGGCGGGGAGCGGCGTCGCGTGGCGCTTTGCCGCCTGCTGCTCTCGCGCCCTGACATTCTCCTCTTGGACGAGCCGACCAATCACCTCGACGCCGAATCGGTCGCTTGGCTCGAGCGGTTCCTCAAGGATTATCCGGGCACGGTCGTCGCCGTCACCCATGACCGCTATTTCCTCGACAATGTCGCGGGCTGGATTCTCGAGCTTGACCGCGGCCACGGCATTCCGTGGGAGGGCAATTATTCCTCATGGCTCGAGCAGAAACAGAAGCGCCTCGCCCAGGAGGAGAAGCAGGAACAGGCGCGTGAACGTACGCTTGCGCGTGAGCTCGAATGGATTCGCGCCTCCCCCCGCGCGCGCCAGGCCAAGAGCAAGGCGCGTATCACGGCCTACGAGACGCTGCTGCAGGACAGCCGAGACCGCGCGCCGGAGATGGCCCAGATCGTCATTCCGGCGGGCCCGCGCCTCGGCGACGTGGTCATCGAGGCGGATCATCTGCGCAAGGGGTACGGCAATCTGCTCCTGATCGAGGATTTGAGTTTCAAGCTGCCGCCCGGCGGCATCGTCGGCGTGATCGGTCCGAACGGTGCCGGCAAGACGACGCTTTTCCGCATGATCGTCGGCCAGGAAAAGCCGGATGGCGGGGCGATGCGCCTGGGCGACACGGTCAGGCTCGGCTATGTCGACCAGTCGCGCGATACGCTCGATCCCGCCAAGGCGGTGTGGGAGGAAATCGCCGGCGGGCTCGAGGAGATCGAGCTTGGTTCGCGAAAGGTTAGCAGCCGAAGCTACGCGGCGACCTTCAATTTCAAGGGCTCGGACCAGCAGAAGAAGGTCGGCCAGCTCTCAGGCGGGGAGCGGAATCGCGTCCAACTGGCGAAGGTGCTGAAAAGCGGCGCCAACGTCCTGCTGCTGGACGAGCCCACCAACGACCTCGATGTGGACACGCTCCGGGCGCTCGAAGAGGCGCTCCTCGATTTCGCGGGATGCGCCGTCATCATCAGCCATGACCGCTGGTTCCTCGACCGCGTCGCGACGCATATCCTGGCCTTCGAGGGCGACAGCCGGGTCGTCTGGTTCGAGGGCAATTATCAGGACTACGAGGCAGACCGGCACCGGCGCCTCGGCTCGGACGCCGACCAGCCCCATCGCATCAAATACAAGCCGCTGTCACGCTGAACGAATCGAGAGCCTGGCAGACAGCGATATCACGGGAAGCATCGGCAGACGCGCGACGGCTCAGCTCGTCTGGAGCTTGTTTACCTTGTCGCGGAGCAGGCCGAGGAACTCGGGGATGTTGCCGCCGTTGCGCTGCAGGATTCCGACGAAATCATCGCGCTGCGTGATGACCATGCTGACATTCGTCACGACGACGTCGACGATCCTGTAGTTCTTGGCGCTGGGCTGACGGACGCGCCAGTCGATTTTGATCGGCTCGTTCTCGGGTTTGGTCGTGAGGATCTTGCTCGACACCCACACGCCCTGAGTGCCGTCGGGCCGCGCCGGGCCGATCTCGAGCTTCTCGCCATGATAGACGCTGCCGAGACGGGCCGAGTAGGTCTGCACGATCAGGTCATGAAAGAGCTTCAGATATTCCTGCCGTTCCTGTTCGGTCGCCTTGTTCCAGTAGGAGCTCAGGCAGAATTGTGCGATCGCGCGCACGTCGAACCCATCGTTCAGGATCTGGGCGAATTCCTGGTCCCGTTGGGGCTTGGGTGCCTTCGACTGCAGGACACCGACTGCGCGGTCAGCCAGCACCTGCACAAACTGGCGCGCGCCGTCATCAACGGGTCCGGCCGCAGCCGTACCAAGCGGCGCGTAGGCAAGGATGGGCAGAGCGACGAGGCTGACCAGAAACGAACGTTTCGACAAGCTACGCATGGATATCGACTCTTGGCGTCCTAGGACGACGGCATGCCGCTCGATGGGCTGGACGGAGCGGGTGTCGTCGGTGAGGGGTTCGTGCCGGGCGAGGTCGCTGCGGGCGGCGCCGGCTTGTCTTCTTCGATCACGTCGTAAGAAATACTCGGTGCCGGAAGGTTCATGCCTGGCTGGCCGTTGTTGATCTCGTCGTTGCGCCGCTGACGGTACAGGCTACGGAGCGTCGCGTAGAAGTCAACCGATGTCCGTTCGATTTCGTCGAGAGGCTCGATGACCTCGGCCCGCTTGTCGACGCCTTCGAGGGCGGAACGGCCGGCTGAGGCGGCGAACGGAACGAAATAGCCCAACGGATCGGCGAACGAATCGGCGGCGAGGCCGATTCCGTCGCGCACATTCGACGGACCGAAAATAGGCAGCATCAAATAGGGACCTTCGTGGAATCCCCAGACGGCCAAGGTCTGACCGAAATCTTCTTCGTAACGCTGCATGCCATACTTGCCGGCGACGTCGAACAGCCCGCCGAAACCAAGAACCAGATTCACGCCCAATCGCATGAACGTCTCGGCGGCACGGCTGAAGTCGCCTTGCAGCAGCTCATTGCCGAAGGTTACCGGCGCGCGCAGCGTTTGCAGAACGTTCCGGACGCTCGCGCGCATGCCGTCGGGGACGGTGTCGCGATATCCTTGGGCCGCAGGCTTCAACAGGTTGCGGTCGAAGGCCTGGTTGAAATCGAAAATCGTTCGGTTGGTCGGCTCGATCGGATCGTTGGCCTCGTTATAGGCCTGACGAGCCTCGGGGTCTTTGGGGGGCGTGGCGCAGCCTGCCAGAAGGAGGCCCGCGAAGGCGCCCGCGGCAAGTGTCATCGACAGTCGATTTGGCTTTAAGAGGATCATTCCTACGGACCACTTGCGTTGAAATCAGGACCCGAAGTCTTCGGCAGTGATTGATTCAGGAGCCTGCTGCCGACCTGCTCCGATTGTAGCCCGCCGACTTCCCATCGATCAGCGCAACACGTTCCGTATCGCGACTGTGCCCAACTTTGGTAAACAACGAATTAACAAAGTTAACCACGCCGAAGAGCTCCCGCTTCCGGTCGCCAGAAACTTTCCTCTTATGTGCAGTTGGTTATCACAGTGATGGTGTCGACACCAGCGAACCGGGCCACCTTTAGTGCAGAATATCCTCACTGTTGCTTCCTTGTTACACCGGTTATTAAAAGATTTTGATTGCAATATAAATATATCTTTATATTGTAATATTTCAAATTAAGCCATCGTGCGCAAATATTTTGGGAACCTGCATCATGATTCAACGGCGTGATTTCTCGAGCGTTTGAGGGGACAGTGGCCGCTTTGGCGACCTTGCTTGCTGGTTTGCGTGCCGCGGGAGAACCGACGCGCCTGAGGCTCCTGGCGCTCTGCGCGGAGGGCGAATTGACGGTAAGCGAACTCACTCAGATTTTGGGGCAGAGCCAGCCACGCGTTTCGCGCCACCTCAAGCTGCTCTGTGAGGCCGGATTGCTCGCGCGGGTGCGCGAAGGGTCCTCGGTCTTCTACGGCTTGGTGGAGCAGGGCCAGCCCGCAGCCATCGCGCGCGCGATTCTCGACCTCGTCCCGATGCAGGACTCAGCCCTCCGCCAGGATGCGCGGGGTCTTGCCGCGGTCGCCGAGAAGAGGCGCGAGGCCGCCCAACGCTATTTTCGCGTCAATGCGGCACGATGGGACGCGATTCGCTCTCTCCATGTCGACGAGGTCGAGGTCGAGCGCCGTCTGCTCGCTCTCCTGCCCGCGGGGTCGATCGGCGATCATCTCGATATCGGTACCGGCACGGGGCGCATGCTGGTGCTCCTGGCGGGGAAGGTGAAGCATGCGGTCGGCATCGACCTCTCGCGGGAGATGCTGTCGATCGCGCGTGCGAATCTCGAGCGCGCCGGCGTCCGTCATTGTTCGCTCCGTTCGTCCGACATGTACAACCTTCCGATGGCCGATGGGTCCTTCGATCTCGTTACGATCCACCAAGTCTTGCATTTCGCCGACCGACCGGCTGAGGCGATCGCCGAGGCGGCGCGTGTTCTCCGCCGGGATGGCGTGCTGCTCGTCGTCGATTTCGCGCCCCACGAGCTTGAGTATCTCCGGGAGGAGCATGCGCACCGGCGGCTCGGCTTCTCCGATCAGCAGGTGCGCGAGTGGTGCATGCGCGCAGGGCTTTCCGTCGACGACCCCATCCATCTGCCGGGTCAGTCGCTGACGGTCGGCATCTGGCGGGCGCGGCGGATCGTGGCGGCAGGTCAGGCGGAGGCCGCGGAATGACGCGCCGCTTCGCCATGACACCCTATGCGTCGCCGTCCTCGGCGCGGCTCAAGGTCTCGTTCGAATTCTTTCCGCCCAAGACGCCGGAGATGGAGGAGCGGCTGTGGGCCGCCATCAAGCGGCTCGAGCCGCTCGGTCCGCGCTTTGTCTCCGTCACCTACGGCGCCGGCGGCTCGACGCGCGAGCGTACGCACAACACGGTCCGGCGAATCCTGGCCGAGACTTCGCTGACGCCGGCCGCCCACCTGACCTGTGTCGGCGCCACGCGCACGGAGGTGGATGAGGTCGCGCGGGCCTACTGGGCGAATGGCGTTCGCCACATCGTGGCGCTCCGCGGCGATGCGCCCGATGGGGCGGGTTCCTACCATCCGCATTCCGACGGCTATGCCTATGCGGTCGATCTCGTGCGGGGATTGAAGCGCATTGCCGACTTCGAGATCAGCGTCGCCGCCTATCCCGAGACCCACCCCGCCGCCCTGAGCCCTGCGGCCGATCTCGACAACCTGAAATTGAAGATCGATGCGGGCGCGGACCGCGCGATCACGCAATATTTTTTCGATGAAGGCGTCTTTCTGCGCTTCCTCGAGCGGGTGCGGCGCGCGGGCGTTACCGTGCCGATCGTGCCCGGCATTCTGCCCGTCACCAACTTCAAGCAGGTCACCGCCTTCAGCAAAGCGTGCGGGGCGTCCATTCCGCGCTGGCTCGCCGATTTGTTCGAAGGACTCGACAACGATCATGAGACCCGCCGGCTCGTCGCGGCGACCGTCGCGGCGGAGCAGTGCCGCGTGCTGCAGGCCAATGGTATCGACGAGTTTCACTTCTACACGCTCAATCGCGCTGACCTGACTTTTGCGATCAGCCACATCCTGGGCCTGCGGCCGCACGCGCCGCTCGCCGTCGCTGCCGCGCGATGACGGGCACCCGCGATGATGCGGCGCGCGCGGCGCGCCGGGTGGCTCTCGATGCGGCGCTTCGCCAGCGCATCCTCGTGCTCGATGGCGCCATGGGCACGATGCTTCAGCATCACAAGTTCGGCGAAGATGCGTACCGCGGCAGCCGCTTCGCCGATTGGCCGCGCGAGCTCAGGGGCAATCTCGACCTCTTGTCCCTGACGCAGCCTGCGGCCATCCGCGAGGTCCATGCGGCCTATCTCGCGGCCGGCGCCGACATCGTCGAGACCAACACGTTCAATTCGACGCGCATCTCTCAGTCCGACTACGGCGCCGAATCGCTGGTGCGCGAGTTGAATGTCGAGGGCGCACGGCTCGCGCGCGCCGCGGCCGACGCGGCCAGCACGCCCCAGCGGCCGCGGTTCGTCGCGGGCGTGCTGGGACCCACCAACCGCACCGCGTCGATCTCACCCGACGTCAACAATCCGGGATTGCGGAACACGAGTTTCGACGCGCTCGTCGAGGCCTATGCCGAGGCGGCGGAGGGCCTCATCGAGGGCGGGGCCGACATTCTTCTCATCGAGACCGTCTTCGACACGCTCAACGCCAAGGCGGCGATCTTCGGCATCGAAGACCGCTTCGCCGCCCTGGGCGTGAAGCTGCCGATCATCATTTCCGGCACGATCACGGATGCCTCGGGCCGCACGCTCTCCGGCCAGACGGCGGAGGCGTTCTGGTGCTCCGTGCGCCACGCCGAGCCGCTGGCGATCGGGCTCAACTGCGCGCTCGGCGCCAAGGATCTGCGGCCGCATATGGATGCGATCGCGCAGATCTCGGATCTCTACACGAGCTGCCATCCGAATGCGGGCCTGCCGAACGCCTTCGGCGGCTATGACGAGGATCCCGCCTATATGGCGGGTCAGCTGGGCGAGTTCGCGCGGAGCGGGCTGCTCAACATCGTCGGCGGATGCTGCGGCACCACGCCCGCCCACATCGCGGCCATCGCCGCGGCGGTGAAGGACCTTGCTCCCCGCGCGCCTGCGGAGAACGCGCATCGCCTGAGGCTTTCGGGCCTCGAGCCCCTCACCATCGGACCTGAGACGAATTTCGTGAACGTGGGCGAGCGCACCAACGTCACGGGCTCCGTCAAATTCGCCGAGCTCATCAAGGCGGGCGACTACGAGGCGGCGATCAGCGTCGCACGCCAGCAGGTCGAGAGCGGCGCCCAGATCATCGACGTCAACATGGACGAAGGCATGCTGGATGCCGAACGCGCCATGTCGACGTTTCTCAACCTCGTCGCCGGCGAGCCGGAGGTGAGCCGCGTGCCGATCATGATCGACTCCTCGAAATGGTCGGTCATCGAATCGGGCCTCAAATGCGTGCAGGGCAAGTCGATCGTCAACTCGCTCAGCCCGAAGGAGGGCGAGGAGGCCGTCCTCGCTCAGGCCCGCCGCGCGCGCCGCTACGGGGCGGCCGTCGTCGTCATGGCGTTCGACGAGCAGGGCCAAGCCGACACGATCGAGCGCAAGATCGCGATCTCCGAGCGTTGCTATCGTTTGCTGACGGAGAAGATCGGCTTTCCGCCCGAGGACATCATCTTCGACCCCAACATCTTCGCGGTCGCGACGGGGATCGAGGAGCACAACGACTATGCCCGCGGCTTCATCGAGGCGACCCGGGAGATCAAAGCAAGGCTGCCCTACGTCCATGTGAGCGGCGGCGTCTCCAACGTCTCCTTCGCCTTCCGCGGCAACGCCATGATGCGCGAGGCAATTCACTCGGCGTTCCTCTACCACGCGATCAAGGCCGGGATGGATATGGGCATCGTCAATGCCGGCCAGCTCGCGGTTTACGACGATCTGCCGACGGACCTTCTGGAGCGGGTCGAAGACGTGGTCCTCAACCGCCGCGCGGATGCGACCGAGCGTCTCCTGGAAATCGCCGAACGCTATCGAGGCGGCGGAAAGAAACAGGAGCAGGATAACGCGTGGCGGGAGCGTCCAGTTGCGGAACGGCTCTCACATGCGCTTGTCCACGGCATCACCGAGCACATCGTCGACGACACGGAGGAGGCGCGACAGAAATTCGCGCGTCCGATCGAGGTGATCGAAGGCCCGCTCATGGCCGGGATGAACGTCGTCGGCGATCTGTTCGGCTCTGGCAAAATGTTCCTGCCGCAGGTGGTGAAGAGCGCGCGCGTCATGAAGCAGGCGGTTGCCCATCTCATCCCCTTCATCGAGGCGAGCCGAGAGGCCGGCGACAACCGGAATTCCAACGGGCGCGTCGTCATGGCGACCGTCAAGGGCGACGTCCACGACATCGGCAAGAACATCGTCGGCGTCGTGCT
>JBGPGW010000162.1:0-8023 GCA_041484095.1 Alphaproteobacteria bacterium | reverse complement strand
ATTCCATCGTCATAGCCGCGCTCCACTCTCGATCTGTTGTTCACGTCATCGACAGGCAATGTAATTGTGCGTCGCAATAATCTTTCAACATATTTGACATATTTCTAGATATTTCAATATTATCGTTTCATAAAAGATGTTTAGATGTTGCTATATCTTGTAAAAATTATAGACTTTTGTAAATTTTGTAAAATTCGTGATATGGCGAACGAGAAATCCTTTCAAGGAACCCGAATAAGGCGCCTCCGGCGCGAGCGCGGATTGACCCAAGCGCGCATGGCCGTGGATCTGGGGATTTCCACCGGATATCTGAACCTGATCGAACGGAACCAGCGGCCTCTGTCCGCGCGGGTCCTGTTTCGGCTGGGCGAGATCTACGGACTGGATATCAAGACGTTCGCAGGCGAGGCGGAGGGACATCTTCTGGCCGGCCTCAACGAAGTCTTCAGTGACCCGTTGTTGCAGGCGTACCGAATAGGGCAGCAGGACTTGAAAGACCTCGTCAGCAGCAACGCCGATGTCGCCGGCGCGGTCCTCGCTCTCTATCACGCTTACCGTGAAGCGGGTGCGGGCTCGGCTGAGCTTGCCGAGCGGATCGTGTCCCAAGAGAGCGCATCGACCTCAGAGGTGCCGCGGTTCCCAGCCGAGGAGGTGCGCGATTTTCTGCGCTCTCGGAGCAATTACTTCCCGGAGATCGAGGCGGAGGCCGAGGCGCTTCACGCACGAGCCGAGCTGTCGCGCGACGAGCTCTTTGCCGGGCTACGCACCTACTTGCGGCGCTCGCTCGGTATTACCGTCAACATCGTGCCGGTCGATGTGATGCCGACAACGCTGCGCCGATTCGATCGGCACCGCAATCGCGTTCTGCTCTCGGAGATGCTCTCGGAGTCCGGCCGTTCGTTTCAGCTTGCCTTTCAGATCGCGGTCCTCGAGGCAAGTGCATTGCTCGATCGGTTGGCGACAGATCCGCACTTCGTGAGCGACGGGGCCAGGCGCTTGTGTCGTATCACGCTCGCGAGCTACTTCGCGGCCGCTGTGATGATGCCCTACGAACGTTTCCTCGCGTCGGCCGAGAGCACGCGCTACGACATCGACATCCTCAGTCAGCGGTTTGGCGCGAGTTTCGAGCAGGTGTGTCACCGGTTGACGACGCTTCAACGGCCTGGTGCGCGGGGCGTGTCATTCTTTCTCATTCGCGTCGACAATGCGGGAAATGTCACCAAACGCTTCAGCGCGACAAGCTTTCACTTTGCCCGCCTTGGCGGCGCATGCCCACGATGGAACGTCCACGACGCGTTTCAGAGGCCCGGCAAGATCATGACGCAGGTGATTCAAATGCCGGATGGCGCCGCGTATTTCAGCATCGCGCGGACGGTGAGCAGAACCGGCATGGGCGCCAATTCACCGGAACAGCAGTTTGCCATCGGACTCGGGTGCGAATTGTCGTCGGCCGACCGCGTCGTTTATGCCGATAGTTACAATCTTGCCAGCGAATCGATCGTCACGCCGATTGGTGTGAACTGCCGGTTGTGTCCAAGGGAAGACTGCAGCCAGCGTGCTCTGCCCCCGATCAATCGCCCGTTGATCGTGACGGAGCATCGCCGGGACATCTCGCCATTCACCTTCGCGACGGATTGATTGCGGCGACGGGTCACACCGGGCGTCAATGCCGGGTCGGAACCGGATCGAACTCGACGCCATTCTGCCCGACTTGGTTCGCCGCCCAGTCCAGCGCCGCGACCAGCTGCGCCCGCCCGAGTTCACCAGCCACGATTTCCGTCAGCTCCGAAAGTGCCGCCTCGAAATTGTCGGCATGCGTCCGCCGACCGCGGGCCCGAAGAATCTTCACGCAGGCGGCTCCGTGCATGATCCACAGTGCCGTTACCTTTGCTTGCTGGTCTCGATCAGTCATGTCGCGCATCCCGTGATGACACTGCTATATTTTGATTCCTACTGCCAGATAGCCGCAATATATTGACGAAACCTCGTGTTAACCGTTTTCCTTTAACCATTAGCACGATGCATTAGACGCCGATCAACGCCGAGCTAGCGCCAAGAAATCCATGACATTTTCACCCCACGCGACACATCGCTCCTTCGCTTGCCGCATGAGAAGGAACGGTGCAACGCATGTGCCAGCGAAGCATTTTCAGGCCTGGGAGCAAGCAGCCCTCTTAAACCAAGCGCAAAGCGTCACGGAGTCGTACAGTTCTGTCCGTTTCCGTATCAGTAAGGCGAGGGCTCAATGACGAACGCAACGAGCGGCCTCAAGCCGCGCGATTCTACCTGTATGCCGCCGTTCGCACCGACCGAAGACTTCGCTCAACTGGCCGCGTTCGCCGGCACGGGATTCGCGCCGACGGCAAAAATATTGGAGGACGATTTGGCGTCTCCTTCGAGCGACAGAATTAGGGCCGTCCGAGACACAAAACATCCCACTCGCTGAGACATCGAGAGTTGCAATCGTGTTTCCGGCCGCCAGCTGGCTATTCCACACAGAGCGCCCCGAATGATCGCCCCAAACCGGCGAGCGGGTTCATTTCGGGACGCTGGGGACGTTCCTAGACGATCGGGAGACATCGACAAAGCCGGTCGCCTAAAACGTGCTCGCCCCATCGGAGAAGGTCTATGACGACGCATCCCCAACAACTGAAATCCGAGCTGATCGACCAGGTCATGGCCAAGGTCCGGGCAGCCGTGAAACGTGAGGGGGAGCCGATCGAGCGATTCGTGCGCGCATACTACGAGGGCGTCGCACCGGAGTTGTTGCTGGAGTTCAACGCCGACGAACTCTATGGCGCCGCGATGGCGCTTTGGCATTTTTCAGCCCGGCGAACAGAGGCCGGTCCGAAAATCCGCGTCTACAATCCAAACCATGAAGAGCACGGCTGGAGCTCCACGCACAGCGTCGTGGAAATCGTCAACGATGACATGCCCTTCATCGTCGATTCCGTTGTTGCCGCGCTCAATCGCGAGGGACTCATCGTCCATCTGCTTGTCCACCCCGTCATGCGGGCACGACGCGATTCCGACGGGAAGCTCCTCGATATTCTCGATCCGTCGGCACCCGATGGAAAAGCCGAATCGATCCTCCATATCGAAGTGAGTCAGCGATCCGGACAGGCGGCCCTTGATGCCATTCGCGAGATGCTTGGCTCCGTTCTCCAGCACGTTCGCGATGCCGTCAGTGACTGGGCATCGATGGGCAAGCGTGCCGACGAGCTCATCGATGAGCTAAAAGGGACGATCACAGGTCTCGATCCACAGGAGGTCAGCGACGGTCGCGCCTTCCTTGAATGGATACGGGACCACAACTTCACGTTCCTCGGCAGCCGAGACTACGTTCTCCGGACGGAGAGCGGACACGATTATCTCCATATCGTCCCGGAGTCGGGGCTAGGGCTTCTGCGTGCGGTGACCGAGGAATCCGCGAGCCGGCATCGCCAGCCGCTGACCCCTGATATGGCACGGTACACTCGTCTGAAATCCCTCTTCATCATTACAAAGGCAAGCACGCGCTCGGTCGTCCATCGGCCGGTGTATATGGACTATCTCGGAGTCCGGCGTTTCGATGCGGCAGGCAACGTCGTCGGAGAGCGCCGCTTCGTCGGTCTTTTCACTTCGACGGCGTACAATCGCAATCCGCGCGACATCCCGCTGTTGCGACACAAGATTCAGAACGTTCTTGACCGCTCGGGATTTTCACCCGCCGGGCACAACGCCAAGGCGATGCTGAATATCCTTGAGACATTTCCTCGCGATGAGCTGTTTCAGATCGCCTCCAACGAGTTGTTCGACACAGCGATGGGCATCCTTCACCTGGAAGAGCGGCAGCGCACGCGCCTCTTCGTTCGGCGCGACGACTATGCGCGGTTTTATTCTTGCCTCGTTTATATCCCCCGCGAGCGCTACAGCACGGAGCTGCGACAACGCATCGAAGCGATCCTCCTTGCGGCATTCAAGGGCGAATCGGTCGACTTCAATACTCACGTCTCCGACGCGCCCATGGCGCGCGTGCACTACATCGTTCGCTCGCCTCGCGCAGAAGCCAGCGACGCCGACATTGCCGCGGTCGAAGATCGCCTCATCATGGCAAGTCGCAAATGGGCCGATGAACTTGAAGACGCCCTGATCGAGCGGCTTGGGGAGGCGCGGGGCCATGATCTGTTTCACCGCTATCGCCATGCATTTCCGGCCGGCTATCAGGACAGCTTCAGTTCGCTGGATGCCGTGACCGATGTCGACCGCATCGAAGCTGTGCTCGCGGGCGCAGGGATCGGCATGAACCTCTACCGCCGCGTGGATGCCGCGGCCGGCGAGCTCCGGTTCAAGGTCTTCCATGGCGACGCACCTGTACCACTCTCCAACATCCTTCCGATGCTTGAGCACATGGGGCTCAAGGTCATGGCCGAGCGACCCTTCGCGGTGACGCCGTCAGGTCAGGCCCAGCCGGTCTTCATCCACGATTTCGAGATTCAGGTTAGCGGTACGGATGTCGATCTCGGCGCCATCCGGGAAAACTTTCAGACGGCCTTCGCCCAAATCTGGCAAGGCACGATGGAGAGCGACGGTCTCAATCGGCTCATCATTCTTGCGAAGCTCGGTTGGCGCGACATCGTCATGCTGCGTGCGTATGTCCGCTATCTCAAGCAGACGGGCGCGGCATTCAGCCAGACCTCGGTCGAAGACACACTCAATCGCCATCCGAGCATCACGCGCACGCTTGTCGACCTTTTCCTATGCTTTGATCCGGATGCACAAGACGGCGCGCGCGAGCGCGCCGATATGCTCACGCGCAAAATCGAAAAAGAGCTCGATACCGTTGCGAATCTTGAGGAAGACCGGATTCTGAGGCGGCTTCTCAATTTGATCTCGTCGACGCTGCGAACCAACTATTTTCAGGCCGATCCGGCAGCCGACCCCAAGCCCTACCTGTCCTTCAAGCTCGATAGCCGAAAGGTCACGGGATTGCCGTTACCGCGGCCCATGGTCGAGATCTTCGTCTATTCGCCGCGCATGGAAGGCGTCCATCTGAGGGGCGGGAAGGTTGCGCGCGGCGGCATCCGCTGGTCCGACCGTCGTGAGGACTTCCGCACCGAGGTCCTCGGCCTCATGAAAGCGCAGACGGTCAAAAACGCCGTGATCGTGCCCGTCGGCTCCAAGGGCGGCTTCATCGTCAAGCGACCGCCCGAAGGCGGCCGCGATGCGGTCCAGGCCGAGGTCGTACACTGCTATCAAACATTGATCCGCGGCCTCCTCGATCTGACCGACAACCTTCAGGGAACCAAGGTTGTCCCGCCCGCGCGGGTCGTCCGGTTGGACGGCGATGATCCGTATCTCGTCGTTGCGGCCGATAAGGGGACTGCGACGTTCTCCGATATCGCCAATACGGTCGCGCGCGGGTATGGGTTTTGGCTCGACGATGCCTTCGCATCCGGCGGCTCGGCCGGTTATGACCACAAGAAGATGGGGATCACCGCACGAGGCGGCTGGGTGTCGGTCGAGCGGCACTTCCGAGAACTCGGCGTCGACGTCGGCCAGCACGAGTTCACATGCATCGGGATTGGCGATATGTCGGGTGACGTATTCGGCAATGCGATGCTGCGCAGCGACCGAATGAAACTTGTCGGCGCGTTCAACCACATGCATGTCTTCGTCGACCCCAACCCGGATCCGGCGAAGAGCAGGGCCGAACGGGCGCGTCTGTTCGAACTGCCGCGGTCGACATGGGCGGATTACGATGCGGCCGCCATCTCAAAGGGTGGCGGCGTCTATGCCCGCGACCTCAAGGCGATCAAGCTCACGCCCGAGACGCAGGCGCTCTTTCACATCGACCGCGGCAGCGTCACTCCTGAAGAGTTGATCGGCGCGATGCTGCGCACCAAGGTCGACCTTCTCTGGTTCGGTGGTATCGGCACCTTCATCAAGGCGAGTACGGAATCGCACACCGAGGTGGGCGACCGGGCGAACGATGCCATCCGCATCGACGGTCTCGAGGTGGGCGCCCGTGTGATCGGCGAGGGCGCCAATCTTGGCGTCACGCAGCGCGGCCGCATCGAATACGCGCTTGCTGGCGGGCGCATCAATACGGACGCGATCGACAATTCAGGCGGCGTCGATTGTTCCGACCATGAAGTCAATATCAAGATCCTGCTCGGCGACGTCGTCGCCAGCGGCGATATGACGATCAAGCAGAGAGACGCGCTTCTCGTGCAAATGACGGATGAGCTCGCCGAGCTCGTTCTCAAGGACAACTACCAGCAAACTCAGGCCATATCCGTCATGGCTGCGCGCGGCCCCGAGCTCTTCGAGCAGCAGGTGCGCATGATGCACAGTCTCGAGCGGGCTGGGCGTCTCGACCGGACTCTCGAATCGCTCCCAGGCGATGCGGCCATCACCACGCGCAAGGCCGCCAACCTCGGCTTGACGCGCCCGGAGATCGCCGTGCTCATGGCTTATGGGAAGATCGCGCTTTACGATGATCTTCTCGCGTCGGATCTGCCGGATGACCGCCTCCTGTTCGACGATCTCGTGCGTTACTTCCCGAAGCCTCTGCATGAGCCGTATCGCGCGGCGCTCGAGCGCCATCGCCTTCGCCGCGAGATCATCGCCAATGTCGTGACCAACAGCATGGTCAATCGTGTCGGCGCATCCTTCGTCCACGACACCATGGCCAAGACGGGCTTCTCCGCGAGCGATGTCGCCCGTGCTTATGCGATCACGCGCGACGCGTTCGATATTCGTACGATCTGGCGCGCGATCGAGGGCCTCGACTACAAAGTTCCGGCCGATCTTCAGACGGCGATGATGCTTGAAGTGGGGCGTCTCGTCGAACGATCCGTGTTTTGGTTTCTTCGCACTGGACGGCATCCGCTGGATGTCGCCGAGTCCGCAAAAGAATTTCGCCCGGGTCTCTCGACCCTTACGCGGGCGGTGGATGATATCCTTTCCAATGCCGGGAAAGAGAAGTACCGCGCGCAGGCTGAGACTCTTGTCGCGAAGGGCGTTCCGGTCGATCTGGCGCGCCATGTCGCGTGCCTCGGCGACCTCGCGTCGGCTTGCGATATCGTTCGCATCGCGCGCGGCAGCAACCACGCTGTCGAGAAGGTCGGCGCGGTGTATTTTGCGATCGGAGGGCGGTTGGGTCTGGACTGGCTGCGCATTGCGGCGGCGGAGGTCAAGGCCGATACCGCCTGGCAGAAAATGGCCGTCGATGCGATCATCGACGATCTCTTCGGCCATCAATCGGTTCTCACCGGCCAGGCGCTGGAATGCGGCTCAGGCGCGACCGAGCCGGGAATTCTCATCAAGACCTGGCTTGCGGGGCGGACGCAGCATGTTTCACGAACCGATGCGCTGCTCAATGAATTCTGCGCGGCGCCCGCCATCGATCTCGCGATGCTGGCGGTAGCCAATCGGCAGCTCCGGACTATTGCGGCGTAACGGCAATGGTGACGAAATTAAATTCGCGTGCGTGATATGACCGGCCGCGCGGCGCCGCCCGGGCGCATATACGGCGTTTGAGCGGCGCGATGATCGGGCAGGGCGGTCAATCCGGACGCGCAGGCCGTCGGCTCGCTCTCGGCTCATGGTGCCTTTACGACTGGGCCAATTCCGCGTTTCCCACGGTTGTCGAGACGTTCATTTTCTCCGCCTATTTTGCCCGCGTCATCGCGGTGGATGTCGAAACAGGCACGGCGCAGTGGGGTTATGCCCTCAGCCTCTCCGGCCTTATCGTGGCCCTTGGCTCGCCGATCCTGGGTGCGATCGCCGATCGTGCCGGCCCGCGAAAACCATGGATCCTGATCTTTACGGTCGCATGCGCCGCGGCCACGGCCTTGCTTTGGTACGCAAAGCCGGGCGTCGATTCCGTCTTATGGACGCTCATCTGCTTCGGGGTCGGGACGGCTGCGTTCGAGTTCGGGACCGTTTTTTACAATGCCATGCTCCCCGACCTCGTGCCGCCGAGCCGGATCGGGCGCCTGTCGGGATGGGGGTGGGGGCTCGGCTATAGCGGTGGCCT
>JBGPGW010000161.1:0-8100 GCA_041484095.1 Alphaproteobacteria bacterium | reverse complement strand
CAGGAAGACGAAGGCCAAGCCTTTCGAGATCGGCGCCTCCGGCACGAGCGAAAGATTGATCCACAACATCCCCTCCACGCCCTGTTGGAGCGCGAAGAGGATCGGCGTCAATGCCAAGGGCAGCGTCCGCTTCTCGCTCACCCTCATCAGCGACATCAAGCCGATGGCACCAGTCACGCCCGCCGTGACGAAACTCGCCGTGGCCGAGAAGCACATCGCGTTCTCTTCATTTCTCACGTCTCGGGGGGCGAGCGTGGATGTCGTCGTCCGGACCCGTCGCGCCAGCGTGGACAGATCGGCGGCGATGGCGCGCCTTCACAGACGCTGCGCGCTCACGGAGTGGATGTCGAGAGGAAAGAAGGATTCCGCGCGGCCGCGCGGCCGCTCACACGACGTGATCGGGCGCGAGCTTGCAGAGCGCGCCGTCGGTCTCGACCTGGATCGTCGCGTGATTGATGCCGTGGCGTTCGTGAAGGTCGTGCCCGATCTCGGCCAAGACGTCGTCCCGGGGATGGCCGCCGGGCATGACGAGATGCGCTGTCAGCGCCGTCTCCGTCGTGCTCATCGGCCAGATGTGGAGATCGTGCACGGAGGCGACGCCGGGAACCCGGTCGAGGAGCGAGCGGACGGCGGCGGGATCGATTCCGGCCGGCACCGCATCGAGCGTCATCGCGACGGAATCGCGAAGAAGCGCCCAGGTGCCGATGACGATCACGGCCGAGATCACGAGGCTCGCGGCGGGATCGAGCCACCACCAGCCCGTCCAGATGATGAGCAATGCGGCCAGGACGACGCCGGCCGAGATCGCGGCGTCGGCCACCATGTGCATGAAGGCGCCGCGGATATTCAGATCCGACTGCCGGCCTCTCGCGAAGAGAAGCGCCGTCGCCGTGTTGATGACGATCCCCGCCGCCGCGACCGCGATCACGATCGCCTCGACGACCGGCTCGGGGGAGGCGAGGCGGCGTGCCGCCTCCCACACGATGCCGCCGACCGCGACCATGAGGATCACGGCGTTGAAAAGCGCGGCCAGGATCGAGGTGCTGCGAAAGCCGTAGGTGAAGCGGCCCGAAGGTGCCCGCTTCGCGAGCGAGGTGCCGGCCCAGGCGACGGCGAGGGCCAGCACGTCGCTCAGATTGTGTCCGGCGTCGGCGAGAAGCGCCACCGAGTTGCTCATCACGCCTGCGGACGCCTCGATGATCACGAAGGCGGTATTGAGCGCGATGCCGATGGCGAAGGCGCGGCCGTGTCCGGCCGAAGAATGCGCGTGATGGGCGCGCGCGTCATGGCTGTGGTGGGCGTGGTGCGGGTGATCGGCCGCCATCGCCTAGACCGACCAGCCGTTCATGCGGTCCCAGCGATCGATGATCTTCGTGCCCTCGACGACGTCGTAGTGGCCGTAGGCCGCCGCCATGAGACAGGAGTGATTGGGAAAGACGCGCACCTTGCTGGCGATGGACAGGCGGTCGAAGGGAAGGGGTGCATCGCTTTCGATCGTGCCGTGCTCCTGGCTCACGCGCGCGACGCGCAAATCGCCCAGGCGATGCCGGCCCTCCATGTCGTAGACCCAGCCATAGCCGGTGTTGGGCAGTGCGGCGTTGGCGCCGATGTCCTTGGAGAGCGCCAATGCCCCGGAATCGAGGAGGATGCGGTTGTAGGCGCGGTTGTGGCCGACGACGCTCGCCAGCACCGACACCGCGATCTCGGCGGGCGTGCATGCGCCCGTGCCGGCCTGGTGGAGATCGAAGAACATGTAGTTGCCGGGACGCATCTCGGTCGCCCCCTCGAGCGTCGCCGCATGGACCGCGGTCGGCGTCGCCCCCGGGCTCACATGCGGGCAGGGCAGCCCCGCCTCGCGCAGGAGCGCGGCCGCCGTCGTGACCGCGACGCGCTCCTCCTCCGCCGCGATCCGGCACTCATCGGCGCTGCGGCAATCGTAGGAATGGCCGCCATGCGTGAGCACGCCCGCAAGACGCAAGGCCCGCGTCGAGCGGATGACGCGTCCGAGCGCCACGACGTCAGGTGAATCCGGCGGCAGACCCGCGCGGTGCTGGCCGCTGTCGATCTCGATCTGGACGTCGAAGGTGACGCCGAGCGCCTCGGCCCGCGCGGCGACCGCCTGCGCGTTGGGGCCGTCGTCGACGAGCAGCACGATCCGCACGCCCTCGCCCGCGAGGCGCGCGAGATCGTCGAGCTTCGCGGGCACGATGCCGAAGGCATAGGTGATGTCGCGAAAGCCGTGCCGCGCGAAATACGCGGCCTCCGCGACGGTCGAGACGCAGAGGCCGCCCGCCTGGCCTTCCGTCGCCAGCGCCGCGACGCGCGCCGACTTCGCCGTCTTCATGTGGGGACGGAGCGCCACACCGTGCTTTTTCATGCGCGCGGCCATCGCCTTGCAGTTCCGCTCGAGGATCGCGCGGTCGAGGATGAGCGCCGGGGTCTTCAACTGGGCAAGCTGCATGGGGGAATCCAAATCCGGTGAGAGGACAGCGAGCATAGCGCGGCGGCCCGGTTACGGCCATGCGGCTTGATCGCATCGGGAAACCGGAGAGGACGGCGCGCCCGATTTCCCCGATTTCCCCGATTTCAATGAATTGACGGCGGAACGGCTCGACGGCACCGTGACGCCGGGCGACATTTATCCGCACTCATCGCTGAAGATTCAAGCGCGATCACCGCATCGGGCGCGCGCCCTCATCGATCGAAATGCCGAACGTCTCGGCGAGACCGGCGCGCCCCGCGGCGGTGACCGTGACCGCGCGGCTATCGCGCATTTGCTTGAGCCAACCGAGCCCGAAACACCGCGCCGCCAATCCCGCGCCGATCGACCCCGCCAGATGCGGGCGCCGTTCGCTCCAATCGAGGCACGGACGACAGAATGCGCGGCGTTGACGCCGCAGGACCATGACATCGAGCCCGAACGCGCCGAGATAGCGTGCGCCCTTCGCCGTCACTTCGCCGCCATCGAGATCGAGCACCACGTGCCCCCGCGCGACGAGCGCATCGGCCAGCGCCACGCCCAAGCGCCCCGCGAGATGGTCGTAGCAGGTCCTGGCCATGCGCAGCGCCGCGTCGATCCTGGACGGCGGACGGTGGCGAGGCGGGCCGACCGCAGCCAGCGCCATGATGGCCTCGAGCATGTGCCCGACGAGCGGGGAGGCCAGGCGGTAGTAGCGATGCCGGCCCTGCCTCTCCACCTGGAGAAGCCGGCCTTCCGTCAGTTTCGCCAGATGCCCGCTCGTGGTCTGCGGCGACACGCGGGCAACGAAGGAAAGTTCCGTCGCCGTCAGCGCACGGCCATCGGCCAACGCATCGAGGATGTTGGCGCGGCCGGGATCACCGATGAGCGCCGCGATCTCGGCCATCTGCGGGGTGGCGGTCATGCGGAGAGGCTAGCGTGCATCCGCAACCGCAAGCAAGCACCAACACTACGGCCGCGGACGAAGCGTTCCCGCACGACACCAGGATGCGATGAGCCCATCGTGTCCGGGACCACCGAGGGGTATCCGCGCGGCGCGAATTCGAATTCAAGAAGCGGATATCAAATCGAAACGGATTCGCCATCATCGCAATGCACGGAGCCTCCTGCGCCTCGACCAGATCGGAGTGAGAACGATGAACGCCATTCGATCCGCCATTCGTATTGGACTCGCCGAAAGAGCGCGGGTGCCGCCGGCGCCTCTCGCATCGCTCTGGCGGTGGTGCGCCTTATGCCGCGCCCGCGCCGTGCAGCGCCGCGATCTAGCCGGGCTCGATGACCATGCCCTCAAGGACATCGGAATCAGCCGCGCCGAGGCCGCATCGGAAGCGGCAAAACCGTTTTGGCGGCCCTGATGGCCGCGGCCAGATCTTGAAACGACAGCGCTTGGCCAAGATGATGGAGGATGACGCGATGAAACTCCTGATCGACAGCGTGGCCTCACCCATCGGCGACATTCTCGTCGTCGCGGACGGGACGGCACTCGTGGCACTCGAATTCGCGGCGGTCGAGGGGCGCATGCGGCGCGCCCTCAGGGCGCGTTACGGCGGGTTAGAACTCGTCCCGGCGCGCGATCCCCTGGGCGCGTGCTCACGTCTTCGCGCCTATTTCGCCGGCGATATCCGCGCCCTCGACGACGTTCCGGCCGATGGCGGCGGCACGCCGTTCCAGCGGCGGGTCTGGTCAGCGCTCCGCCGCATCCCCGCCGGCACGACGATGAGCTACGGGGCGCTCGCCAGGCGCTTGCGCATGCCAACCGCGACCCGCGCGGTCGGCCACGCGAACGGGCAGAACCCGATCAGCATCGTCGTGCCGTGCCACCGAGTCATCGGCTCGGACGGTACGCTCACCGGCTATGGCGGCGGACTCGATCGCAAGCGCTGGCTGCTCGAACATGAGGGCGTGCGGCTCTCCCGCAAAGGACGCACCTCGCCCGCACGGGGAGCGCGCGAATCCCGCCGGTCGGATTGAGCGGGCGAACGCGCTTTATCGCCCTTATGAACCACAGGCGCCGGAATGAACCACAGGCGCCGGATGAGGCCGTCCTTGACCTCGTGGATAGCGATCGCGACGTGCGCGGTGCCGGGCTCGAGGCCGATGAGCTTTTCGTGATGGACGACGAAATCGCCGAGGGCGAACGTACCCAAGAGCTCGGTGCGGAGGCCCGGAATGTTGAACCGCTTCTCCGCCGAGAATTTGCGGACCTGGTCGTATTCCCTGAGGAGCAGCGCGCCGTCGGGGACGCCGTGCATCTCGATCCCCGGCGCGACGCACGTCGTGGACGCGTCGATGTCGTGGGCGTTGTTGGTCTCGAACCGACGCCACGCGACCGCTTCGGGCGAGTCACGCATTGCGCCGACGGCTCATGCCGCCTTGAGCTTGCCGAAGGCATGGGCGGCCGCATCGAGGCTCCGGGCGACGTCATCGTCGGAATGCGCCGCTGACAGGAACCACGTCCCGCGCGCCGTCGTGCGGAGGCCCGCCTCGTGAAGCAGGCCGCAGAACCGCGCGCGCTTCTGCGCGTCGGCCTGGATGAATTGGCGGTAGCTTTCGAGCTTCGGCAAATCGGTGAAGGCGGGATGGAACACCGTGCCGAGCCCCTGCACGAGGAGATTTTCTTTGTGGTCGCGCGCGAGGCGGCGCAGGCCCTCCATGAGGCGCTCGCCCTTCGCCGCCATGTCGCGATAGACGCGGCCATCATCCTCTGCGAGCGCCTCGAGCGTCGCGAGCCCGGCCGCGATCGAGGGCACGTTGGCGTTGTAAGTGCCGCCATGCATGACGCGCTTGGTCTCGACGAGCTCCATGATCGCACGCCGTCCCGCGAGCGCCGCCAGGGGAAAGCCGCCGGCGAGCGCCTTCGCGAAGATCATGAGGTCGGGTTCGACGCCGAGCAGACCTTGCGCGCCGCCGAGGCCCACGCGGAATCCCGTGATGACCTCATCGAAGATCAGCACGACCCCGTGGCGCGAGCACAGCGCGCGCACGCCTTCGAGATAGCCCGGCCGCGGCAGGATCGAGCCCGTGTTGCAGAGGATCGGCTCCATGATGACGCCGGCGATCTCCGCCTCGCGCGATTCGAGCGCGCGACGGAAGACGTCGAGGTCGTTCCACGGCAGGACGATCACGTCCTCGAGCGCGCGCTCGGCCTGGCCCGGCGATTCCGCGACCGCGACGGGGGCCGATTCCGGTCCGGCCGCGTTGGGGGAGGGGGCGACGCTGATGAACACGCTGTCGAGCCAGCCGTGATAATGCCCCTCGAACTTGATGAATTTGGGCCGCCCCGTCGCCGCGCGCGCGAGACGAATCGCGGCATGCGCCGATTCCGAGCCTGATGAGGTGAAGCGAACCAGCTCGGCCGCGGGGACGAGCTGGCCGATGAGGCGCGCGAGCGTCACCTCGCCTTCGTGCTGGCCCGCGAACAACTGCCCCATGCCGAGCGACTCGCGCACGGCGGCGATCACCGGTTGGGGCGCGTGGCCGAGGATGATCGGGCCGTTGGCGAGCGCGTAGTCGATGTAGCGATTGCCGTCGACGTCGTAGAGATGGGCACCTTCACCCCGCGCGTAGAACAGCGGCACCGGCGAGGCGCCGTAGCCGGCATAGCGGAAGTTGCTCGACACGCCGCCCGCGAGATGCTCCCGCGCCGCCGCATAGAGCTGCTTCGAACGATCGAAACCCGCCATGGCACCCTCCCGCCGCGCGTCTAGCCCTGGGCGTAGGACGCGAGGCACAAGCCCGCGCTCGCCAGGATGACCACGAAGGTCACGGACGTGCCGAGGAAGCGCAGCACCGACGGGCCCGTCGAGCGCGTCAAGCCGATCGCATGGGAAACCCGCGCGAGGATGAGCGCGATGCCGAGCGCATTGACCGTCGTGGCCGCGTAGCCCGCCGTCTCGACGAATGCGATCAGCAGCAGGGCGAAGGGCACGTATTCCGCGAAGTTGGCCTGGACGCGGATCGCCTGCTGAAGATCGGCGTGGCCGCCGTCGCCGATGCCGACCTTGCGCACGAACCGCAGTCGGATCACGAGGCCTGACAGAATAACGAATAAGATTCCGGCGAGGCCGGCATAGAGAAACGTCGCGATCATGCGCAAATCCTCCGTTGGTTTGCCGTGTCGCTCAACCGAGGTGCTTGCGCCAGAAGGTCATCATGCGCTCCCAGGCGAGCTTGGTCGCCGCGGCGTTGTAAGAGGGCCGCTCTTCGTTGGTGAAGCCGTGCTCGGCGTCGTAGCGGAAGAACTCGCAGCTCTTGCCAGCGCCCTTGGCCGCGCGCTCGAAGGCGTCGACGGAGGCGGGCGTGCACCAATCGTCCTTGCTGGCGAAATGGCCCTGCAGCGGGATGCGCAGCGCCGCGGGGTCGCCGATCTTGGGATCGGGAAGACCGTAGAACGCGACGGCGGCGGAAATCTCCGGCAGGCGGATGGCGCCGAGGGCCGAGACCAAGCCGCCGAGACAGAAGCCGGTCAGGCCGACCTTGCTGCCCTGCGCCTTCAGATGGAGAGCAGCACCACGCACGACCTGGTCGACGGATTGCTGGAAATCGAGCGCGCTCATCGCTTCGTTCGCGGCGTCGGGATCGTGATAGGGAACGGCCTTGCCGTTGTAGAGGTCCGGGGCGAGCGCCCGGTAGCCCTCATGCGCCAGGCGGTCGCAGACGCCTTTGATCTGGCCCTGCACGCCCCACCATTCCTGTATGACGATGATGCCGGGCGTCTTCGCGTCCTTGCCTGCCGCGAGATAGCCGGACGCCTCGCGCCCATCCGGCCGCTTGAAACGGATCGCCATGGTTCCCTCCCGATCATGAAGCCGGGGGCAGTCTAGCCGAGACGAGCGCCCGAAGCGATTCCGCGGGCCCAAAAAACAGCTCGCGGCGGAGAGACTCCGCCGCGAGCATGAACGTCGAGACGGCCTCGGACGGGCCGTCGTTGGCTGGCCGTGCTAGACGGCTTCCTTCAAATCCTTTGAGGCGCGGAAGGCCACCTTCTTGCTGGCCTTGATCTTGATCGCTTCGCCGGTCGCGGGATTGCGGCCCATGCGCGCGGCGCGGTGGCGCACCTGCAGGATGCCGAGACCCGTCAGACGCAGGCGGCTGCCCTTCTTCAAGTTCTTGACGACCAGGGCGACGAGGTCGTTCAGGATCGCCTCGGCCTGTTTCTTCGACATGTCGTGCTTCGCTGCGAGATCCGCGCCCAACTGCTTCAGGGAGACGGTGGCTTGTTTTGCTGCTGCCATTGTGAAGACCTCTTTGCTGCTGTGGATGTCACTGATCGACTGGACGGGCCCGCAACGCATCTGCGGAAGGGATGATTGCGCACCCAAATGAGACGTGGGACTCTTCGCGTACTCAAAAAACATCGATTCCGCAACACAAAACTCGCCGAGCCTCAACAAGACATGTGGATGAATCGACGCGCCGCGCGCCGTGCGCACGGGCGCGACGGCGCCGGCACGGCATGAGCGAGCGCGACGAACGGCGCCTCGCGCGCGCCGGAGAGCCGCCTTCGACATCGTTGAATACCGCGTCGAGCGCCGCGCGCGCGCGGGCACCTCGCGCCATGGCACGGGACGGAGCGCATCTGCGCGACTTGAAGTATCACTGCAACTCTCACGCGCAGCCAT
>JBGPGW010000160.1:0-8101 GCA_041484095.1 Alphaproteobacteria bacterium | reverse complement strand
GGTCACCATCTCGACGCCCATGCCGAGATAATCGCGCAAACTCGGCTCGGCGGGATCGCCCGCATGAACCAGCCGGACACGCGCATCGGGAAGGCTGAGCGCGAGTTCGACCGCCCGCGCATCCGCCGCCGCGGGTCGCGGGCGGCCCGAGACCGGATGCCGGCCGATCGAGACCAGCACAACGACGTCAAGCATCCCCGCGCGCCTCCTTGGCGAGACGTTCGAGCGCGGGCATCAGCGCCTGAACATCGCCGATGGCCGCGAGATCGGCGCGCTTGATCATGTCGCAATGCGGATCGGCGTTGATCGCGACGACGCGCTCGCATTTGGCGATGCCCTGGAGATGCTGGGGTGCCCCGGCGATTCCGAGCGCCACGTAGCAGCGCGGCTCGACCAGCGTGCCGGAGGCGCCCACCTGCCGCCCGCGCGGCAGATGGCCGGCATCGCAGACAGGCCGGCTGCCGCCTTCGCTCGCGCCGAGTGCGACGGCGAGGCGATGAAATGCGTCCCAGTCGCGAACGCCATTGCCCGCGCTCACGATGAAATCCGCCTCGGCCAGTGCTACGAGCGAGGGATCGGTCGATGCGAGTCCGCGATCCCTGAGCCGCGCCTCGGCGGAGAAGGAGACGGGGTCGAGCCCGCGTGCCTCGAACCGCTCGTCGACGACGGGATCGGCCGCTTCGGGCGCGATGAGAAGCACCTTCGGCAATGCGCTCGCGAAATCCGACCGTCCGCCGCGCCCGCGGCGCACAATCCCGTCGGCGGCGACGCGCTGAACATTGCCTGCAGCCCGGTCCTTGAGGCGGACCGCGACCCGGCGCCCCACATCGCCGCCCGCCGCGACCGTTTCCGGGAACAGCATGTGCCTGGGAGCGAGCGCCGCCTCGACCGCGACGGCCGCGGCCGCGCGCGCCTCCGGCGCGTAACCCGAGAATTCAGGACGCGCCAGAATCATGACGCGATCGGCGCCGGCGTCCGCGAAGGAATCGCGCGGACCCTCGGGCCCGCTGAAGGCGAGCAAGACCACCGCCCCGCCGCCCGCATCGGCCAGAAGCCGCGCCGCGCCGATGACGTCCCGGTCATGCGACGACAGCCGCCCGTCCTCGAGGTCGGGCACGACAAGGATGTGATAGGCCGGCTCCGCGACGATTCGCGTCTTGGCGGCGGGCACAGCCGGCATGGATGGGGATACGGGTGTCGTCGCTTGTCCCGCCGCCAAACCGGCGAGGCGCGCCGCGCGCTCGGCCCGGGGGTCGCGGCGCACGCGGCCCGATGCGGGCTGGGGAGGCTCCGTACCCTGCTCCTCCTTGGGCGGCACCGCTGCCGCGGCGCGTCCCGCACGGCGTGCCGCACGTTCGGCATGCGGATCGCGACGGGGGCGGTCGCCGGAATCGCTCATGCGGATCCCTCCACACCTTGAAGCAAGAGCTCGGCGATATCGGCGATATCGGGGCGAGGACCGACGACGCCCTCGAGCATGATCGCGCAGTTGGGACACGCGACCGCGACGACCGGCGCACCCGTCACCCGCGCCTGGTCCATGCGCATGTCGGGAATTCGCCGCTTGCCCGCGATGTCCGTGACGGGCGCGCCGCCGCCGCCGCCGCAGCACATCGAGCGCATGCCCGAACGCTCCATCTCGACGCGCTCGACGCCGAGCGAATCGAGAATCGCGCGCGGCGATTGGGTCTCGCCGTTGTAACGGCCGAGATAGCAGGGGTCGTGATAGGTCACGGCACCGGCCCTCGGCGTCGTGACCGTGAGCGCGCCCGACCGCACCAGCTCGGCCAAGAACGTCGAGTGATGCACGACCTCGTAGCGCGCGCCGAAATCCGGATACTCGTTTCTCAGCGAATGAAGAACGTGCGGGTCGCAGGTCAATATCTTCTTGAACCGATACGTCGCGAGCGTCGCGGCATTGCGGCGCGCGAGATCTTGAAACGTCGCCTCGTCTCCCAGGCGCCGCGCGATGTCGCCGGTGTCGAGTTCCTCCTCGCCGAGGACGGCGAAATCCACCTTCGCGCGGCGAAGGAGGCGCACGACCGCGCGAAGCGTGCGCTGATTGCGGAGATCGAAGGCGCCGTCGCCAAGCCAGAGCAACACGTCGCACGATCCGCGCTGGGCGATGACCGGAAGGGCCAGATCAGCCGCCCAGTCGAGCCGGCTGGCGAGCGCGTGGCCACCGGGATTGTCGGCCGCGCGTAACTCGGCGATGACGCCGGGCCCCTTGCCGGGCACGGCACCAAGCTCGAGCGCCTGGAAGCGACGCATCTCCACGATCGCGTCGACATGCTCGATCATCATCGGACATTCGTAGACGCAGGCCCGGCAGGTGGTGCAGGCCCAAAGCGTGTCGGGATGGATCATGGAATCCTCACCGACGATCGGACGATCCGCTCCGCCCTGCGCCCCGCCCACGACCCGGCCGGGATGCGGGCTTCCGACGTAGCGATGGTCCGTGCGCGCGTCATCGAGCGACGCGACGAGATCCTGAATGAGTTTTTTCGGATTGAGCGGCAACTCGGCCAGAAAGGCGGGGCACGCCGCTTCGCACCGCCCGCACTGCACGCAGGCATCAAATCCGAGCAGGCGATTCCAGGCGAAGTCGCGCGCCGTCTCGGCGCCGAGCTTGGCCGCATTGAGATCGAGCGGCCTGAGAGCCGAATCGGGCCGCAGGGCACCGAGGCGCGCCGGCCGCGGGTGGCAGACGAGATGCAGCGCGCCCGCAAAGGCATGCTTCATCGGCCCGACCGGGAGACCGGCGATCATTTCGAGACACCCCCATGCGCCCATCGCCAAGAGAAGAAGCCCGCCGGTCCCCGTCCAATCGATCGGCGGCGCGAGCCCCGCGATGGGCAATGTCGCGATCGCGAAGAACAAGGCGAAGGCAAACAGGCTCCATGGCAAGCGGTTGAAGCTGCCGCCGGACAGGCGAGACGGGCGAGACAGCCGCCGCAGCGCGACGAGAACCGCACCCGCCGCCATCACGCCCAGCATGATCAACGCGAGCCACGCCAGCCAATTCCACTCGATGCCGAAGAGATGGATCAGGATCACCAGCAGGATCGTCGCCGTGAATCCGCCCGCGACGAGGATGTGCATGCGCGCGGCATAGGAATCGCGCGCGACGACGTGGTGGAGATCGACGAAATAGCTGCGGGGAAAGCGCACGAGGCCGCGCCAGAACGCGACCGCCGCCGGACGGCCATGGAACCACCGCCGCGCGCGCCCGATCGCGGCGAGAACGCCGAGCGCGAGCGAGATAGCGAGGAGCCAGGCCGTCATGGACAACGTCGCACGGTGGGATCAGAGATCTTTACAAATGCGCAGCGAATCGTAGATCGCCGCGTGGATGTTGCGGCTGGCCCAGGCGTCGCCCACGCGAAACAGCTGGAACGAGCCGTCGGGGTTGCTCGCGATGTCTTGGCCGCGCCCGCCCGCGACCGCGCGCAGATCGAGCTCACCCCCGTTCTTCGCGAACGGCTTCAAGTCAAAGTACAGCGCGTCGTTCGGCATCGTGCCGCATTCGCCGACCACCTGGTCGACGATGCGCTCCTCTTCCTGCTGGGTGTAGGTGTTGGCGAGCACCGCGACGAGCTTGTTGCCCTCGCGGTAGACCTGGGTGAGGCGAAGGTCGAGCGAGACCACGACCCCGGCCTGATAGAGCTCCTTCATGAAGGCGCCGTATGTCGTCTCGCCGAGCTCGAGGAGGAGTGCCCGGTCGGGCGACGTCACCTCGACCTTCGAGCCCCGCTTGGCCATGAACTCGGCGGCCGATGGTCCCTGATGCGCGCCGTTCTCGTCATACAGCAGCACGTTCTCCGCCGGCTCGACGCGGCCGGTGAGGATGTCCCAGCTCGAGGTCGCGAGCGCGCGCCCCTGGAACCAGCCGGGATTGGGCACGCCGCCGGTCGCGACGATCACGATTTCGGGATCGAGGGCACGCACGTCGCCGGCCTTGGCCTCGACGCCAAGACGCATCTCGACGCCGAGCTTCCGCACCTGCTGATCGAGCCAGCGCTGGATTCCCTGAAGCGTCCCGCGCCATGCGGCCTTGGCGGCAATATTGATCTGCCCGCCCGTCATGTCGTCGCGTTCGAACAGGGTCACCGTGTGGCCGCGTTCGGCGAGGACGCGCGCGGCCTCGAGCCCGCCGGGCCCGCCGCCCACGACCACCGCGCGGCGGGCGCGAGGCGCCTTCGGGACGACATGCGGCTCCGATTCCTCGCGGCTCGTCGCGGCGTTCTGCACGCAGACCGTGTCATGGCCGGAGATGATGCGATCGACGCAATACGAGGCGCCCACGCATTGACGGACGTCGTCCTCGCGGCCTTCGAGCATCTTCTTCAGGAGATGCGGATCGGCGATGAAGGCGCGCGTCATGCCGACCATGTCCACATGGCCCTCGGCGACGGCCCGGTTGGCGGTCGGCAGATCCGCGATGCGTGCCGCGTGGAGGATGGGCACGTCCACTTCGGCCTTGATGGCGCTCGCCAGCGGCAGCCAGCCGGCGGGCGGCACCCAGCTCGACGGCCAGATGAGCGCGCTCGACACGGCGTCCGAGCCTTGCGCGGCGACGACGCTGATGAAATCGACCATGCCGGATCGCGCGTAGATTCGCGCGATCTCGATGCACTCCGACTGCGAGAGCCCGTCCTTCAGCATCTGGTCGCCCGGCATGCGGAGGCCGACCATGTAGTCGCGGCCGACGAGGGCGCGGATCTCCGTCAGCATATCGAGGCCGAAGCGCACGCGGTTCTCGAGGCTGCCGCCATACTCGTCCTCGCGGAAATTCATGGCCGGCGACCAGAATTGCTCGACGAGCGTGCCGGCCTGGAAGGACAGCTCGACGCCGTCCATGCCGCCTTCGCGCGCGCGGCGGACCGCCTGCGCGTAGTCGCGCTGCACGCGGCGGATGTCGTGATGCTCCATCACCACCGGAAAGGACCGGTGGATGGCCTCGCGCCGGCAGGACGGCGAGAAGGCGGGGAGCCAATTCTCCGCATCCCACCGCTCGCGGCGGCCGCCATGCGTGAGCTGCACCGTGCATTTGGCGCCGTGCGCGTGGATCCTGTCCGTGAGGCGCTTGAATTCGGGGACGATCCAATCCTCCGACGCGTTGATCTGGCCGTAGTGATAGGAGTTCTCGGCCGAGACGCCCGTGGCGCCGCCGCATTGGGCGAGGCCCAAGCCGCCCTTGGCTTTCTCGACCTGATAGCGGACATAGCGCTCGGTGATGTGCCCGCCCTTGTTGTAGCCGGGGCAATGGCTCGAGCTGAACACCCGGTTGCGGATCGTCACGCCGTTGATCGTGAGCGGCTTCAATAGCGCGTCGTACTGCCCCATGGCTCCCTCCCCGCGCGACGCAACACCATGAGCCCGCGCGGCGCCATCACGTTGGCACGAACGAGGGACCCGGACAATACGGCCGTTCCCGTCCTAGAGGTCCTTGCAGAGACGCAGCGAATCGTAGATCGCGGCGTGGATGTTCCGGCTGGTCCAGGCATCGCCGACGCGGAACAACTGAAAGCGGCCGTCGGGATTGTGCCGGGCCGCCTGCGGCGTGCCGGCGACGAGCGCCCGCATGTCGATCTCGCCGAGATTGGTCGATTGCGGCTTCAGCGCCTTGTAGAGATCGTCGTTCGGCAGCGTCCCGTGCTCGGCCACCACCTGATCGACGACGCGTTCCTCTTCGGCCCCGGTGTATTCGTTGCGGAGCACGGCCACGAGCGTGTTGCCCTCGCGGGTGAGCGATGCGAGGCCGAGGTCCGGCGAGATGATCACGCCTTTCGCGTAAAGGCGCCTGAGGAACGGCGAGAAGTTGACCATGCCGATCTCGGCCATCAGCTGGCGTTCCGGCGTCGCGATCTCGACGCGCGCGCCGCGCTCGGCCATGTATTCCGCGACGGACGGCCCCTGCTCGGCGCCGTTGTCGTCGAAGACGAGCACGCTCTCGGCTGGTGCCGCGCGGCCCTCGAGCACGTCCCAGGTCGAGAGCGCAAGCTCGGCGCCCGCAAAGATGCCTTTGTTCGGCCGCCCGCCCGTGGCCACGATCACCACGTCGGGCTTCTCGGCGAGGACGGCGGCCGCGCTGCCCTCCTGGCCGAGCCGGAGGTCGACGCCGAGCTTCTGCACTTGGCCGTCGAGCCAGCGTTGTATGCCGGAGAGCGATTCGCGCCAGCCCGCGCGCGCGGCGATCATGATCTGTCCGCCGGTTCGCGCCTGGCGCTCGAACAGCACGACGGCGTGCCCGCGCGAAGCGGCGACGCGCGCCGCTTCGAGCCCGGCCGGCCCGGCGCCGACGACGACCACGCGGCGCCTTGCGGGCGCCCGCGCGATCTCATGCGGGACCGTGCGCTCGCGGCCCGTCGCCGGATTCTGGATGCAGAGCGCATCCTTGCCGTGGACGACGCGGTCGATGCAGTAGACGGCGCCCACGCATTGCCGGATGTCGTCCACCCGCCCGTCGCGCAGCTTCGCCGCGAGATGCGGATCGGCGATGAGCGCGCGCGTCATCCCGGCCATGTCGATGTGCCCGTCCTCGACCGCGCGCGCGGCGGTCGCGACATCGGCAAGGCGCGTCGCATGGAAGATCGGGAGATCGACTTCGGCCTTGATCGCGCTCGCGAGATGAAGAAAGGGTGCGAGCGGCGCATCCATCCCGATATAGCTCAAGGCGTTCGAGCGGTAGTCGCGGCCTTGGGCCGCCATCACGCTGATGAAATCGACGAGGCCGCTCTTGGCATAGGCGCGCGCGATGGCGATGCAGTCGTCCTGGCTCAACCCCTCTTTGATCATCTCGTCGCCGCTCATGCGGATGCCGACGACGAAGTCATCGCCGACGAGCCTGCGCGCGGCCTCGAGCACTTCGAAACCGAACCGCATGCGGTTCTCGAGGCTTCCGCCATAGGCATCGGTCCGGCGGTTGACGTCGGGGCTCCAGAATTGATCGATCAGGGTCTGGTTGGCACAACTCACCTCGACCCCGTCGAGCCCGCCGTCCTTGGCGCGGCGCACCGCCTGCGCGTAATCATCGCGCACGCGCCTCAAGTCGTGCTCGTCCATCGCCACGGGAAAAGACCGATGCACGGGCTCGCGCATGGCAGAGGGCGCGAAGGCCGGCAGCCAATTGGCGATATCCCAGCGCTCCCGCCGGCCGCCATGGCGGACCTGCACCATGCAGGCGGCACCATGCCGGTGAATCGCATCGGCCATGCGCCGATAGCCCTCGATGATCGAATCGTCGGCGCCGTTCAGCTGGCCGTAATCGATCGAGTTCTCGATCGACGTCGCCGTCGCCCCGCCGAACTGGGTGAGGCCGACCCCGCCCTTGGCCTTTTCTTCGTGATAGCGGACATAGCGGTCGGTCACGCGACCGTCATGCGCGTAGCCGGGGGAGTGGCTCGTGCTCAGGATCCTGTTCCGGATCGTGAGACCCTTGATCCGAAGCGGCTTGAGAAGCGCGTCGTATTGGGCCAACGCTCCCTCCCCCGCGGGCTTGAGCGCGATCGGGCTAGGAACGGACGACGGCGACGCCGTATTCCCGGCCCGCGTCCTCCAGCCATTGCCACACATAGCGCGCGAAGCTGCGCGTGACGTAGATGTCGTAGCTCGGCTGATCGTCGCGTTGATCGATGATGACGTTCACCTTCGCCAGCCGCGACTGTGCGCATCGCATCGGCTCGAACTTCCGCGGATGGAGATCGAGCGGACAGCCTTTCATGATCACGTCGCGCGCATTCCGGCCGGCAAGACCGATGACGGTCCGGCCGTCGCCGACCTCGGCGACGGCGGCGTGCTGGTTGCCGAGAGCGCCGCGCAGCGCACCCGCGAGCCCCGCGCTCTCGTTCAACGGAACCACGACGAGCCATTCATTCGGCCCAAGCCAAAGCGTCCGGCTCGACGTGCCTTCGGAGACGGTGTTGGCCTCGATCGGCAACGCATAGCCGAGCGCGTTCCGGGCGCTCTGGAGAAACGACATCTGGGAGGCATCGCCGCGAAGGTTGATCTGATCGAGGCCTGTCCGCTCCGACAGAAGGACGCCGGCAGCGATCGGATCCGTCGTGATCCGCGCCTCGAGCCCGAGTGCCGCGAGGGCCCC
>JBGPGW010000159.1:0-8196 GCA_041484095.1 Alphaproteobacteria bacterium | reverse complement strand
GACCATGTACCAGCCGTCGACCAGCACGAAAAAGATCAGCTTGAACGGCAGCGAGATCATGACGGGGGGCAGCATCATCATGCCCATCGACATGAGGATCGAGGCCACGACCATGTCGATGATGACGAACGGCACGAACAAGAGAAACCCGATCTCGAAGGCGCGCCTCAGCTCGCTGATGAGAAAGGCCGGAATCAGCGCCTGAAGCGGGGTGTCCGACGGCGCGTCGACCTCGTGTTTTTCCGACATGTTCATGAACAGCGTGAGGTCCTTGTCACGCGTGTGCGCCATCATGAAGCGGTGGACGGGGGCCACGGCCCGATCGAAGGCCTGGATTTCGGAAATCTGCTCCTTCATGAGCGGGCGGATGCCGTCGCGGTAGGACTGTTCGAGCACGGGCGCCATGATGAAGGCACTCAAGAACAGGGCGAGGCTGACGAGCACCGTGTTGGGCGGCGTCTGCTGAAGGCCGATCGCGCTCCTGAGAAACGACAGCACGATCACGATGCGCGTGAACGACGTGACCATGATGAGGATCGAGGGCGCGAGGCTGAGGACGGTCAGAAGCGCCAGGAGCTGGAGGATTCGGCTCGTGCTCGAGCCGCCTTCGCCGAGATCGAGCGAAAGCGATTGAGCGGCCGCAGCCGATGCGCCCGCGGCGAGCAACGGCGCGATGAGACCGATCAGGGCCGGGCGACGCGTCATCATTGACCTTTCAATCCATCGAGGCCGGCCGCTTTGAGGCGCGCAAAAAAACCGCTCGGGCCGCCAGATGCCGCGTGGACCGTCGGCATAGGCGCGCCTGCGGGCGCCGTGATTCCGCCTTCGATCAGCACGTCGCTCGTCGTGCCGAGAAGCACGAGGTGTTCGACATTGTCCCGGCGGAAAAGAGCCAGCCGGCGTTTGGCATCGATCGGGAGGATCTCGACGACGCTCAGGCGGCGGTCGGCGAACGCGGTCGCGGTGAGCCGCCCGCCGAAGCCATGCCTTCGCGCGAGCCAGCCGAAGGCGGCGATGAGCCCGACGACGAACAGGAGTGCCAGGAAAAAACGGAGATAAAGCCCGAATTCCATGAATGCTAGCGCCCCGAAGTTCGATTATAGGCGCTCGCCGTCTTGTGCCCCACGCCGAGCCGCTTGAGCTCGGTGCCGAGGACTTCTTGCTGGGCGAGGAGATCGTTCTTCAGTCGCTCGATATCGTCGATGAGGGCGATAAGGCCGGATTTCAGCGACTGGGCGTCCTTGAGGCCGAGCGATTGAATGGATTGGCAGAGCGCGGCCACGCGGCGATCGAATCCGGCGAGATCGACGGCGCGCCCATCTCCCAGTATCGCGCGGGAGGCGGCAACAAGAGACGCAAGGGTCTCCAATTCGGAGCGTAATGCCGCGCGATCCGTCATGCCAGATCGGGCGGCGATTCGCCGCCCCCTCCTGAAGGGGAAGGGCCGTAGACGCGGGTCAGAATCTCGGCGACCGTGACGAGCGCCACGACGGGAATTCGGGTGTCGCCCGCGAATTCGGACAAGGCCGCTTCCATGCCGGCATCATCGGACGGGACCGGTGCCGAGACGGAGGACGCATCCTCGATCGCCAAGTCTCTGGCGTCCTGACGAGCGCCGGCTGAAATGTCTCGTGGGTCTTGGGGCACGGTCTCTCGCTGCGTGACTCGGAATCGCGCAAGGGTTGCCCATTATGCTTAACAAAGCGTTTAACGCGGGGGCCGTCTGGTTCGCGGCCTTGCGGGGTGGGCCGGCGCGGGGCTCGCGGCGGGTGCCGAGGGGCTGGGGCCGTCCTGGACGGCCGCGCGGCGCATCCGCTTGAAGCCGTAAACGAGCGGAATGGCGCAGAGCGCCACGAGCGCGATCAACAGGAACACATTGTTGAAGGCGATCGTCATGGCTTGGCGTGCGATCTCTGAATCGAGCAGCGAGAGATTGCTGCGCCGTCCGAGACTCCAGAGCGAGGGCAGGAGCGCATCGTTGAACAGCTTGTTGTAGGGCGTCACGAAGGCCGTCAAGGTTTCATGGTTGATCTGGATGCTTTTCGTGAAAATGAGAACGGCGAGCGTGATGCCGACGCCGGTGCCCATGTTGAGGATCAGGTTGAAGAAGACGACGCCGTCAGTGCGATAACGCGCATCGACGGTCGAGAAGGTCAGCATGCTTAGGGGAACCCAGGCGAAGGCGATTCCGAATCCGAACACGAAGGCCGTGATCATCACATCACGATCGAGCGCATGGGTCGGCCAATTCGACATGTACCAAGTGGCGGCGGCGACGCACAGGAGCCCGAACCCGAAGAGATGCCTGGCGTTGACGACGCGCAGCGAACGGCCGACGAGCGCCATCGCGAGGACGCCGCCGACGCCGCGCGGCGCCATGAGCATTCCCGTGGCGATCACGGGATAGTTTTCGAGCCCTTGAAGCCGGAGCGAGAGCAGCACCAAGGGCGAATGGAGCACGGTGCCCCACAGGAAGATGAGGACGTAGCCGAGAATGACGTTTCGGTCGCGCACCAGCGCGCGCGGGACGAACGGATTGGCCGTCGTCATGCTGTGAACGATGAACGTATACGCGCAGAGAATGAACAGCGCGAAGGCGACCATGATTTCGACCGAGGCGAACCAGTCGAGCCTCTCGCCACGGTTCAGCACGAATTGAATCGCGGCGAGCGCGAGCGCGAGCGTCGCGAATCCGGCCCAGTCGAGCCGGCGCGCCCGATCCGGCGCGACCTCCGGAACGGAGAACAGCACGCCCAGGAGAATCAAGCCTCCGATCGGGACATTGAACCAGAAGACCCAGGGCCAGTTTCCCATCTCGGTCGCGTAGCCGCCGATGATGGGCCCGAACACCGGACCGACGGTGATGCCGATGCCCCAGAGGCCGAGTGCCGCGCCGTGACGCTCCTTCGGATAGACATCGAGCACGATGGCCTGCGAGAGCGGGATGATGGGGGCCCCGAGGGCGCCCTGGAGGGCGCGGAAGGCGACTTCGGTCTCGAGACTGGTCGCCGTCGCGCAAAGAAACGACGTCGCGGTGAAGCCGCCCAGCGCGAGAAGATAGAGGCGCTTGCCGCCGAGGCGCGCGCTCAACCATCCCGTCAAGGCCGTCATGATGGTGAGCGAGACGATGAACGACGTCAGCACCCAGGCGATCTGATCCTGCGTCGCGGAAAACGTTCCCTGCATGTGCGGCAGGGCGACGATGACGTTCGTCTGATTCATGACGAAGATCATCGTCGCCATCATCACGCACGCCATGATGACGGCCCGTCGTGCGGGCGTGATCGTCGTCGCGACCGGCTGCTCGGTCATGCGATCCGGTGTTGTTTGCTCGAAAGCGGCCGCCAGGGCCTTGCGCAAGGATTGTGGGCGATTTGACGGGCCGTTGCCAGCGTGCCGGCCTAGGCCTTGCCCGATTTTCTCGATCGTTTCGGCGCCGTCAGCAGCACGATGAAGGGGATCATGCTGAGAGCGACAACCATAATCAGATGAAAAGCGTTGTTGAACGCGATGGCGGTCGCCTGCTGCAGAACCACGCGATCGACGGCGCCGAGCCCTTTCATGTGGGAGAAGCTCCAGGCCTCCGGCAGCAGATGATCCTGGAACAGGCTATGGAAGAACGAAATGTTCGAGGACAGCACCTCATGGCTTACCTGCACGCCCTGCGCCAGCACGATCACCGCGCTTGCGACCCCGACGCCGGTGCCCATGTTCAGGCACAAACTATAGAGCGAGACGGCCTCATTGCGCAGATGCGGCGCGAGGGTCGCGAAGGCGATGACCGTCAGGGCGACATAGGTGAATGCCGTGCCGAATCCGTGGATGAAGCCGGCGTAACCGACTTCCCACAAATCGGCCTCGATCGGCCAGTTCGCCATGATCCAGGAGCCGAGCGCCACGGAGGAAAGGCCGACGAGAATAAGGAGCTTCGGATTGAAGTGAGCGACAAGCCGGCCGACGATGATCATCGACAGAACGCCGCCGAGCCCGCGTGGCGACATGAGAAGACCCGCGGTCGCGACGGGGAGGCCGTCGACCCCTTGCAGACGAAGCGAGAGCAGGAACAACGGCGTCTGCGAGGTGATCGCCCAGCCAAAGATGAAGAAAAGCCCGAGAAGGACGTTCTTGTCCCTGAAGATCGCGGGATTGAGGAATGGCTGCCGTGCGGTGACCGTGTGGATGATCAGCAGATAGAGGAATAACGCCGCGACCGCCGTCTCGATGATGATTTCCGTCGAATCGAACCAGTCGAGGCGCTGGCCGCGATTGAGCACGAGCTGGAATCCGCCGAGTGCGATGGACAGCGCAAGAAATCCGCTCCAGTCGAAGCTGCGCGATTCGACCTTCGGTCCCTTGGGCACGAAGAGCCAGATGCCGAGAAAAACGACGAGGCTGAAGGGAACGTTGAAATAGAAGACCCAGGGCCAGCTATACTCTTCGGTGATCACGCCGCCGATGATGGGCCCAAGCACGGGACCGAGCGTCACACCGACGCCCCACAGCGCGAGCGCGGCACCATGCCGCTCCCTGGGATAGGCGTCGAGAATGATGGCCTGGGACAGCGGCAGGATCGGTCCGCCGGCGATGCCCTGCAGCAGGCGGAACGCGACCTCGACCTCGATCGATGGCGCCGACGCGCAAAGCAGCGAGGCCAGGCCGAACATCGCGACGGATGCGAGGTAGACCCGCTTTCGGCCGAACCGGTTGCCGAACCAGCCCGCCGAAGCCGTCATGATCGTCATCGCGACAAGATAGGACGTGATCACCCAGGCGATCTGGTCGCGCGTCGCGGAGAAGGTTCCCTGCATGTGCGGCAGGGCGACGACGACGTTCGTTTGGTTGAGCACGAAGAGGGTGGTCGACAGCAACACGGGCGCCATGATGAGGGCGCGCTGGGCCGGGGAGGCGATCGGTGCGGCCGCCGCGGCGGGGTTCATCGTATTGCTCTCGGTGCGAGGCCCGTTGCGGTATGATCCGGCCCTTGTCTTGCTGTCATGAAGAGGAGCCGCGCGCCGTGTGGAAGACTCTGTTGTACGAGAAGAACGACCGGATTGCCCATATTCGCTTTAACAGACCCAAGGCCTTGAACGCCATCAATCTCGAAATGATGGAGGAATTGCCGCGGGCTCTCGCCGAGGCCGATCGCGATGCCGATATCAGGGTCGTCGTGCTGAGCGGGGAAGGCAAGAGCTTCGGCGCCGGTTACGACTTGAAGCTCGACTGGGCGAGCGCGTTCGGCGGACGGGGCGCCATGAACACGCGGGCCATGCTGCGGGCCTGCGCGGCCTACGAATTCGCGCCGTGGGAGTGCGAGAAGCCGACCATCGCCATGGTGCGCGGGCACTGCCTTGCCGGCAGCTGCGAGGTCGCCATGATGTGTTGCATCACCTATGCCGCGGAGACCAGCGTGTTCGGCGAGCCGGAGATTCGCTTCTCGACCGCGCCGCCGGTGGTCGTGATGCCGTGGCTCGTCGGCCTCAAGAAGGCGCGCGAGCTCCTTTATACCGGCGACCTCATCGACGCGGTGGAGGCGGAGAAGATCGGCATGGTCAACCGGGTCTTTCCCGATGCCGAGCTCGAGAAAGAGACGTTCAAGCTCGCGCGCCGGATGGCGACGATCGATGTCGAGGGCTTGAAGACGACGAAAGCCGCGATCAACCGCGGAGCGGAAATCGCGGGATTCAAGCAGGCGATCGATTACGCGATTGAGACCGGTGCCATCTTGGATGCCACGCCGACCGACATGTACAAGCGGTTCAAGGAGATCACGAAGGCCGAAGGTCTGACGGCCGCAGTTCGCTGGCGCGAGGCGCAGTTCAAGGATCTCGGCTAGGGCGGTGCCCGGCCGGCCGGCTCGGGGTCACGGCTAGGTCCGTTTCGCGTCGTCGTCCGCCTCGTGCGCCGCCGCGGCGATCCCGGGCGCGTCGGCCTTGGCCGGGTTCGGCGCGAGACCGGCCGCGGCCCGATTCTCCTCTTGGATGCGCTCGTACAGCTCGCGCCTCAGCACGCTCGCATCCGGTGGAAACGTAAAGCCGAGCTTGGCCGATTTGCCGCGCACGTCGACGACGGTCACTTCGATCGTGTCGTTAATCACGACAGATTCGCCAATCTTTCTCGTGAGATAGAGCATGGGCCTACCTGGAACATCCTACCTGGTGTCTGGGCGTGCCGAGGGGCCGCCTTGAAAAGAGCTTAGCCCGCTTTACCGCTTGTTAACAGGGTCATGCGAGCCTCCGCCTAGCGTGAAGGGCGAGCGCCGGCATGGGCTCCGCCACAGCTCCTCGAACCCTCGGGACCGCATGGACTTCACAAAGATTCCCCTTTTCCAGATGTTCTCGCGTCGCATGGAATGGTTGAGCGCGCGTCAACAGGTTCTGGCACAAAACATCGCCAATTCCGATACCCCGCACTATGTCCCCCAGGATCTCAAGCCGCTGGATTTCCACGGCGCCATGGCGGCCCAGAACCCGGTGCCCAACCGCACCCATGCCATGCATTTGACGCTGTCCCGCACCGCCGGGAACCTCAAGGTCGAACGCCAAGCCGCCGACCAACAGAATCCCAGTCTCGACGGCAATGCCGTGGTGATTCATGACGAGCTCATGAAGGTCGCCGAGACGAACATGAACCATCAGTTGGCCAGCAACGTTTACCGCAAACAGCTGTCGCTGTTCCGTCTCGCCTTGGGGCGAGGCGGTTCGAGTTAGCGCCTGAAGGAGCGTGCTGATCGCCGATGATAGACCTTCTGAAGCCACTTAAGATTTCCTCCGCCGGCATGAACGTGCAGACGACCCGTCTGCGCGTGCTGGCTGAAAACATCGCCAATGCCGATTCGATACCCGAAACGGCCGGCACCGATCCGTATCGACGCAAGGTCGTCACGTTCAAGAATGCGCTCGACCGCTCGATCGGAATCGAGACCGTGCGCATCAACAAGGTCACGACCTCGAAGGGCGAATTTCAGCGCCGTTACGATCCCACGCACCCGGCCGCCGACAAGGACGGGTATGTCCAGTTGCCGAACGTGAATGCGCTGGTCGAGATGATGGACTTTCGCGAGGCGCAGCAGTCGTACCAGGCCAACCTTGGCGTGCTCGACGTCAGCAAGCGCATGCTCACGAACACCATCGATCTGCTGCGCTCCTGAGGACGGATCTCGATCCATGAGCGACGCCCGTGGGCGGCCTCTTCGAATCCAACCAACTGGCGACACCCCGGCCGAGCCAAGGAGACGCTGAGTCATGACGGTCAATCCGACGGGCGCGATCGCGGCCTACACGAACACGATCGCGCGCGCCAAAACGCCGGGCCTCGAGGCCCGGGAGACCTCCCAGAATTTTGCGGGCATGGTCACCGAAGCGATCGGTTCGCTGCGCCAAGGTCTTGCCGCGAGCGAAACCGCAAGCGCCGGCGCCCTGGCCGGCAATACCGATCTGACGGGCCTCGTGACTGCCGTCGCGAACGCGGAGCTGATGCTGCAGACCGTGGTCAATGTGCGCGACAAGGCGATCCAGGCCTACCAAGAAATTCTCCGCATGCCGATCTAGGTGGCCGATGGAAGCGAATGAGGCACTGGATATCGCGCGCGAAGGCATCTTTGTCATGCTGGAGATCGGCGCGCCGGTCATGCTGGTGGCGATGGTCATCGGCCTTGCGATTTCGTTGGTGCAGGCCTTGACGCAGATTCAGGAAATGACCTTGTCCTTCGTGCCGAAGATGATCGTCGTCTTCGTGGCGCTGGTCCTGTTCATGCCTTTCATGCTCTCGACGCTGATCGCCTTCACGGAACAGCTGGGCGGGCGAATCGCCAGCATCGGCTGAGCCCGATGCTCGGCACGATCCTCTCGCTCAATCTTTTCGCGTTCTTCCTGATTTTCGCGCGCATGGGCACGGCGATCATGCTGATGCCCGGCTTCGGCGAGACGAACGTCTCGCCGCGCATGCGGCTCGTGTTCGCGCTCGGGCTCTCGGTCGTCATCCTGCCCGTGATCGGGCCGCGCCTGCCCCGGCTGCCCGCCGAAGCGACGGACTTCATGATGATTCTGGGCGGCGAGATGATCGTCGGCCTGTTTCTCGGAACCGTCATGCGCCTGATGATGGCGGCCTTGCAGGTGGCCGGGACGGTCGCCGCGTCCGAGATGGGGCTCTCCAACGTCCTCGCGCCGGATTTCGCGTCCGCGCAGCAGGGGGCCATCG
>JBGPGW010000158.1:0-8229 GCA_041484095.1 Alphaproteobacteria bacterium | reverse complement strand
TCGCGGGTCGGCGGGACGCCATATCGAGGAGCGTCCGGTCGCTGAAGACGACATAGGCGGGCTGCCGGATCGACTTCGCGATCGTCCGCCTCAAATCCTTGAGCGCCGCGAGCAGTGCCGCATCCCCTTCGTTCGCGGGACCCGCCGAACCCTTGTCCGGTGTCGTTTTCGCGCCCCTCGCTTTCACGGAGGGCTGAAGGACGTCCTTCCTGAGCTCGATCCGCGCCTCGCCGCGCAACACGCGGCGTCCGCTCTCCGTCACCGTCCAGCGGCCGTAATCGCCAATGTCCAAAATGGTCAGGCCCGCCGCATAGAGCTGGCGGAGGATCGAGCGCCATTCATTCGCCCCGCGGTCGCGGCCGGCGCCGAATGTGGGAAGGGAATGGTGGTTGTAGCGGCGAAGCGCTTCGGTCGGATTGCCGACCAAAATGTCGACCAGATGTTCGGTGCCGAACCGCTCGCCCGTGCGCAGGATCGCCGACATCGCCTTCTGGGCCTCGATCGTGCCGTCGAAGACATCGACGCCCTCGAGACAGAGGTCGCAATTGCCGCAGGCCAGCGAGTCCTCGGCGAAATACGCCAGCAGCGTCTGCCGCCGGCATCGCGGCGCTTCGCAGAGCGCGATCAGCGCATTGAACCGCTGGCGTTCGATGCGCTTTTGCGCCTCTTGCGTCCCGCTCTCTTCGATCTGGAGGCGCCTGAGACGCATGTCGTCGAGACCGTAAAGCGTGAGCGTATCGGCCGGAAGGCCATCGCGGCCGGCGCGGCCGATCTCCTGGTAATAGGCCTCGACGTTCTGCGGCAGGTCGGCGTGGCCGACGAACCGGACATCGGGCTTGTCGATGCCCATGCCGAACGCGACGGTCGCCACGATGACGATTCCGTCGTCCTGGAGAAACGCGTCCTGATTCGCATTCCGCGCTTGCGGGTCCATCCCGGCATGGTACGGCAGCGCCTTGTGCTCGGCCGCGGATAGCGCGGCGGCGAACTCTTCGGTGCGCCGGCGCGACGCGCAGTAGATGATGCCGTTTTCGCCCCGGTGCCGGCCGACGAAATCCAAGATCTGGCGGCGGGCGTTCGCCTTCGGCCGCATGGCGAGCCGGAGGTTGGGCCGATCGAACGAACGGATGAAGGTTCTGGGCGGCGCGTCGAACAGCTTCCTGCCGATATCCGAGCGCGTGGGAGCATCGGCGGTCGCGGTCAGCGCGATGGTCTGGACCCCGCCGAGATCCTCGCGGACCTTTCCAAGGGCCAGATATTCGGGCCGGAAATCATGGCCCCACTGCGAGACGCAGTGCGCTTCGTCGATCGCAAGAAGCGCCACGCCCGCGCCGCGCAACAAGGCCGCCGTATCCGGGCGCACCAGCCGCTCGGGTGCGACATACAAGAGACGCAAAGCCCCCGCGCGCACCAGCTCGTGGATACGGCGGCTCTCCAAGGGATCGTTGGTCGAGTTGAGGCTGGCCGCCTCGATGCCGTATTCGCGCAACTGGGCCACCTGATCCCGCATGAGAGAGATCAGCGGCGAGACGACGACGGTAATCCCTGGACGGATGAGAGCCGGCAGTTGATAGCAGAGCGACTTGCCGCTTCCCGTCGGCATGACCGCCAGGACGTTCTCGCCCTCGAGCACGGCCTCAACGACGTCCTCCTGGCCCGGCCTGAACGAGGGGAAGCCGAACACGGTCTCAAGGCACGATCTGGCTTGGGCAAGCAATGCCGTCATGGCGTCGGGGGTACACGGTCTGTGGACGATAAGGACGGCGACTCGCCGGCGCCGCGTAGCGCAGGCGAATGCATAACATAGACCCCGCGAGGGCAGAGCGGCTTTCGCGGGCGGCTCGAATGGAGAATCGATGCCGTGTAACGCGCCGACAACGTGACCGGCAAGGCGGTACCAGCCCGCACGATTCCCTGGCCTATGCGCCGCTCATGGCACGAGGACGAAATTGCCCACGAAATCCTTGTTGAGGAACTCGGCCTGCGCCTCGCGGATGGATTCGAGCGGGAAGGTCTTGGCGAGGATCGGCCGGATCGATCCCGCCTCGATATAGGAGAGCACGCGCGCGAACGTCCCCGGCGCCACGACGGTCGAGCCGTAAAACTCGAGGTCGCGATAGATGAGCAGGCGAAGATCGAGCTCGGTGATCGGGCCGCCGATCGCACCCGACGTGACGTAGCGCCCGCCGGGGACGAGCGACTTGATGAGGTGTGGGAAGAGCGCGCCGCCGACCACGTCCGAGGCCACATGAACCGTGCCGCCGGGAGCCGCGCGCCGGATCGCGCCCGAGAGGTCGTCTGGGCCGCGAACGACCACGGAATCCGCGCCGAGCGCCTTCACGCGGTCGACCTTACCCGCGCTCGTGATCGCGATGACGAAGGCGCCGCGGTTCTTCGCGAGCTGGATCGCGGCCGAGCCCACGCCGCCCGAGGCGCCCGCCACGACCACGGTCTCGCCTTTCCTCACGCGCGCCCGCGTCATCTGATGCTCCGCCGTCACGAAGACGCAGGGCATGCTCGCCAATTCGGCGTCGGTGAGGCTGGAGCGGATTCGATGGACGTTTTGGACCCGGATTTTCGTGTACTCGGCATAGCCGCCATCGCACTCGCTGCCGAAATAGGGCGCCTTCGTGATGTCGGTGGGGTCGTCGAGATCGAGAAGCCAGGCGTCGACCATCACGCGCTCGCCGATCCAGGATGGATCGACCCCGGTCCCGATTGCGGCCACGCGCCCGACGGCATCGCAGCCCTGAATGCGCGGGAAATGGAGTCCGTCCCGTCCCCAGGACCCCGCATCCGCCTTGATCGAATCAAAGCCGCCTTGCCCGCCTTCCCTGGTGATGCCGGAGGTGACGGGCTCGCTGTACCACGCCGTGCGCGTGTTGATATCGGTGTTGTTCATGCCGCAAGCCGCGACGCGGATGAGGACCTCGCCCGGCCCCGGGACCGGCACCGGCACGTCGTCGCGGACCACCAGCTTGTCGAGGCCGCCATGGCCCGTCAGCAGTGCCGCGCGCATCGTCTTGGGGACGCTCATTGTAGTGTCCTCAGTCATTGTTCGAGATCGGGCCGCCGCGCGTCACCGCGGCATCAGTTCGTCTTCGTAGGGGAACGTCGAGAGCCGCTGAGTGCCCGATTCCGTGATGAGAATCTGCTCCTCGAGCTTGACGCCTTCGACGCCGCGCTCCGAGCCGATATAGCTCTCGACCGAGAGCGTCATGCCGGGTTCGATCGTGCCGTCGTAGCCGCGTTCCTCCCAGTCGTGGAGATGCGCGATCATGGGGTATTCGTCCGTCATCCCGATGCCGTGCGCGGGCGTCGGGTATCGATTCTTCACGAACTCGTCGGGAATCACCCACGCCTTCTCCGTGAACTCGCGAAAGCTCATCCCCGGCCGGATGAGGGCAAGGTTGTAGTGCAGGTTCTCGTAAGCGATGCCGTAGAGACGGCGTTGCTCGGCGCTCGGCGTGCCGGGGCGGCAGAAGATCGTCCGCGACATGTCGGTCGCATAGCCATAGGGGCCGACCATGCCCGTGTCGAAGGCGACGAGTTCGCCCGCGCGTATGACGCGGTCGCTCGATTCCTGGCCCCAGGGGTTGGTCCGCCCGCCCGATGCGAGGAGGCGATACTCGCACCACTCGCCGCCATTCGCGATGTTCACCTGATGGAGAATCGAGAACAGCTCGTTCTCGGTCATGCCGGGCTCGAGCGCTTCCCGCATCCGGGCGATCGCGGTCTCGGCGACCGTGATGGATGCGAGGATGCAGGCGATCTCTTCGGGTGACTTGATCGAGCGCGCCCATTCGATCGAGACCTGTCCATCGACAAGCGCGAGGCCCTTCGACTGCAGCGCCGCGATGGCGGTCGCCTCGATCCGGTCGACCGCAAGGCGGCGATTGCCGCCCGCATGTTTTGTCATGAGCGCGGCGATCTGGACCGCGAGGCGTTCCGCCTGATCCGCGCCGCGCGGGCCGGAATAGAAGTGTGCGAAGGTCGGCATGTTGCGGATTTCGCCGACCGTGCCGAGCTTCAGCGCCGGCCCCGCCCAGCCCTCCTGGTCGAACAGCACGCACAAGCCTTCGGCCGGCACGAACAGGCAGCGCGACGGCGTGTGAAAATTGAAGATCTGCGAATTCGTCGTGCCGCTGGCGTAGCGGATATTGACGGAGTCGAAGAGAAGCGCGGCGGCGTAGTCCTGGCGCTTGAGCTGTGCCTGCAGGCGGCCAAGCCGGTAGGCGCGCATGCGCGGCATGTCGATCGAGGCTTCGTTGTCGTGGACCGTCGTATCGCCCGCCTTGCGCGCCAGGCGGTCTCGCCCTTCATCGTGCCTTTGCGCGGCCGCGTCGTGGCTCATGGTCTTCCCTCGATTCGCTGCGTTCAGCGTTGGCCGTCGGCGCCCGTGATCTCGCCTTTCGCGAGACCGCCGAGACGCGCGTGAATTCGCGCGCCCGTGGTCATCACGAGGGCATAGACGATCTCGTCCGCCCGCGGCCCGTCCGCCACGACCACCGGCATCGCGTCATAGTGGCTCCGCACATAGGAGGCGTGGATATAGACCATCGGGATGTCGAGCTGGGCGCCGATGGCGCCGATCTTCTTGCTGCTCGGCACCTGCGCCTTGGGGTTGCCGATGGCCGCACGCGCACCGGCGCCGCCCGGCGTGTGCCAGATGGCCGCGTGCTCCATCTCGCCCGCAGCGCCCACGATCGCACCCTTGCCGTAGCCCTCGATGGCCGATGGCGCCACGCCCAGGGCCGCGACGAGCTCGTGGCCCATGCGCACCGCGAGCGGCTGCAGCGCCTCCATGAACGGCATGAGATTCGCCTCATACCGTCCGGCGAAGGGATTGGCCAGGACGGCGGCGATCGAGCCGCGGAGATGCGGCTGCTCGCGCGCGGGACCGCCCTCATGGAAGGCCCGTTCGATGACGGTCTGGAACTTGCGAATGCGGACGAGGTCGCTCATGCGATTCGAATCCTTATGACGTGTGCTTTTTCCGGCGGGCCATGGCGGCGGCTACATCTTTCCTGCCCGCGCGCGACGGGCTCTACGCTCATTGCGCGGCCCTCTCGGCTCTCGCGGTCTGATGCGTGGCATCGTCCTCCGCCTTGAGACGACGATTGTCGGGGTCGAGAACCGGGCCCGCCAGCACGCGCGCGGCGCGGCGATCGCCGAGAATGGAGACGCTGAGCGCCGTTCCCGGTGAAGCGCATTCCGGCTTCACATAGGCAAAGGCGAGGCTCTTGCCGCTCGCCGGCCCGAAGGCGCCGGAGGATACCGAGCCGACCTTCTGATCGCCCTCGAACACGGCTTCGCCGCCCAGGCAATCCTGATCGGCAACGTCGACCTCGAGATAGGCGATGACCGAGCTTTCGCCGCGCTGCCGGCGCGATTCGACCGCGGCGCGGCCGACGAAATCCTTGTCGAGCTTCACGAAGCGCATGATGTCGGCATGGACGGGCGAGGCGTCGTTGGTCAGCTCGTGGCCGCCGCGGTACGCCTTTTCCATGCGCATGCCATTGAGGGCCGCGGAGCCGAACGGCGCGATGCCGTGCGCCTGCCCCGCCGCCCACAACGCATCCCACAATTCGCCGAGACGCGCGTTCGGCGCATGCAGCTCCCAGGCAAGCTCACCGGTGAAGGACAGCCGGAGCGCGATGACGGGGATGCCCGCGACCGTAATTTCCCTGGCCTTGAGCCAGCCGAACGCCGCGTTCGAAAGATCGGCGCCGGTGCATGCGGCCAAGACCGCGCGCGCCTTCGGCCCCGCGAGGGTGAGGATGCCGACCTCATCGGTCTTGTTGACGATCTCGACGGACTCCCGGCCGCGCTGGTGGACGCTCAGCCAGTCCCAGACCCGCCGCTCGGACGGCGCACCCGTGACGAACCAAAGGCGATCCTCGGCGAGGCGCGCGACCGTCGCCTCGCCCTCGATCGTTCCGCGCACATTGAGAAGCGTGGTCAAGCAGGTGCCGCCGACCTTGCGCGGCATGCGGTTGGCCGAGACGCGATCGAGGAAGCGCGCGGCGTCGGCCCCGCGGATCTCGAACTTCGCGAAGGCGGAGAAATCGCCGAGCCCGACTCCGTCGCGGACGGCACGCGCCTCGGCGTTGACCCGATCGAAGGATGCGGTTCGCCGCCAGCCGTCGGGCTCGCGGCCCTGCCATTCGGCGGGGCCATAGACGCGCGGCCGTTCCCATCCGCCGGCCTCTTCGTAAATCGCGCCGAGCGCTTTCGTCCGGGCGTGGGCGCCGGAGCGCTTGAGGTCGCGCTTCGTCCAATTCTGATCCTGGGGGAACGGCAGCCGGAGGCGCGTCGCGTAGTTCTCGATGCAGCGCGTGACGGTGAAATCCCGGTCGGCCCAGGTGCCGAACCGGCGCGGATCGAACGCACGGGTCGAGATGTCGGCCTGGCCGTGCACGATCCACTGGGCGAGATACTTCCCCGCGCCGGGCCCCCAGGCGATACCGACCGTGGCGCCGCAGGCGAGCCAATAGTTCTTGAGGCCCGGAGCCGGGCCGAGCAGCATGGCACCGTCCGGCGTGTAGGTAATGGCGCCGTTGACCACACGCTTGAAGCCGCGCGCCATGAGCGGCGGGCAACGCTCGAAGCAGCGCTCGAGCCAGGGCGTGATCGCATCCCAATCCGGCGCGAAGAGCTCACTCTCCGACTCCCAGGGGCAGCCATCGACCCATTTCGGTTTCGGATCGTGCGTATCGTAAAGACCGATCAGCACGCCGGCCTGCTCGCGGCGGAGATAGCCGGTGAAATGATCGTCGCGCGTCACCGGAATTTCGTGGGTCATGCCGACGAACTCCGGCACCGGGTCGGTGACGACGTAGTGATGCTGCATCGGCGTGATCGGGAGATCGAGACCGGAGAGCGCACCGATCTGGCGCGCGTGATAGCCGCCGGCGTTGACCACATGCTCCGCGCGGAACGTGCCCTGCTCCGTCGTCACCTGCCATTCGCCTGACGGCAGCGGACGGACATCCGTCACCCGATTGCGGCGGACGATCTCGGCACCCAGCATCCGCGCACCCTTGGCCATCGCCTGGCAGGCGCCGGCGGGATCGACATGGCCGTCATCGGGCGTGAAGATGCCGCCCTGGATCCCCGACACGTCGTAAAGCGGATTGAGCGTCTTCACCTCGTCCGGCCCGAGCCAGTGGCATTCCTGCCCGCGGGCGAGAATGGCGTCGCGCGTGTGCATCAGCCAATCGACATGCGCCGGCGTCGAGCCCACACGAAGCGAGCCGCAATTGTGCCAGCTCACGCTCTGGCCGGTTTCGGCTTCGATGCGCTTGTAGAGATCGACGGCGTAGTCGTGGATGAGGCCGAGCGCGTGCGCACCGACCATGCGGCTCACGAGGCCGGCCGCGTGCCAGGTGGCGCCCGAAGTGAGCTCCGCCTTCTCGATCAGGACGCAATCGGTCCAGCCTTCCCGAGCGAGATGGTAGAGGACGCCGGCCCCCATATTGCCGCCGCCGATCACAACCACGCGAACGTGTCTCTCCATCGCATTCTCCGGAATGAGGCGGGATCAGTAGCGAATCATGACCGGCGTGTTGACCATCACGACTTCTGCCGTCGCATCGCCCGCATTGGCGTAGCGATGGGGCACGCTGCCCTTGATCGCCCAGCTGTCGCCGGCACGAAGCACATACACGTCGTCGCCATGATGGAGTTCCACGGTGCCGGAAAGGACGAGGCCGCATTCCTCACCCTCATGCGTATAGAAATCGTCGCCCGTCGAGCCTCCCGGCTCGTACTCGACCATCGTCATCAGGAGCTTTCCATCGAGCTTGGGCGAGAGCAGGTAGTCCAGCTCCTTCAAGTAATCGGTCGAGCCGAGCGCGCTGTAGGACAGCCGCCGCCGGTTCTCCCGGCGGACGACGATGCCGAGTTCACGGGGATCGCCATCCATCGTGTTCCTGAAGAACGAGCCGACCGCGACATTGAGCGCCTCGCTGATGCGCTGGAGCGCGCCGATCGAGGGCTTCTTCTTGCCGTGCTCGATCTGGCTCAGGAACCCGATCGAGAGATTCGTGCGCGATGCCAGATCCTCGAGGGTCATGCCCTGGGCGCGGCGCAGGCCATGGATATCCTGGCCCAAGAGCTTGGCGAGATCCGCCTCGCGCGCGGCCCAATCCTGCTTGACCCTAGCGGCGGCGGGGCGCGCCATCACTCCCGCCCGATCTCTTGGGCCATCAGCCGCGCGAACTGCTG
>JBGPGW010000157.1:0-8263 GCA_041484095.1 Alphaproteobacteria bacterium | reverse complement strand
GTCGGGGTTCGAGGGGAGCTTTCCGAAAATAGGCAGGCCGGTCGATGTTCGCTCGACGGGGCCGCGCCAGTGCTCGGCGATCGGAACGGATGCGAGGCTCGGGTAGTAGCGGTGCAACTCCGACGCGACGTCGGCTGCCCGCGACGACGTCCCGTCGAACTTCGTGCCGACCTGGCCGGCGAAGGCGAAATGCCCGCCGCCCTTGCCGAACGCGATCCGGCCGTCGACGGTGGTTCGATAGTAATTCACCAGCATGCTCGAATCGGAGATGGCCACGCCGTTCGTGAGGCCCAGCTGCGCGAGGTTTCCCGGCATCGGCGATGTCACCACCATGTCGGCGGAAAGCGGAACCATGGTGCGCCGGAACGCCGGCATCTCCGCCGCCCATGTGCCGAGGGCGAGCACGACCTTGTCCGCCGTGATCGTTCCCCGGGGCGTGCGGACCTTTGGCGGACGCCCGCGGTCGAGACCGGTCATCGGCGTGTTCTCGTAAATCCGGATGCCCCGGGCGAGGGCCACGCGGCGGAGGCCTCGATTGAGCCTGGCCGGTTGAACGGTCGCGACGCCGGCCTCGAACACGCCGGCGACGTGCCCGCGCGAGCCGGCGCGGCGTGCCACCTCTTCGGGCGAGAGCCGCTCGAAGGCCTGGGCGCCGAGCTTGTCGAGAACGTCGAGAACGTCGTTCCAGGCGCCGTTCTCGCTCGCATGTCCCGCCGTCCACAGCCAGCCGTCATGCCGAAAGTGGCAATCCACGCCATTGTCCGCAGAGAACCGCCCGATCGCCTTGACCGCGTCCTGCGAGGCGCGCAGCAGCCGCACGCCTTCTTGCGCGCCGGCGATCTTGACCACCGTCGACAGCTTCGAGGCCCAGGTCATGCAGAACCCGCCGTTTCGCCCCGATGATCCCGCGCCGCAGATATCTTTTTCGAGCACGACGATGTCGAGCGCGGGCCGCTGTTCCCTAAGATGCAGCGCGGCCCACAATCCGGAGAAGCCGCCGCCGACGATGCAGACGTCCGCGCGCCGGTTTTCCCCGAGGGCGGGTGCGGGAGCGGGATTGCCCTCGGCGGCGAGCGCCTCGCCGAGCCAGTAGCTGATATAAGGCACCAAGATTGCGCCTTACGACGTCCCCAACGGGCTGCCGTAGGGCGGCCGGTCGTATCCCTTGGGCGATCGCGTGAAGATCTCGTGTCCATCGGCCGTCACGGCGATGGAGTGTTCGAACTGCGCGGAGAGAGAGCGGTCCTTGGTCACCGCCGTCCAGCCGTCCGCGAGGATCTTCACCTCATAGGCGCCCGCATTGATCATGGGCTCGATCGTGAAGAACATGCCTTCGCGCAGCTCGAGCCCGGTTCCCGGCTCGCCGAAGTGCAGGACGCTCGGCGCATCGTGAAAGACGCGCCCGAGGCCATGCCCGCAGAAATCCCGCACGACGGAAAAGCGGTGCCCCTCGGCGTAATGCTGGATCGCGTGGCCGATGTCGCCAAGCTTGGCGCCCGGGCGTACGACGCCGATTCCCTGCATCATGGCTTCATAGGTCACGTCGACCAGGCGGCGTGCCTTCACGCTGGCCTTGCCGACATAGAACATGCGGCTCGTGTCGCCGTGCCATCCGTCGAGGATGACCGTCACGTCGATGTTGATGATGTCGCCGTCCTCGAGGCGCTTGTCGCCCGGGATGCCGTGGCACACGACGTGGTTGACCGACGTGCAGATCGACTTCGGAAAGCCGCGATAGTTGAGCGGCGCCGGGATGGCCCCGTGCAACACGATGTGGTCGTGGCAAATGCGATCGAGCTCGCCCGTCGTCACGCCCGGCACGACGGATGGGGTAATCAGGTCGAGCACCTCGGCCGCGAGGCGGCCGGCACGGCGCATGCCGTCGAACTCCGCCGGTCCGTGAATGCGGACGCGGTTGCCGTGCGGATGCCAACGGTCCTCTGGATCGAATCCTGTCATCTCTTTAACGCTGTTGTGCCGCCCGCATTTGCCCCGCACCGACCTCGATGGGCAGCTGCCGGACGATATCGATCGAGCGGCGAGTCACCTTGCAACCATAGCACAGAGCCTCGACCCCCCGGTGGAGGGCGGATTCGAAGGCGTGAGCGTATGCGGGATCGATGTCGTCGGCCAGACGAAATCGATCGCAATCCGCGCGCTGGACGATGTAGAGCATGACCGCGCGCTGCCCCTCTTGGGCCGCGCGCGCGAGCTCTGCGAGATGTTTGGTGCCGCGGGCCGTCACGGAATCCGGAAACTCGGCGACGCCGTGGCGGCGATCGCCCTCGCGCTTGAGATGGACATTCTTCACCTCGACCAGGCAGCGGGGCCGGTTCTCTCCTTCGAGGAGCAGGTCGATTCGCGAGTTGCGGCCGTAGGGGACTTCGCGCCGAATCGACGTGTAGCCCGTGAGCTCGGGGATCGCGCCGCCGCGGATGGCTTCCTCCGCAATGCGATTGGGATGGCCGGTGTTGATTCCAACGAGGCCGCCCGAGCCGCGCACGAGCTCAAGCGTGTAGCGAAGGGTGCGGCTGGGCGAGCGCGCGGGCGAAAGCCAGACCTCCGAGCCCGGCGCCTGCAAGCCCATCATTGAGCCGGGATTCGGGCAATGCGCGGTGACGGGCGTGCCGTCCGCAAGACGCGCGTCTGCGAGGAAACGTTTATAGCGGCGAACAAGCGTGGCGCGGATGAGGGGGTCGGCAAAATGCATGGGGCGTCGGCGTCAACGTGGTGTCATGCGGACACGAAAAAGGGCGCCACCGTCTGGTGGCGCCCCTTTCTTAGCCTGATCGGGAACTACTTCCCAAGGACGATCACGGTTCTACGGTTCTTGGCCTCGCGGACGTTCGGACCCGTCGGGATCGCGAGGTCATCCTCGCCGACCCAGAACGTGGCCACGATCGCCGTTGCTCCCGCCTTCTTGAGCGCCTTCGCCACCGCTTCGGCGCGCTTCTGCGACAGCTTGAGGTTGTAGGCCGGCGAGCCGGAGGTGTCCGCGTGTCCGGTGACGTTGACCACGGACGGCTTGCCGACCTTGGAGTCCGCGACGACCTGCTTGATGACGCCCATCGCCGTCTTGTCCAAGTTCGACTTGTTCCAGGCGAAATACACGGTGTACGGGCCGGGCATCTTAGCCGGAGCGGGCACCACCGGAGCGGGTGCCGCAACGACCTTCAGCGCGGCTTCCACCGCGTCCATCGCCGCCATGAACCGCGCCTTACAGCTGTCGAGGCGCGCCGTGTGATATCCGCCTTTGATTCCGCCTTCGACCTCGTGTTCCAGCCAGCAGTCATAGGCGACCTGCGCCTCAGCGGCTTTGTCGGGCGCCTTCTGGGTGCCGTTGTCGGCGAGGCCCTTCGTCAGGCGCGCATAGGCTGCCTGCAGCGCGGATGCCTGGTCGGACCGAATATGGGCAGCGTTGTAAGCGTTCTTCGGATCTTCCGGCGCCGGGCTCTGGGCTTTTGCCGCCATCATCGCCTTGTCGATGAACAGCTCGGCCATGCGCAGGTTCATGAGCGTGGTCAACTCATAACCGGCTTCCGTGGTGTAGCCCTTCCACAGAGCGGTCTGGAACGCATTGCCGGACGGCTTCATGGCGTTGGCATCGGCCAGGCGTTCTGACGTCAATGGCGCGCATGCGCCGATAGCCGCCATAAAGCCCGCAACGATCAGCAGCTTCAGGAGTTTCATCTCTTCCCCTCCAAATGACCCAGGCTTCGATAAGGCCGACGGCGACCCGAAGGCCGCCGTCACATTCCTACATCGGAAAGCTCAACAATTACTTGCCGAGGACAATCACGGTCCGCCGGTTCTTGGCTTCACGGACATTCGGGCCCGTCGGAATCGCGAGGTCATCCTCGCCGACCCAGAACGTGGCCACGATCGCCGTTGCCCCGGCCTTCTTCAGCGCTTTCGCCACGACTTCAGCACGCTTCTGCGACAGCTTGAGGTTGTAGGCCGGCGAGCCGGAGGTGTCCGCGTGTCCGGTGACGTTGACCACGGACGGCTTGCCCGATTTGGCATCCGCGACGACCTTGTCGATGATGCCCATCGCCGGCTTGTCCAGCTTCGACTTGTTCCAGCCGAAGTACACGGTGTACGGGCCGGGCAATTTGACCTGCACGGGTGCGGGCGCCGGCGCCGGGGCTGCTACGACTTTCAGCGCGGCCTCGACTGCGTCCATCGCCGCCATGAAGCGAGCGCGGCAATCGTCGATCTCGGCCTGCTCCGTGCCTTCTTCGGCTTCGTGCAACCAGCACTCATACGCAATCTGGGCCTCGGCAGCCTTCTCCGGCGCCTTTTGCGTGCCGTTGTCGGCGAGACCTTTGTTGAGGCGTGCATAGGCGGAATTCAGCATGCCGAGCCGATCGGCCGCGATCCTGTCCTTGTACTTGCTGGGATCCGAAGGAGGCGGATTCTGACCCTTCGCGGCCGTCATCGCCTTGTCGATGAACATTTCGGCCACGCTCAGGTCCATGTCCTTGAGCTCTTCTTCGGCCAAGCCGATATAGCCCTTCCACAACGCGGTCTGGAACGCATTGCCGGACGGTTTCATCGCCTTCGCATCGCCGAGACGCTCGGACGTCAATGGGGCACAGGCCCCGATGACGGCCATCAGCGCTGCGACTGCAAACCACTTCAACGTTTTCATTACCTTCCCCCACGATCGACGGTTGCTGGGCCTCGCTGCGGCCACGGCGATACGCTGCAGCCCTAGAGAGCCACGCGATTAGGTATATAAATTATCCTGGTTAAGTATTTACTTCAACGGCTTGGACTATTTCGATATGCCACATTGCGGTCGATTCGATCATTAAGAGTTGTAAATATGCAACGATCGCTTCGTTTTTCTGCAAGGCCTTTAACCCCGGAAATCCCCAGAAATTCCCGGAAATTCCCGGAAATCCCCAGAAATTCAATGTAATTACAACATCACGTCAAGGTTTCGGGTCTTATCGAATGGTGAAAATGCCACCGTGTGAGCCAAGCCAGCGACGACGCCCGGGGCTGCGCGCGGATGACGAGGAAAAGTGGCCAGGCCGGGATTGTCAGGTTTCCCGCGCCTCGACGGCCGAAGCGGCCGCCGATGATCGCGCCTCCGAGCCGGACGGCCGCATGAGCCGGGTTGAGCACGGGCATCGGTCCGCTAAGATCACGGAAGTCTCACACGGCAACACGCAGCTATGTCCACGGACGTCACCGCCGCAATTCTCATCATCGGCAACGAGATTCTCTCCGGCCGCACGCAGGACGTGAACCTCAATTACATCGCGAAGGGGCTCGCCCAGGTCGGCGTGCGCCTGCGCGAGGCGCGGGTCGTCGCCGATGTCGAGGCAGAGGTCGTGCGCGCGCTCAATGAGTGTCGCAGCGCCTATGACTACGTCTTCACGACCGGCGGCATCGGCCCGACGCATGACGACATCACCTCGCCATGCGTCGCCAAGGCATTCGGGGTCGAGCTCCACCATCACCCCGAGGCCGTCGCCGCGTTGGAGAAGGCCTATCAGCCGGGTCAACTCAACGAAGCGCGACTGCGCATGGCGCAGGTTCCGATAGGGGCCGAGCTCGTCAAGACGACGGCGACGGCGGCACCCGGGTTCCGCATGGAAAACGTCTTCGTCTTCGCAGGCGTGCCGTCGATCATGCGCGCGATGTTCGACAGCGTGAAACACACGCTTCGGGGCGGGCCGCCGGTGCTTTCGCGGGCCTTTGCGACGCATCTGCCCGAGGGCACCGTCGCCGCGGATTTCTCGTCCCTCCAGTCGCGCTACCCGCAAGTCGACATGGGCAGCTATCCGTTCTTCCGCCAGGGCAAGTTCGGGACGACGCTCGTGCTTCGGACGACGGATCCGGGCGCGCTCGATCGTTCTGCCGAGGAGCTGCGCGCCATGATCGTGCGCCTCGGGGGCGAGCCGACCGAAGAACAGGCGACCTAGCGGCCTCGTTAGTCCGGTTCAGCGCGGCGTGTTCGAGCGCCGGCCGACGATGATGCGGGCGACGATTAGGCCGACGATCCAGGCGCCGAGCGGCACGAGGAACATGAAGCGGGACAAGGGATGGCTACTTTCGCCCTTCGTGATCTCGTAGATCGCGACGACCCAGGCGAAGGTCAGCACGTAGCCCGTTCGCAGCCAAAGCTGCCGGTCGCGCCAGTTGACGGTCATGGCGTATGCCGCGCGGACGACCGTCCATCCCGCGGTGCGGCGGCTTGATGAAGCGTTTGCGTTCCCAACCGCAATGAAAATCCTTGTGCTAAAGTCCGCCGCGCCGCGGGCGTGGCGGAACCGGTAGACGCACGGGACTTAAAATCCTGTTCGCTCACGCGAGTGTGGGTTCGAGTCCCACCGCCCGCACCACATCTCTCTCCAGCCATGGCTTGCTCGGCGTTGCCGCCGATCCATGGCGCCTCAATGCGCCATGAAGACTGGCATCTCGGTCGCGGCGAGGATGTGGTTGGTCGCCCCGCCGAAGATCATCTGGCGCAAGCGGCTGTGCGTGTATGCTCCCTTGATGAGAAGGTCGCAGCCACGCGCCGCCGCTTCGGCGAGGATCGCCTCGCCCGGGCCGCGGCCGCCGGCCACGGCATCCTGGGCCTCGGCCGGCACGCCGTTGCGCACCAGATTCTTCGCGACGTCCACGCCGCTTGGGCCCGGCACCGTGACGCCTTCGACCGTGAGCACGATCACCTTGCGCGCGCGCAGCAGGAACGGCATGGCGAATGCGATCGTCCGCGCGGTTTCCGTGGAACAGTTCCACGCGATGATGATGGTGTTGCCGATGGCTGCCGGCATGTTCGGAGGCGCGATGAGGAGTGGCCGGCCGCTCTCAAACAACGCCGCTTCGAGCGTGCTCATGGCCGGGGTGGTCTGCCCGCGCACCGGCCGGCCGACCACGATGAGGTCGAACAGACGGCCACGGCTTCCGACGGCGTCGTCGCCCGGCGAGACTTCCTCGAGCCATCCCCAGCTTGGCTTTGTCGCGGGGCCGGGGGCGCTGGCCTCCTCGACGTTCTTGGCGCTCATGAATTCACGGAACAACTGGCGCGCGCGCTCGGTGCGTTCGCGGTCCTGCCGCTCGAAGCTTTCGACGAGGTCCGGCGTGGCGGCCACGAGTCCGGCCGCACCGGCCGCGACGACCCCAGGCAGAGCCGGGCGCACATGCAGGCCCTCGATGTAACTGTTGAACCGCCGTGCCGCCAACAAGGCCGATTCCAGCATCGATGGCAAGACGCCGCTTTCCTCGACCGGAACCAGAATCGTCTTCATCGCGTGCCTCCCTTAGGGCCGGTCCAAGCCGTATAATAGACCTGACACGTGCAAGGTCGACAGGGAATGCACGGACCTGAGGGAGCGGGGCGTGGAAAAAAAGCATGATGCGAGCGGCGGCCGCATGGTCGAAGCGCGCGACGGGTTGCGCATGCCGGCGTTCGGCCTTGGCACGTGGCGCATGGGGGAGGCGCGCGCGCGGCGCGCGGAGGAGGTGAAGGCGATCCAGCTCGCCATCGACCTCGGCGTGACGATGATCGACACCGCCGAGATGTACGGCGATGCGGAATCGGTGGTGGGGGAGGCGATCCGCGGCCGGCAGGACGGCCTTTTCATCGTGAGCAAGGTTCTGCCGCAAAACGCGTCGCGGCGCGGCACGGTCGAGGCCGCCGAGCGGAGCCTGGCGAAACTCGGCATCGCGTGCATGGACCTCTACCTCTTGCATTGGGAGGGCTCGCACCCCCTCGAGGGCACGCTCGAGGCATTCGAAGTGCTGAAAGCCGCGGGCAAGATTCGTCATTACGGCGTCTCCAATTTCGACACAAGCGCCATGGTCGCCATGGAACGCTTGAAATTGGGGCCGAAGGTCGCCGTGAACCAGGTCATGTACAACCTTGCGCGCCGCGGCATCGAGCGCAGCCTGCTGCCATGGTGCCGGGAGCATGGGGTGGCGATCATGGCTTACTCGCCGCTCGATCAGGGCTCGCTCAAGCCGGTTGCGGCGTTGAAGGCCGTGGCGGCACGCCACGGTGTCACGCCGGAATGCGTGGCGATCGCCTGGACGATGCGCGATCCGCTGGTTGTCTCGATCCCGAAGGCGGTGAAGGCCGACCACCTCAAGGCCAATATCACCGCCGCCACCCTTCTGTTGACGAGCGACGATCTTGCCGAGCTGGAGCGGGTCTATCCCCCGCCCAAGCGTGACGTCCCGCTCGACATCGTCTGAGCGGAGCGGCGCCCATGGCCGAATACGACGCGCTGCTGAAACCGTTCACGCT
>JBGPGW010000156.1:0-8308 GCA_041484095.1 Alphaproteobacteria bacterium | reverse complement strand
GTTCGAGACCTGGGCCGCGAAGACCCCCATCTTCGTCCCCCGCCCCAACGCGTGGCGGCGGACGGAAGCGCGGTTCTCGCTGCGAACCGTCCTCCGGCGCGAATATCCGGGCTTGCTGGCCTCTGCCGCCAGCTTCGTCGCACTCAGCGCCATCGAGGAAATGCTTGTCGAAGGCGTGCCGTATCGGAGTTGGCTCACGGAGGATCGGGTCGTCCTCCTCGTCTTTGTTTCGGCTCTCGTTCTGTTCCTGATCCTGCGCACGCTCAAGAAGAGCACCCGCGTTCTGCATGTCCCGGGGCGTTGAGGCGTCCGGCGGCCGCGAGACGGCCGTGACGCTTGCAGGCCGCGCGGCACTGGGGGAACATCGCCCGCGGCGGCGCATGGCCGGGTGTGATCATGAGGGGGAGGGCGGTGATGGCGAAGAAGCAGGGCAAGCGGGCATCGGAGTTGGCCATGGAGCGGGCGGCGCGCACGACGCCGGTCATGACGCTGTCGGATACGGAAGCGCGCATCGACATGGCCAGGCTCCGCGCCTATCGCCTGGGTCGCGTGCGGGCGGAGCTCAGGAAGGCCGGGCTCGGCGCCGCCGTGCTGTTCGATCCCATCAACATCCGCTACGCGACCGGCAGCCGGAACCATTCGGCGTTCATCATGCATTTTCCCAGCCGCTATGTGTTCATCGCCGTGAATGGTCCCGTGATCCTGTTCGAGGGCAAGGACTATCGCCACGTCGCGGCCGGCCTCGAGACGATCGACGAGCTGAGGCCGATCGTCCCGCTCAACTTCTTCTACAACGGCCAGCGTCACGATGAGCACGCGAAGGTCTTCGCCAAGGAGATCGCGGCGCTCGTCAAGACCCATGCCGGGCGCGGCGCGCGCATCGCGATCGACAAGCTCGATCCCACCGTCGCCGATGCGCTCGCGGCGCAGAATGTCAAATTGTCCTACGCACAAATGCCCCTCGAACGCGCCCGCGCGATCAAGAGCGCCGAGGAGATCATGTGCATGAATGTGGCGCTGATGACCGCCGAAGTGGGCATGACCGAGATGCGCGACGCCATGCGGCCCGGCATGACGGAGAACGAGCTGTGGTCGATTCTCTACGGCACCAATATTGCCATGGGCGGTGAATGGATCGACGCGCGCCTCATGTCCGTGGGCGATCGCGCCAATCCCTGGTCGCAGGAATCGAGCGACCGGGTCATCCGTCCGAGCGAACTCGTCGCCTTCGACACCGACATGGTGGGGCCGTTCGGCTATTGCGCGGACATCTCGCGGACGTGGCATTCGGGGCCGGGCAAGCCGACCCGCGCCCAGCGCGACCTCTATAAGCTCGCCTACGAAGAGGTGAACCACAACATGGCGCTCGTGCGGGCCGGGCTCTCGTTCCGCGACTTCACGAAAAAATCGTTCAAGCCGCCGAAGCACTATCACGCCAACCGCTATCCCTTCATCGCCCACGGCATCGGCATGTGCGACGAGTGGCCCGGCATTTACTACCCCCAGGATTTCGCCGCGGGCGGGTATGACGGCGTCATCGAGGAGAACATGACGCTCTGCATCGAAAGCTACATGGGTGCCGAGGGCGGCTACGAAGGCGTCAAGCTCGAGCGCCAGGTGCTGGTGACCAAGACAGGCTGCATCCCGCTCGACAAATATCCCTTCGAGGACGAGTTGCTGGCCTAGCGCGCCCGATGCGCGGGTCCCGCCGGCACGCGCGGCGGCCTGCCGCCGCGCGATGTCGCGGGCGCCTGTCTCGCGCGTTCGTCCGCGATCGCCCCGTCAAAGGAGGATCGGCATGACCATCGCCTTCATCGGTCTCGGCAATATCGGTTTTCCCATAGCGCAGAATCTTGTGGCGGCGGGGTTTGCGCTCGTCCTCCATGATCTCGTCCGCGAGAAGGCCTCACCCCTCTTGGCCAAGGGCGCGCGCTGGGCGGCGAGCCCGGCCGAGGCGGCGGCGGAAGCCGACGTCGTCATCACCTCCTTGCCCGGCCCGCCCGAGGTGCGGACCGCCATGGAAGGTGCGCAGGGCGTGCTCGAGACCCTGCGGCGGGGTGCCACCTGGATCGAGATGAGCACGACCGACATCGACCAGCTCCGCCGGCTCGATTCGCTCGTGGTCGCGCGGGGAGCCACGACGCTCGAATGCCCGGTCACCGGCGGGGTCAAGAACGCCTACAAGGGCAAGATCACGATCTTCGTCGCGGGCGCCCGCGCGGTCTTCGAGAAACGGCGCCCCGTGCTCGCCGGCATCGGCGACAAGCACATCTTCCTCGGTCCCTTGGGTTCGGCGCTCACCGCCAAGCTCATCACCAACATGCTGTGTTTCGTGCACGAGCTGGCCCTGGCCGAGGGGCTCATGATCGGCAAGCAGGCCGGGCTCGATCTGCGGGCCCTCTCGGACGCCATCAACTCGAGCTACGGCGGCAGCTTCGTGTCGGAAGTGGACACGCCCAAGATCTTCGACGGGTCCTACAACACGACGTTTTCGATCGCGCTGGCCTGCAAAGACATGCGCTTGACGCTCGGCCTCGGCCAGTCGCTCGGCCTGCCGCTCGATCTCGCCACGTTCGTCGGCGCCTGGATGGAGCGTGCACGCGGGCAGTATGGCGACGGCGCGGATTGTCTTGCCTCGGTCCAGCTTCTCGAGAAGACGACCGGCGTGTCGCTGCGGCCCTGAACGCGCGCCGCGTCGCGGCGGAGATCAAAACGACGAGTGGGGCTCCTTGAGGAATTCGGCTTCCTCTTGCGTCGTCTCGCGTCCGAGGATCACGTTCCGGTGCGGGAAGCGGCCGAAGCGGTCGACGATCTCCCAGTGACGGTGGATGACGAACCTCGATCGCTCGAAGGTCGGGCTCTCGCGTCTCCGCTCGACAAGCTCGAGCGAGCGGCGCTGCACGGCGATATCTTCGCTGTGCTCGAACGGCGTGTAGAAGAACGTGCGCGGCACATAGTGGACGAGGCGGTCGAAGCCGTGGGCGACCGCTTCTTCGGCCGCGCCGAGGGCCTTCGCATCCGTCGCGTACATGCGGGGCGTGCCGCGAAACATGTTGCGCGGGAATTGATCGAGGAGAATGAGGAGCGCGAGGGCGCGGAACGGGGACGTCGCGAGCGCATCGAGGCGTCCGGCGGCGGCCGCTTCGTGGTGGCCGAGGAAGCGCCGCCGCAGCTCGTCGTCGAAGGCTGGGGTCGAATCGAACCAGATCGCGCGGTCGGCGTAGCCGCCCGCGCCATCGGGGGACCCGAGCCAGTACGCAAGCACCTCCTCGAGCGCGTCCGCCTTCATCGTCTCCGCCGGCGCACCGCGGGCTTCAGCGCGGCCTTCTTGACGACGCGGCGACGCGGTTTGCCGTCCGGCATGAGCTCCGGGATCGGGCCGTCGTAGTAGGGGAGGCGGTCGATTCGCGGCGTCCACCGCCCGGACTCGACGAGGCCCCGCACATGGGCCGCGATCTCCTCCATGCGCGCGAACCATACCCCGCCCTTGGCCTGCATGTGGGTGATGAGGCTCTCGATCGCGTGGCAGCGGGCGAGACGGCCGCTCACATGCGGATGCCAGACCGAGACCCACAGCCCGCCATAGGTCCACGCGGCCTCGAACTCGGCCCCGAACACTTCCATCGCGCGCGCGGGCGCCGAGATCGGCATGAAATAGTTGAAGTCGCGCCAGTTCATGTAGTGGGGCCAGTCGTCCAAGCCGTGCGCGGTCGGGATCTCGACGAGCGTGCGGTTGCCGTAGGTGAGGAGATAGGGGATGTCGTCGCCGAAGAGCGACGATTCGTAATCGAACCCCTCGTCGATGAGATAGCGGATCGTGTTCCGCGACACGCCCCAGGACGGCGCCCGGTAGCCGCGCGGCCGGCGTCCCGACACGCGCTTGATGATGTCGATGCCGAGGCCGACCGCTTCGCGCTCCTGTTCGGGGGTGAGGTCGACGGGGTTGTGGTGGAGATAGCCGTGATGCGCGAGCTCGTGCCCGCCCTTGAGAATCGCCTCGACAGCCGCGGGATAGCGCTCGATCACCCAGCCCGGCGTGAAGAAGGTGGAGGGGATTTCGGTCCGGTCGAACAGGTCGACCAGGCGCGGCACCGCGACCTCGGGCCCGTAGCGCGCGATGGAGAGGGAATGGAGGCGGTTGTCCGCGTCTTGGGGGTAGGCGAGGTGAACGTAGCTGTCGGCGTCGAGATCGAAGCTGAAGCACACCGCGCAGCGCGCGCCGTTCGGCCATGGGATCGGATTGCGGATCATGACGCGACCTCTCTGTTCATCCGAGCGAGGAGAACGCTCACACGGTCCATGGAGCGGCCCTCATGTTTCGACAGGCTCAACATGAGGAATTTTGTTCTCTGTCCTCATCCTGAGCCCGTCGAAGGATGAGGACGTCGTCCCGTACCACAAGAAAGCGTCGGCAGGAGATCGATCCATCCCATGATAGGGCGGGATCGCTGCCGCCAGCAATGCCGGGCGTTGCGTCAGCGCCGTGCGGCGGGTGCCAAGCGGAAAGCGATGAGGCCGAGAACGGCCGAAAGAATCGAACCCAAGAAAACACCGAGCCGGACGGGTACGGCGAAGGACGGCGCCTCGAATGCCAGCGTCCCGATGAAGAGGCTCATCGTGAAGCCGATGCCGCAGATGACGCTCATCCCATAGATCTGAAGCCAATTCGCCTGTGCCGGGCGTGCCGCCCAACCGAGTGCGACGGCAATGGCGATCGCGAGGACGATGCCGGCCTGCTTGCCGAGGAAAAGCCCGGCGGCGATGCCGAGCGGAATCGGCTGCCAGAGACTGCCGAGCGTCACGCCGGCGAAGGAGAGCCCCGCATTGGCGAAGCCGAACAGCGGAACGATGGCGAAGGCGACCCAGGGGTGGAGCGCGCGTTCCATGCGGCGAAGCGGGGATTTTCCATCCTTCGCGCGCAGGGGGATGAAGAGCGCGAGCGCGACGCCGGCAAGCGTCGCATGCACGCCGCTTTCGAGCACGCTCAGCCACAGCACGACGCCGACGAGCACATAGGGTGCGATCTTGCGCACACCCATGACGTTGAGGGCCGCGAGCGCGGCAATGGCGAGGCCGGCGAGGCCGAGCGCCCACCACGACAGATCGGCCGTGTAGAACGCGGCGATGATGACGATGGCGCCGAGATCGTCGAGGATCGCGATCGCCGTCAGCAGGACCTTGAGCGATGGCGGAACCCGTCGGCCCGCGAGCGAAAGCACGCCGAGGGCGAAGGCGATATCGGTCGCCGAAGCGACGGCCCAGCCCCTGAGCGCCAGCGCGTCGGCGCGGTTGATCAGCACATAGATCGCGGCGGGAACGGCCATGCCTGCGAGGGCGGCGAGGGCCGGCAGACCCGCCTGTTTCACGCTCGACAATTCGCCCTCGACGATCTCGCGTTTGATCTCGAGTCCGACCAGCAGAAAGAACACGGCCATCAAGAGGTCGTTGATCCAGACAAGGATCGGTTTCGTGAGGCCGTAGCCGCCGATCTCGATCGAGACAGGCAGGTCGAGAAAACGGTCGTAGAAGGGGGCCAGCATCGAATTGGCCGCGAGGATCGCCAGCGCGGCCGCGGCCATGAGGACGAGACCGCCCGAGCCTTCCCACTTCACGAAGTCGCGAATCGCGGCGATGGGCACGAGCGTTTCCCTTTCGATCGAACCCTGCGTGTATAGGCGGAACGGCCGCTCGAAGCCAGCCGCCGGCGGATGGAAATCGACCTACGCTCAGGATTCATTGATCGGAGCCAGAAGATGACGGTGGCGGCGACCGCGATGGGGGACATGAATGTGTGTGCGCAGCGATCATAGCGGGTGGCGGATTACGACATTTCAAAACACGCGCCTCCGTCCGGTGGGACGCAATCTGCCAAGCGTGTCGGTCTGGCTTCTTGGGGACATGCTTTGGGGGTTCGTGCTTCGGTCCGGCGGGCCGAAGGTATCGTTCAGGTTCAACGTTGGACCGAACAAGAAGGTGAACACGAGCTGAGCAGCGAGAAGCTCGCCAGATTGCGCGAGTGCCGCATTGTCAAATCGGCAACAGTCGTCACCGTAAACCCCTTCAGGGGTTTGAGGCGCGGGGCTTCAATCCCGCTCCGGCGCACCTAGGGGGAAGTTTGGCCGGAACGGCCGCGCCTCCTCCACCGCCCGGGCGAAGGACGGGCGGATGAGTAACCGTGCGCGATAGGCGCGCAGCACGGGAAAGGCTTCCGAAATCCGGTGCGTCCAGTCCGCGTAGAACAGTGAGGGCGCGGCCGCGCAGTCCGCCAGCGTGAAGTCCGCGCCAGCCGCCCAGGTCCTGCCGGCAAGCTGTCCTTCGAGCCAGGCGTAGGCGCGCTCCAGCCTTTCCCTGGCGAGGATCAGTCCTTCCTCGCTCTTCACCGGGACCCGCTTCAGCGCACTGTCTACCGCAATCTGCATCGCCTCCATCACGTGCAGATCGAAGAAGCGGTCGAGGAAGCGCACGTCCAGCGCAGCCATCGGGTCCGCGGGCAGCAGGCGCACCGGCCCGGGATGCGCGAGCTGCAAGTACTCGATGATGATGCTTGTCTCCACGATGTTGCGTTCGCCGTCCACCAGCAGCGGGAACTTGCGCAGCGGCCAGCGACGCAGCCATTCGGCCGAATGCTTCGGCGTATCCGGCCCGAGGCAGCGGAACTCGAAGGGGGTGGCGTTCTCGTAGAGCGCAATGAGCACTTTCTGCGTGTACGAGGAGAAGGGGTGACCGTAGAGCGCGAGCGACATCGTGAGATCTCTCAACTCAACCGCTTGTATTTTGCATGCGGTTGAACCGCACTCCGACTACTTGCATATTGCAAGGATCAATCCCGGGAGAACGGCCGTGCCGCAGACAGGACGATCCGGCTGCCCGATCAACCTGACGCTCGAACAACCAAATCAAATCGCTCATGGCAGCGCTTCCTCGCGCCGTCAATGAATCAACCTGCCACCAAACTCGCAAGCATTTTAATAGGTCCTGAGCCTAGTCCAAACCCGGCGGCAGCCTTCCGGCCCAGGGCCGCGCCGCTTCGAGCTGTGCCGCGAGCCGGAAGAGCGTGGCTTCATCGCCGTAGCGTCCGGTGAAATGCACGCCGATGGGGAGGCCCGCGCCGTTCCAATGAAGCGGCACGCTCATTGCGGGCTGGCCCGTGAAATTGGCGATGAGGGTGAAGGGCACGAAGACGCGCGAGCGTTCGAAGAGCGCCGCGAGATCGCGCGTGCCCGTGTCGAAATGGCCGAGCGGCGGCGGCGGATGGCCGAGCGTCGGCGTGAGCCAGAGATCATGGCTGGTGAAGAACCGCGCGATCCCGCGCGCGATCGTCTGAAGGCGCGCGATGGCACCCGTATAGGCGATGGCCGAGATGGTCCGGCCTTGTTCGGCGAGCGCCGCGGTCGCGGGCTCGACCCGGCGCGCGCGAGAGCCGATCGACTGTTCGAGACCCGCGAGCAGTCCCGCCGTGCCCACGGCCCACAGCACCATGAAGGCATCGTACATCGCGGGACCGTCGAAGGACGGCGCCGCTTCGGCGACGTCATGCCCGAGCTGTTCGCAAAGCCGCGCCGCGTCCTCGACCGCGGCGATGCAGTCGCGGTGGACGGGTGTCCCGGCGGGCGCCGTGGTCGAGAAGCCGATGCGAAGACGGCCGGGATCGGCGCCAACCTCCGCGGCGAAGGCGCGCCTCGGCGGCTCGGCCCAGTAGGGTGCGCCCGCATCGGGGCCGGAAGTCGCGTCGAGCAGCGCCGCGCTGTCGCGGACGGAGATCGTGACGGCGTGCTCGACGACGAGCCCGCCCATGATGTCGCCGACATCGGGGCCGAGCGGGTTGCGCCCGCGCGTCGGCTTCAGGCCGAACACGCCGCAGCAGGAGGCGGGGATGCGGATCGAGCCGCCGCCGTCATTCGCATGCGCCATCGGCACGAGGCGCGCGGCGACGGCGGCGGCGGCGCCGCCGCTCGAACCTCCGGGCGAATGCGCGGGGTTCCACGGGTTGCGCGTGGGGCCGAAGAGCTGCGGCTCGGTCGTCGGCAGCAGGCCGAACTCCGGCGTGTTCGTCTTGCCGAGGATGAGCAACCCCGCGCGCTTCTGTCGCACAACGAGCTCGCTGTCATGGTCGTCGATCGCGTGTTCGAGGGCGGCGGAGCCGGCCGTCTGGCGCGTGCCGGCCGCGCGCGCGAGAAGGTCCTTGAGGAGACAGGGCACGCCGGCGAAGAAGCCGGCCGGGGCTCGGCCAGGCTTGACGAGTGCCGCGCGCGCCTCGTCGTAGAGAGGGGTCACGACCGCGTTGAGGCGCGGATTCAACCGCTCGATG
>JBGPGW010000155.1:0-8339 GCA_041484095.1 Alphaproteobacteria bacterium | reverse complement strand
TGCTCGAGGAGACGCAAGCCCTCGCCCAGCATCCACAATCCCGGCGCCCGGTTGCCGCCGAGATGCGCCTGCCGCCCGAAACCCCAGGCCGCGACCAATTCGATCGCCACATGCTGGCCGGCCTTGGCGGCCGCGAGCAGCTCCGGATGAACCGGCATGGGCGCCGCGATGCCGAGGAGAGCGAGCTTGGCGATGCGGCTCCCGCCTTGACCCGCCGCTTCGAGTGCCGCGAGCGCGCCCATGCTGTGCCCGACGAGCGCGGCGGATTCGGCCCCGGCCGAATCGATCACGGCCAGGAGCCACGTCCCCTGCGCCTCGATCGTGTCGAGGGCGGGGCCTTCCGAGCGGCCATGTCCCGGCAGGTCGACCGCGAGCACCGAACGGCCGTGATGGGCGAAGAAGCGCGCCTGCAGCGGCCACACCGTGTGGTCCATGCCGGCACCATGGACGAACATGACCGCCGGCAAGGTGGAATCGAAGGCGCGCCCGCCCGTCGCGGCGAAGACCCGTCGGCCATTGACCGTCAAGTCCATCGCTACGCCTTCTGCGAGGCGCGCAGCGCCCGCTTCAAATCGGCGATGATGTCCGAGGCATCCTCGAGGCCGACCGAGAGGCGCACGAGATCCTCGCCGATTCCGGCTGCCTTGAGCGAGGCCGCGTCCATCTGCTGATGCGTGGTGCTCGCGGGATGGATGACGAGCGACTTGGCGTCGCCGACGTTCGCCAGGTGCGAGAAGAGCCGCAGGGCTTCGATGAAGCGGCGGCCGGCTTCCCGTCCGCCCTTGATGCCGAAGCTGAACACCGCACCCGAGCCCTCTGGCAAAAGCGTCTTCGCCCGGGCGTGGTCGGGATGGCCCGGCAGCTCGGGATAGCTCACCCACGCGACCTCGGGCGCCGCATCGAGAAACGCGACGACGACGCGCGTGTTCTCGACATGCCGCGCCATGCGGAGCGGCAAGGTCTCGACACCCTGGATGAGATGAAAGGCGTTGGCCGGGCTCATGCACGCGCCGAAATCGCGCAAGCCTTCCGCCCGCGCACGCATGATGAAGGCCTGGGGCCCGAATTCCTCGGCGAAGTCGAGACCGTGATAACCCGCATAGGGCTCGGTCAAGGTCGGGAACTTGCCCGATGCCTCCCAGTCGAAGCGCCCGCCATCGACGAGAATGCCGCCGATCGCGATGCCGTGCCCGCCCAAGAATTTGGTCGCGGAATGGAACACGAGATCGGCGCCATGCTCGAAGGGCCGGAAGAGGAAGGGCGTCGCGAAGGTGTTGTCGATGAGGAGCGGCACGCCCGCCTCATGCGCGACCGCCGCGACGGAAGGCAGGTCCATGATCTCCAAGCCGGGATTGCCGAGCGTCTCGCCGAAGACGAGGCGCGTCTCCGGCCGGATCGCCTTCCGGAACGCCGCCACATCACGCGGCGGCACGAAGCTGGTGGTGATGCCGAAGCGCGGCAGCGTGTGCATGAACAGATTGTGGCTGCCGCCATAGATCGACGCGGATGAAACGATATGGCCACCCGCCCCCATCAGCGTCGCGATGGCGAGATGAAGGGCCGCCTGGCCGCTTGCGGTCGCGACGGCGCCGACACCGCCTTCGAGGGCGGCCACGCGTTCCTCGAACACGGCGACGGTCGGGTTCGAGATGCGGGAGTAGATGTGCCCCGCGCGCTCGAGATTGAAGAGCTCCGCCGCATAGGCCGTGTCGGGAAAAACGAAGGACGTCGTCTGATAGATCGGCACCGCCCGGGCGCCGGTCGCCGGGTCCGGCTGCTGGCCGGCATGAAGGCTCAACGTGCCGAACTTCAAGAAGTTGGGGTCGGCCATGGCGTTCGCTCGCGCATCGGGAGAGCCGGTCGCCGCACGGACACGCGGGAGCGGCGAGGCAAGACCCGCATGAGACACCAGGTCGCGCGGACGGGGCAAGGACCGCGGGATGCCCAAGGCCGCGCGCGCAAAAAAAGAGGGCCGCACGAAGCGGCCCGAGTTTTAACAGGGAGGCGTGAACGAGGGTTGGATGAGAGACATCCAAGACAGTCATGAACTCGACCGTCGAGGAAGACTATGGGGTCGAAGGGTTAAGGCCAGGTTAATGCCAAGATCATGTATTTCTGAGCTATTTCAATATTTTACATCGTTCAGGCCGCGATGATTCCACCGTCGATCGACATCGCGGCACCCGTGATGGGGGCGGCCGCCTCCGAGCAGAGATAGGCGACGAGGCGCCCGATCTCCTCCGGCGTGATGAAGCGCTTGTTCGGCTGGCGGGCGAGCAGGAGTTTCGAGGCTTCCTCGAACGAGACCCCCTCGCGCTGCGCGATGACCTCGATCTGCGGACGGGACATGCCGGAGAGAACCCAGCCCGGACAGATGGCGTTGCAGGTGATGGCGCTTTGGGCCGCCTCCAGTGCCACCGATTTGGTGAGCCCGATGATTCCGAACTTGGACGCGCAATAGGCCGTCTTGAACGCCGCCGCCTTGAGGCCGCTGGCCGAGGCGTTGTTGACGATGCGCCCCCAGCCGCGCGCGCGCATCTTCGGCAGCGCGGCGCGGATGGCGTGAAAGGGGGCCGTGAGGTTGACCGCGATGAGCGCGTCCCACCGCTCGATCGGAAACTCCTCGACCGGCGCCACGTGCTGGATGCCCGCGTTGTTGACGAGAATGTCGATCGAGCCGAAGGCGCGCTCGACGCCGTCGATCATCTTCGGAATATCGGCCGTGCGCATCAGGTCCGTCGAATCGTGCTGCACCTTGACGCCGTACTCTCGGGACAGATCGGCACACAGACGCCGAATCTCGCCGGCGTCGCCGAACCCGTTCGTCATCACGTTGCAGCCTTCCTCGGCCAGCACCGTCGCAATGCCAAGGCCCATCCCGCTCGTCGAGCCCGTCACGAGGGCGTTCTTACCCCTGAGCATTCTCACACTCCCTGTTTCCGATGATGCCCTGTTTCCGATAAAGGCGGCCTTCCCCGCGGATCGCGCGGCTTCTAGCGCTTGAAGAACGATTCGGCGGCGCTGCGGTGCGTGGTCTTCTTCGCGATCGCGGCGCGGACGCGCGCGATTTCCGCCTCAAGCTCCGCGATATAATCGTCGAGTTCCGTGACGCCCATGACATCGAGATTCTTGGGCTCGATCTTGCGCTTCTTGGGTTCGAGATCCTCGGGCTCCATCGCTCGTCTCCGATGCCTTGCCAGCGAACGGGAAAGATACTAGACCACCTCCACCCTGTCCCTAGGGCACCTCTGCCCCCCTGAACGGAGCGCGCCATGGTCGAAGCCTTGCCGGCGGAAATGGCGGCGGTCGATGCCCCGAAACCCGGCGGCGTCGAGGCCTTGCGTCTTGCGCGCCGGCCGGTGCCGCGGCCGGGCCCTGGCGAGGTGCTGATCAGGATCGCGGCGGCCGGCCTCAATCGCGCGGATATCCTGCAGCGCGAGGGCAACTACCCCATGCCCCCCGGCGTCACGGACATTTTGGGGCTCGAGGCCTCGGGGACGATCGTCGCCTGCGGACCGGGCGTCAAGGAATGGCATGTGGGCGATGAGACCTGCGCGCTCCTCGCGGGCGGCGGCTATGCCGAGTATTGCGCAGCACCGGCGCCGCAATGCCTGCCTATTCCCAAAGGCGTCGGGCTCGTCGAAGCGGCGGCGCTTCCCGAGGCGATGTTCACGGTTTGGGACAATGTGTTCACGCGCTGCCGTCTCAAATCCGGCGAGAGTGTCCTGATCCACGGCGGATCGAGCGGGATCGGCACCGCGGCGATTCAGCTGGCCACGGCGTTCGGCGCGCGCGCCTTCGCCACGGCCGGGTCGAACGAGAAATGCGCCGCGTGCGTGAGGCTCGGCGCCGAGCGCGCGATCAACTACCGGACGGAAGACTTCGTCGCCGTCATCAAGGAAGCCACGGGCGGACGCGGCGTCGATGTCATCCTCGACATGGTCGGGGGCGACTATTTCCCGCGCAATATCCAGTCGCTCGCGATGGACGGGCGGCTCATCCACATCGCGACCGACCGCGGCGACGTGGTCGAGCTGAACATCCCCAAGATCATGCAAAAGCGCCTCATGATCGGAGGCTCGACGCTCCGGGCCCGGTCGGTCGAGGCCAAAGGGGTCATCGCGGCGGAGCTGGCCGAGAAAGTCTGGCCGCTCATCGATTCCGGCGTCATCAAACCCGTCGTCCACGCGACGTTTGCGCTCGAGCGGGCGGCGGATGCCCATCGCCTCATGGAATCCTCGGCCCATATCGGCAAAATCCTGCTGGCCGCCGGGGGTCCGCGCCGCGTATAACAGGCTCGAAATGGTTCATGCGGCCTCGGGCCGCCTTCCCCTTTGGTGCCAATCTGGGCAGCGCCGTACGGCGCGGGAGAGACCTGTCATGGAGGATAAATGGTACAGCCGTTGATGCCGAAAGCGACGGCCATTTGGCTGGTGGAGCAGACGACGCTGACCTTCAAGCAGATCGCGGATTTCTGCGGACTGCACGAGCTCGAAGTCCAGGCGATCGCGGACGGCGAAGTGGCACCCGGCATGCAGGGCACCGACCCCGTCGGCTCGGGCCAGCTGTCACGCGCCGAGATCGAGCGCTGCGAGAAGGACGAGAGCGCGCGTCTCGAGATGGCCAAGAGCGACATTCCGATGCGGCGCGCGCGCGCGCGCGGCGCGCGCTACACGCCGGTCGCCAAACGGCTGGAGAAGCCGGACGCGATCGACTGGCTGATCAAGCACTATCCGGAGTTGACGGACGCGCAGATCGGCAAGCTTCTCGGCACCACCAAGCCGACGATCAAGGCCGTGCGCGACCGCAGCCATTGGAATGCCCAGGCCATCCGCCCGCGAAGCCCGATCGAACTCGGCTTCTGCAACTTCAACGAGCTCGACGCCGAGATCACGCGTTCGCGGAAGGCCATCGCGCGGGCGGATGACAGGAAGCGCCGCGCCGAGGCGCGCGCCGCGCGCGAAGCCGAGCGTGCGGCACGGCCGAGCGAACCGCAGGCCGCCCCGGACTCGGACGCCGCGGCAAGCGACACGCCGCCGAGCGAGCCGCCCTCCACGACCGAGCCCGAAACCGATCCGAAACCGGGTGGCTGGTCGACCGGCAGCGACTAGCGTGCGGCCGACCGCTCGCGCGACCGCGCGAGCCGATGAAAAGCCTCTATGAACCGGTCGACGTCCCGCTCGTCGTTGTAGACATGCGGGCTGATGCGCATGCGCCCGAGGCGCGGCGCCACGTAGATGTTCTCGGTGGCCAAGCGAGTGATCAATCCGTCCGGCATTCCGTCGCGAAAAGCCAGACTCACGATGTGGGGGGCGCGCACCCGAGCGTCGGCGATCGACACTGCCGCGCCGCGCAAGCCGTCCGCGAGGCGCGCCGTCAGCATGGCGAGCCGTTCGCCGATCGCCCGGCAACCCCACATGGCCATCAATTCCATGCCGAGCGAGGCCATCTCCATCGATATGAAATGGTCGCGCTCGCCCATATCGAAGCGCCGCGCATCGCCGACATAGTCCGTATCCGTGAAGTACACGTCCTGTTCGGCGCGCACGGCCCGCCGGCCATAGCTCGTCTGTTCGAGCGGAACACCCCCTTGGTGGCGCTTCGCGACGTAGAGGAACGCGCGCCCATAAGGCCCGACCAGCCACTTGTAGGTCGGGAACACGACGAAATCGGGATCGAGCGTGCGCACGTCGAGTTCGATCACGCCCGCGCTCTGAGTCGCATCGACGAGGAGCGACGCGCCGCGCTTCTGAAGCGCCGGCGCGACAAGGCCGAGATCGACCGCGCCTCCATCGGACCAATGCACAGACGAGATCGATGCGATGGCGATCGGCGCCGCCCCCGGCCGCTCGATCGCCGACAGCACGGCACTCGTCCAATCGCCGTCGCCCGGCCTTGCCACGGTCTCGACGGTGAACGCGCCTTCTCGCGACCGGCCCACCCATTCCAGGACCGGCGAGGAATGATCGTCTCCGAGGACGATGACGCGTGAGCCGGGCGGAACGGGCAGGATTTTCGCCGCCGTGGCGACGCCGTAGGCAACCGACGAGGTGAGGGCGATGTCCGCCGGGTCGGCGTTGATCAGTCGCGCCGCCGCCCGTCGCGTGCGCTCATACTGCCGCGATGCGAACTCGTGATCGATCAGCCACGGACGGGCCTTTCGCGCCACGGCCTGCCGGGCGGCTTCGAGCGTCGCGAGCGGCAGCGGGCCGAACGATGCGGCATTGAGGAAGCAGACATCGCTCGGGATATCGAAGAGGTCGCGTTGCGATGTCAGCATCCCCTCTCCCTTGTCGGCCGGTGCGCGCTCGCCCGCGCCTTGAGGGAATGGCGCCATCCGCTCAATCCCCTTTGACCGGCACCGTGTAGTTGAGCGCGAGGCGCCCGCCGTCGGGATAGATCGTCTGGCCCGTGATGTACGATGAATCCTCGGTCGCGAGGAAGAGGGCAACGCGCGCCACTTCTTCCGGCTCGCCGTAGCGCCCCATGGGCGTGCGCGCCATCTGGGCGTGCCGGATCTTCGGATCGGTGGCCACCTGCTTCACCATATCGGTCGCGATCGAGCCCGGGCCGATCGCGTTCACGCGGATGTTGCGGGTCGCGAGCGAGATCGACATGGCGCGCGTCAGCTGGTTGATGCCGCCCTTGCTCGCCGTGTAGGGCGCGATCGTCGGAATTGCCATGATGGCGTTGCACGACGACATGTTGATGATCGCACCGCCGCGCCCCTGCTTCACCATCTGCCTGGCCGCGGCCTGCGCGGTCAGGAACACGCCGGTCAGGTTGACCGCGATGACCTTGTTCCAGTCCTCGAGGGTGAGGTCGAGGAAGTCCTTGACCACGTTGATGCCGGCATTGGCGATGCAGATGTCGACGCCGCCGAAGGTCTTGACCGCCGTGTCGACGAGCGCTTGGACGTCGGCTTGGCTGGTCACGTCGCATTTGACGAAGGCGGCGCGCTGGCCCGATGGATCGATCGCCGCTGCGGCCTTGGGGCCGAGATCGGTCAGCACGTCGCCGAGCACGACCTTCGCACCCTCGTCCGCGAACACCTTGGCGCACGCAAAGCCGATGCCCCGCGCCGCGCCCGTAATGATCACAACCTTGTCTTTCAGTCGCATGGTTCCTCCCATCGCCAGTTCACGCGGGACGGCCGACGGCCCTCACTGCGCCCGAACGTGTCGAACCCGGTACTACCAAGAGGGCGCCGTCCGTGCAACTCGCGCCTTCCCGGCGCCGCGCCTCAATCCAAATCCGGCATCATATAGTTGAGCACGAGGCGCCCGCCGTCCACGAACACGGTCTGCCCCGTGATATAGCTCGCATCGTCCGAGGCCAGGAACGCCGCGACGGCGGCGACCTCCTCGGGCTCGGCCAGGCGGCGAAGCGCCGTGCGCGATTCGCGGATGCGCCGCTTCACCGGGTCCGCCATCACCGCCGCCTCCATGGCCGTCTTCGTCGGCCCCGGCCCGATCGCGACGACGCGGATGCCGTGATCGGCAAGCGAGATCGCCATGACGCGCGTGAGCAAATGCACCGCCCCCTTGCTGACGGGATAGGCGATGGAATCGTGCTGGACCAGGACGGCATTCACCGAGGCGATGTTGATAATCACCCCGCCCTCGCCGCACGCGATCATGCGCTTGGCCGCCGCCTGGCCCGTCAGGAACACGCCCTTGACGTTGATCGCCATGACCCGGTCGAAGTCGGCCTCGCTCACATCGAGAAAGGGCGCCTTGTGGCTGACTCCGGCATTGGCGATGGCGACGTCGAGCCGGCCGAAGACATCGACCGCGCTGTCCATGAGGGCATCGACCTCGGCCTTCTTCGTCACGTCGCAATGGCGATACCGCACGACATCGGCGCCAAGTGCCGCGACGGCGGCCCGCCCCTCCGCGTCGAGCACGTCGCCGATGACGACCCTGGCGCCGTCCGCGACGAAGCGCCTGGCATAGGCGAAGCCGATGCCCCGCGCACCGCCCGTGATGACGGCGACGCGTCCTTCGAGAGTCATGAAGGCCCCATCGAACGGAGAGCCGCCATAAGCCCCCCACCCTCCCCTCCCCCTCGAGGGGGGAGGGTTAGGGAGGGGGTGATGACGGCGAAGCGTCCTTCGAGAGTCATACCTCCTTCTCCGGCATCATGTAGTTGAGGATGAGGCGCCCGCCCTCGGCGTAGATCGTCTGCCCCGTGATGTAGCTCGCATCGTCGGAGGCGAGGAACGCGGCGACGCCGGCGATCTCCTCGGCCTCGGCCGGCCGGCGCAGCGGCGTGCGGAGCGAGATGTTGCGTTTGAAGGTCGGGTGATTCTTCATCACGTTGTCCAGCATCTCGGTGCG
>JBGPGW010000154.1:0-8366 GCA_041484095.1 Alphaproteobacteria bacterium | reverse complement strand
GGCCTGCGGCAGATCGAGCACGACAGAAGCGGCCTCGACGGCCCGGCTGCCGACGCGTTCGGAAATCTCCGATGCAAACGCCAGAAGCGCGCCGCCCGGAGGCTCCGAATCGTCTTCGGCCATATGAGATCGCGCGGCGATCAAGGCGCGGAGCTGGCGCACCAGCGCCTGCCGGCCCTCGTCGTTCTCGAGAGTCGAGACGAGGTCCTTCAACTCCTCCGTGGAGACAGGGCGGTCGCTCACGGGCGTGTCCGGCGCCGCCGGGATCTGCTCGGCCCCTTGTGAGACGGACGTCACACCGGCTGGAACGATGAGCAGCAAGCAAACGGCGACCGCGCATCGGCCGACCCAGCGGCACACGATGCTCGCAAACATTTCCATGGCGGCGAGCTTAGCCGCTCGCGGAATGCCTGTCACACGGTTTGCCGGACGCAACGCTGTGACAAATCGAGTTGCCCGCCGCACGCACGCCGCGGTCGCGCCCACGCATGCTCCGGCGGATCACGGGTAAGCGGCGGCAGCGAGCGGCTCCCATCCGATGCCGCGATAGCCGGGCGTGAAGATGTCCGGATGGAAGAGCTCCGCGAGGATCTCGAGCGAGTCCGCGAGCCGCGGCCCCGGCCGATTGAAGAACTGGCTGCCGTCGAGAAGATAGATGCGGCCAGATGCGACCGCCGAAAGCGAGGACCATTCCGCCCGTGCCGTGAGAGCCGGCATCTCGCGTCGCGCGCGCGCGATGTCGAAGCCGCAGGGAAGCACCAGGATGATGTCGGGATCGGCCGTGACCAGATCCTCCCAGCTCATCCATGGCGAATGCCGGCCGGCCACGCCGAACAGATTGACGCCGCCGGCCATCGCGACGAGCTCCGGCATCCAATTGCCGGCCGCCATGAGCGGGTCGATCCACTCGATGCAGGCGATGCGCGGCCTTTCATGCCGATGCCGGATACGCGCGCGAACCCTCTCCATGCGGGAGCGAAGTGTGTCGATGAGCGTCTGGCCGCGCTCGGGCGCGCCGAGTGCCGCGGCGACGGTCTCGATGTCGCGCCAGACATCGGCGAGCGCATTCGGGGCCAACGAGACGACCGCCGGTCGCGCGCCTGTCCACCGGCACAAGGCCTGGTCGAGATCCTGGGCGCTCACGGCGCAGACCTCGCATTGCGTCTGTGTGACGATGAGGTCGGGGTCGAGCGCGCGCAGCCGTTCCGCGTCGACCCGGTAGACCGATAGGCCCTACTCGACGATGGTCCGGACTTGCCTGTCGATGGCGGCACTCGTGGTCTCGGAACCGGCCTTCGATTCCGTGATGACGGGCAGTGCCGCGACCGAGCCCGGAAAGTCGCACTCATGCGAGCGCGCGACGAGCGCGCCCCGATAGCCGAGGGCACAGACGATCTCGGTCGCGCTCGCGAGCAGCGACACGACGCGGGACGGAGGACCCTTCTCGAACGGCTGCACCGCGATGCTCTCCCTCGTTCGCGGCCGGCTTGGGCCGGGTACTGATAACCTAACAGGCCGCCACCGGGAGGGGCGACCCCGCCGAGCACCCTTCGCCCACGATGCGGGCGCGAAGGACGCGCGCGCGTTAAGACGTCGTTAAACACTCCGACGCAGCATCGAGCCAACACATTCGAGGACAAACCATGGCAATTCCGGCACAACACCGAGCGACGCAACCCCAGCCGTCGATGATTACCGCCGAGATTGCACCTGGCGAGCTGATCGACAAGATCACCATCCTCGAGATCAAGGCCGAGCGCATCGAAGACCCCGCGAAGCGGGCCAATGTGCAGAACGAGCTTCATCTGCTGAACGCGACGCGCGACCGCGCGATCGCCGGCTCGCCCGAGCTGGACCGGTTGGCGATCGATCTTCGGGTCGTGAACGAGCGCCTCTGGGACGTCGAGGATTCGATCCGCAACTGCGAACGCGCGCGCGATTTCGGCCTCGCCTTCATCGAGCTGGCCCGTTCCGTCTACCGGCTGAACGACCGGCGAGCGACGCTCAAGCGCGCGATCAACGAACGTCTCGGCTCGCGTCTCATCGAAGAAAAATCCTACGCCACCTACGAGTGATCCCACCGCTCCGCGTGTTCGCTGTCTCGTGCTAGAGTGCTGTCTGGCGGGCCATGACAGGGGGCCCCCGCTGACCGTCACTGATCGGCACGAGGCGCCGTGAGCGATAAAGACCCGCCAGGCATCCGGCAAAAGCTCGTCGAGTCCAAGGAGAAATGGGCCCGGGAGGGCCGTCTTCTGACTGGCAAGACCGGCGATCCCGCGCGGGGGCGGCTACCCCCGGGCCAGCGCGAAGTGCGCGACTGGCCGGTGCTCGATTTGGGTGCCCAGCCCAAGATCAGACTCGAGACATGGCGACTGGTCATCGACGGCGCGGTCGCGACACCGGCGAGTTTGAGCTGGAACGACGTCCTGGCCCAGCCGCAATCCGCGGTCGTATCGGACATCCACTGCGTCACCTCCTGGTCGCGCTTCGACAACCATTGGGAAGGGGTGAGCGCTCGACACATTCTCGGCCTCGTCCATCCCGTCGCGGATGCGCGCTACGTCGTGTTTCACAGCTTCGACGGCTATACGACCAATCTTCCCCTCGCCGCATTCGATGATGACGACGTGCTGCTCGCCCACCGCTGGGAAGGCAAGCCGCTCAGCCATGCCCATGGCGGGCCGCTACGCGCCGTCGTTCCCAAACGCTATTTCTGGAAGAGCGCCAAGTGGATCTCGCGTATCGAGCTCAGCGTCACCGATCGGCCGGGATTCTGGGAGGTTCGCGGGTATCACAACGAAGCCGATCCCTGGACCGAGGAGCGATACAGTTGATGCCTCGGACGAAGCGCCAGAGGACCGAGGAGGCGTCGCAATAATGAACGCACACGACTTGACCTTCGATTCCATCGACGGACGCCCGCTCGCCCTCCGCGACTTCGCGAACAAGGCCGTCTTGATCGTCAATACCGCCTCGGAATGCGGCTACACTCCTCAATACCGGGGTCTTCAATCGCTGTGGGATCGCTTCCGGGCGAAAGGCCTCGTCGTGCTTGGCGTGCCATCCAACGACTTTGGCGCCCAGGAACCCGGGAGCGAGGCGGAAATCCGCGAATTTTGTGAGCGGACCTACAAGGTCACGTTCCCCATCACCAAGAAACAAACCGTGATCGGCGCGGGTGCGCATGCATTCTATGGGTGGGTCGCCGGCGAAATCGGTGAGGACGCATTGCCACGCTGGAACTTCCATAAGTATCTGATCGATCAGAATGGTGAGCTCGCCGGCGCATGGCCGTCGCGCGTCGAGCCGAACGATCCCGCAATCATCCGGGCAATCGAGAGCGCGCTCTCGCGATGAGATAGCGGCGCGCCCGGATTCGCTGCCGCGGCAATCCTTTGCGGGGCATTGTTCAGAAAATGAGGGGTTCAGAAAAAAAGAGGGCCGGATTTTCATCCGGCCCTTTTAACGTTCCAGCCTGGTGGGGGTAGGCTAGAACGCAAGAACAAAAAACAAACTCGATGGAGCAGCCGGTGGTCGCAGCCGGGCTCGGAACTTCTAACCCCGATCACCCTTCGCGGACCGCACTACGTGTGCGGCTGCGTCATGCGCTCACCCTCGCAAGAACCGCGCCACTTCCGGATCCGTTCGGCGCATATTCGGTTCTCTGGACATTTCAATGCGTAGGACAACGAAGTTGGAACGCACCTTGAGCCGCGCGTTTTGCAACCGACAACCGCATCGCCGCTCCAATGCGATTTGCGAATTGTTTTGCTTTGTTGCCCCGATTGCACGACGTGGAAAGGTCGTACCCCCAAAGCAACGCGCCCTAACAATCGGATATGTCGATTATTCTTCTGGATAGGCTTGGTCTCAAACAGGCGAGGACGCATCCTGTTGAGGCAGAAGGGCGCTCGACCAGCAAGCTTTAGATGGCGTTCGGGTCCGGCGGAGCGGGCTTCCGTCGCGCCTCGTCTTTCGGCACGATGGGCCGGTCCCGACGAGGACGAGAAAATCTCCACGACAGCAATGGGCAAAGGGGGAGTGCGGTGAGCTACGCCAGCTACAAGAGGCTCAAATTCGAGAGACGGGGACGCATTCTCACGGTCACCATGAACCGGCCGGAAGTTCTTAACGCCATCGAGGCGGTCCTTCACGAGGAACTCGCGCGGGTGTTTTACGACGTGGCGGAGGACCCCGAGGCGGATGTCATCGTGCTGACAGGCGCGGGGAAGGCCTTCTCGGCCGGCGGCGACATCAACTGGATGCAGGAGATGATCGACGACAAGGCCAAATGGGAACGCACGCGAACCGAGGCCAAGAAGATCGTGTTCGGGCTCCTCGACTGCGAAAAGCCGGTCATTGCCCGCGTCAACGGGGCAGCGATGGGGCTCGGCACCACGGTCGCGCTGTTCTGCGACGTGATCTTCGCCACCGAGACCGCGAAGATCGCGGACCCCCATGTGAGCGTCGGCTTGGTCGCCGGCGATGGCGGGGCGGTGATTTGGCCGCAGTTGATCGGCTATGCGCGCGCCAAGGAATTCCTCATGACCGGCGACGTGCTGACGGGCGCCGAGGCGGCCCGAATCGGCCTCATCAATCACGCTGTCCCCGAAGCGGAGCTCGATGCGCGGGTCTACGGATTTGCCGAGCGAATCGCCGCCGGCGCGACCCAGGCCATCCGTTACTCCAAGACCGCGGTGAATATCGGCCTCCGCCAGCTCGCCCATTCGATCATGGATGCCAGCATCGCCTACGAGACCGTGACCAACAGCACCGCCGACCATCAGGAAGCCGTCAAGGCCTTCCGGGAGAAGCGGAAACCCAAATTCACGGGACGCTAGGCAGGGATCACCGCAGCGTCGGGCCGCTCCATGGATTTCTCCGAACCCGAGCACATCACGCAACTGCGCGAGTTGGTGCGCCGCTTCGTCGCCCGCGAGATGCCGCGGGCCGAGGCCGCACGCTGGGACAAGGCCGACGAATTTCCGCGGCATATCTTCGAAAAGATGGCCGGACTCGGGGTCACGGGCTCGACCATCCCGGAGGAGTATGGCGGGACCGGCCGCGACATCCTGGCCACCATGGTCACGATCGAGGAGCTGGCCAAGCGCAGCTTCCCCGTCGCGGTGTCCTACATCAATTGCGCCTGTTACGGCGGCATGAACATCCTCGAGAGCGGTTCGGACGAGCAGAGGCGCGCGCTCCTGCCGAGGATCGCGCGCGGCGAGCTTCTGTTCGCTTACGGGCTGACCGAGCCCGATGTCGGCGCCGATCTCGCGAGCGTCAAGACGACCGCGGAGCGCCGCGGCGGCGCCGTCGTGATCAATGGCGCCAAGCGCTTCCTCACCGGCGCCAAGATCGCCGACTACATCTATCTCCTCGTTAGGAGCGACAGGGCGGCGCCGCGTTACCAGAACCTTTCGCTGATTCTGGTGCCCCCGGACCGGCCCGGGATCACGATGACGCAGATCGGCACGCTGGGGCTCAAGGGATTTCCCTCCTACGACGTCACCTTCGAGAACGTCGAGGTGGCGGCCGCGAACATCGTCGGCGGCGAAGCGGGCTGGAACAAGGGATGGCCCATGCTGGCCGGGCCGACGCTCGACGTCGAGAAGCTCGAAGTCGCGGCGATCGGCATCGGGGTCGCGGAAGCCGCGATCGAAGACGCCTGGGCCTACAGCCAGGACCGCCTTCAATTCGGCAAGCCCGTGTCGGCCTACCAGTCGATCCGCCATATGCTGGCCGATGCGCGGACGAAGCTCCATGCCGCGCGGCTCATGATGTATCACGCGGCCTGGCGCGCCGACCGGCATTTGCCCTGCGGTGTCGAGAGTTCCATGGCCAAGCTGTTCGTGACCGAAACCGCCAAAGACATCGTCCTCGCCTGCCAAACGGTCCTGTGGGCCTACGGCTATGCCGAGGGCTTCGATCTCGAGCGCTACGTGCGCGACGTTCTGCTGCTGCCCATCATCGGGGGCAGCTCGGCGATCCAGCGCAACAATATCGCCAACCGGCTCGGCCTGCCCCGCTAGGACGCCATGGATTTTCAGGAACCCGACCACATCACCATGCTGCGAGAGTCGTTGCGACGCTTCGTCGCGGCGGAAATGCCGCGCGATGCCGCCCAGCGCTGGGATGCCGAAGACCGCTTCCCGCGCGCGGTGTTCGACAAGCTGGCGGCGCTCGGCGTCACGGGCTCGACGATTCCCGAGGAATATGGCGGCAACGGGCGCGACATCGGCGCGACCATGGCGACGATCGAGGAGCTTTCGCGGCGCAGCCTCGCGATCGCCGTGCCCTACATCATGTGTGCGTGCTACGGCGGGATGAATATCCTCGCCGCCGGTTCCCTTCGACAGAAGCGCGAATTCCTGCCGCGGCTTGCCAAGGGCGAAATCCTGTTCGCCTACGGGCTCACCGAGCCCGACGTCGGCGCCGATCTCGCGAGCGTCACCACGCGCGCCGAGCGCAAAGGCGACCGCATCATCGTCACCGGCGCCAAGAGGTTCTGCACCGGCGCTTCCGTCGCGGACTACATCTACACCCTGGTCAAGACTGATCCGTCCGCGCCGCGTTACAAGAATCTCTCCTTCGTCCTGGTGCCCCGGGCGAGCGCCGGCCTCGCGATCACGCAGATGGACGGCATCGGCATGCGCGGGGCGACACTGACCGACGTCGTCTTCGACGGCGTCGAAGTGCCGATCGAGGCCGTGATCGGCGAGGAGGACGGGTGGAATCAAGGCTGGCCCATGCTCGCGGGACCCGCACTCGACGTCGAGAAGCTCGAAGTCGCGGCCATGGCCCTTGGTCTTGCGACCGCGGCGCTCGACGACGCCTGGGCCTACAGCTTCGAGCGTAAGCAGTTCGGCCAGCCCATCGGCGCGCATCAATCGGTGCGTCATGCGCTGGCGGACGCGAAGACGCGCCTTCTCGCCGCTCGGCTTGTCCTGCAACAGGCAAGCTGGCTCGCGGATGAGGGCATGCCCTGCGGCGTCGAAAGCTCCATGGCCAAGCTGTTCGTCTGCGAGACCGCCGAGGACGTCGTCCTGGCCTGCCAGCGCGTGATGGGCGCCTATGGCTGCGTCAGGGGCGTCGACATGGAGCGCTATGTCCGCGATATCCTCGTGTTCAACATCGCGGGCGGCTCCTCCGCCATCCAGAAGAACAACATCGCGAACCGCCTGGGGTTGCGGCGCGCCTAGAAACAAGAAGCGGTCGCAATCCGCCGTTCACCGAACGCGCGGCTTGCGGCATCGAAGGCCGCGTTGCTATCGTCCAAATCCGAGAGGAGACCCGCCATGCGCTACAGTCTTTTCACCACCCTGGCCGATCCCGGCAACAAGCGGACCTACCCTGAAATCATCAAGAACCTGCGCGAGCAGACCGTGTTCGCGGATCAGGCGGGCTTCGAGAACGTGTGGCTGGCCGAGCATCATTTCGGCCCCGAAGGGATGGGCAACATTCCCAATCCCATCCTGATCGCCTCGGATCTGGGTCAGCGCACGAAGCGCATTCGCATGGGGCTGTGCGCCGTGATTCTGCCGTGGTGGCATCCGCTGCGGCTTGCCGAGGACCTGGCCACGCTCGATCATCTGCTCGACGGCCGGCTCGACATCTCCGTCGGCCGCGGCGTGTGGCCGCGCGAGGGTCCCAACTTTCACCCCAACGCCGATCCCCGGAACTCGGACGTCCTGATGGCGCTGTTCCGCGAGACGCTCGAGATCCTGAAAAAGGCGTGGACCGAGGAATTCTTCAGCCACCAAGGGCCGAACTACACGTTCCCCGCCCCCACGACGACATGGAAGCACCCCATGTTCCCGACCGATGAGCGCTGGCGGGACGGCGAGCGCGTGACGAAGCTCAGCATCGTTCCGAAACCGCTCCAGAAGCCTTACCCGCCGCTCTACCAGGTGTGCTCGAGCCCGCCGTCGATCGAATTCGCGGCGAAGAACGCGATCAACGTGCAGCTTTGGCAGCCGCCGCCGAAGGCGATCCGGGCCTATGCCGACATGTATGCCCAGCACCGCTCCAAGGCCGAAGGCCGTGCGATCGATGCGAAGAAGCATGTCGGGGTGCTCCGGCAGATCTACGTCGCGCCGACGATGGAACAGGCCGAACGCGAGGCGCGCGAGAGCGCATCGTTCGTCTTCCTCTACAACAACCCGTTCCGCGGCCTCTCGATGTTCATGAACCCCGGCGAGCAGCCGCAGCCGAACGACAAGATATGCTTCGAGTTTCTCGCGGAGCGGGGCAACATCGTCATCGGCCCGCCGGACTACGTGGCGGAACGGCTGAACGAGCTGAGGGAGGTCGGCGGCGTGGACAATCTCCTCGCCGATTTGGCGTTGCCGTCGATGAGCCAGCGC
>JBGPGW010000153.1:0-8391 GCA_041484095.1 Alphaproteobacteria bacterium | reverse complement strand
TCACTCAGGCGGTCGGTCGGCGCGTTGCCCTCCCGCCGGGCGGCACCATCCCCATTGCCATAGAAGACGTAGAGATTGTTCCGGACATAGCCGACGCTCGTGACGCGCTTGACCGCATCGAGCGCCGCTCCGTCGACGTCGCGGCGAAGAGATCGTTCATAATCGCCGGTGCCGAGACTGTCGGGGCGCAGATCCTCGGCTTTGGCATGGGCGAGATCGGTCCGGCCGAGATACGAGATGGCGAGCTCCCGGAAGATGTAGTCGAGCACGGAGGTCGACATGCGGATCGCGTCGTTGCCTTCGACGAGGCCGGAGGGCTCGAAGCGCGTGAAGGTGAAGGCCTCGACGAACTCGTCGAGCGGCACGCCGTACTGAAGGCCGATCGAGATCGCGATCGCGAAGTTGTTCATCAGGCTGCGGAAGGCGGCCCCTTCCTTGTGCATGTCGATGAAGATTTCACCGATTTGCCCGTCTTCATATTCGCCGGTGCGCAGATAGACCTTGTGCCCGCCGACGACGGCCTTCTGGGTGTAACCCTTGCGTCGCGCCGGCAAGCGGCGGCGATCGGCAATGACGCGCTCGACGATCCGTTCGACGATCCGTTCCGCCATCATGGGGGCCTGCACGGCCGCGGGCGCCTCGATGACCTCCTCGGCGAAACTGCCGTCCTCGTCGCCGAGAATGCTCGCCGAGAGCGGCTGGGAGAGCTTCGAGCCGTCGCGGTAGAGCGCGTTGGCCTTGAGGCCCAGGCGCCATGACCGCATATAGGCCGTCTTGCATTCCTCGACCGTGGCGGTGTTCGACATGTTGATGGTCTTCGAGATCGCGCCCGAGATGAAGGGTTGCGCCGCGGCCAGCATTTCGATGTGGCTGTCGACGGAGAGCGAGCGCGTGCCGATTCGCCCGCAGGGATTGGCGCAGTCGAACACCGGCAGGTGCTCGGGCTTGAGATAGGGCGCGCCTTCGAGCGTCATGGCCCCGCAGCAATAGGCGTTGGCGGCGTCGATCTCGGCCTTGGAGAAGCCGAGTGCCTCGAGCATGTCGAAGGACACGTCGTCGAGACGGGCCGCGTCCAACCCCAGGACGCGCGTGCAGATCTCCTCGCCGAGCGTCCACTTGTTGAAGGCGAATTTGATATCGAAGGCGGAGGCCAGCGCCGATTCGATCGCCTGCAACGCGCTTTCGTTGAAGCCGCGCGCCCGCAAGGCGGCGTGGCCCACGCCCGGCGCGTCCTTGAGCGTGCCGTGCCCGACCGCGTAGCGCACCATCTCCTCGACCGCGGCGTCGCCGTAGCCGAGGGCCCGGAGCGCCTCGGTCACGGTGCGGTTGATGATCTTGAAGTAGCCGCCGCCCGCGAGCTTCTTGAACTTGACCAGGGCGAAGTCCGGCTCGATTCCGGTCGTGTCGCAGTCCATGACGAGGCCGATCGTGCCGGTGGGCGCGATCACGGTCGTCTGCGCGTTGCGGTAGCCGTGGAGATCGCCGAGCGCGAGTGCCCGGTCCCATGCGCGCCGCGCCGCCTCGACGAGAGACGCGTCGGGGCAAGAGGCGGCATCGAGCGGCACGGGCGGCGTCGCCAGGGCCTCGTAGCCTTTGCTGTCGCCATGGGCCGCGCGGCGGTGATTGCGGATGACGCGCAGCATGTCGCCGCGGTTGCGTGCGAAGCCCGGAAAGGCGCCGAGCTCCTCGGCCATCTCGGCCGAGGTCGCGTAGGACACGCCCGTCATGATCGCGCTCAAGGCGCCGCAGATGGCGCGGGCCTCCTTGCTGTCATAGGGCAGGCCCTCGGCCATCAACAGCCCGCCGATGTTGGCGAAGCCGAGGCCGAGGGTCCGATACTCGTAGGAGAGCCGTGCGATCTCGCGCGACGGAAACTGGGCCATGAGCACCGAGATCTCGAGGACGACCGTCCAGAGGCGAACGGCATGCTCATAGGCCTCGACGTCGAAGCGCCCATCGGCCTTGCGGAACGTCATGAGATTGAGCGAAGCGAGATTGCAGGCCGTGTCGTCGAGGAACATGTACTCGGAGCACGGATTGGAGGCGTTGATCCGGCCACTCTTCGGGCAGGTGTGCCAGTCGTTGATCGTGGTGTCGAACTGGATGCCGGGATCGGCGCAGGCCCAGGCGGCGTGGCCGATCTTCTCCCACAGATCACGCGCCTTGACGGTATGCGAGACTTTGCCGTCGGTGCGGCGAATGAGCCGCCAGTTGCCGTCCGCCTCGACCGCCTTGAGAAAGGCGTCGGTCACGCGGACCGAGTTGTTGGAATTCTGACCGGACACGGTGAGATAGGCCTCGGAATCCCAATCCGTGTCGTAGGTCCTGAACTCGATATTGGTGTAGCCCTGCCGCGCGAACTGAATGACGCGCTGCACGTAATTCTCCGGGATGAGGACCTTGCGCGCGGCGCGAATGGCGAGGCGCAGCGCCGGATTCTTCTTGGGATCGAAGGGCGCATCGGCATCGCCGTTTCGCTTCATCCCGTGGCACGCGGCCATGATCTCGCCCAGATGCAGGCGCGCGAGCTTCGAGCCCGTCACAAGCGCCGCGACCTTCTGTTCCTCGATCACCTTCCAGTCGATGAACGATTCGATGTCGGGGTGGTCGACGTTCACCACCACCATTTTCGCGGCCCGCCGCGTCGTTCCCCCGGATTTGATGGCGCCGGCGGCGCGGTCGCCGACCTTGAGGAAACTCATGAGACCGGACGACCGGCCGCCCCCGGACAGATTCTCGCCCTCGCCCCTCAGGCGCGAGAAGTTGCTGCCCGTGCCGGAGCCGTATTTGAACAGGCGCGCCTCGCGGACCCAGAGGTCCATGATGCCGCCGTCATTGACGAGGTCGTCCGCGACGCCCTGGATGAAGCAGGCATGCGGCTGCGGCCGCTCATAGGCGGAGCTCGACGCTTCGAGCCGGCCCGATTCGTGGTTGACGTAGTAGTGACCCTGCGAGGGCCCGTCGATGCCATAGGCCCAATGGAGGCCGGTGTTGAACCATTGCGGCGAATTCGGCGCCGCCATCTGGCGGCAGAGCATGAAGCGCATTTCATCGAAGAAGGCGCGCGCATCTTCCTCCTGGTCGAAATAGCCGCCCTTCCAGCCCCAATAGGTCCAGGTGCCGGCGAGGCGATCGAAGACATGCGTGGCGCTGGTCTCGCCGCCCATGCGGTGCTCGGCCGGCAGCGCGCCGAGCGCGGCCTCGTCCGGCACGCGCCGCCACAGCCATGATGGGACCGTCGTCTCTTCCACCGCCTTGAGGCGGCGCGCGATACCGGCCTTGCGGAAATACTTCTGGGCCAGGATGTCCGAAGCGACTTGCGACCAGGACGCGGGAACCTCGATATCGTCCGCCTTGAACACCACGGAGCCGTCCGGATTGCGGATCTCGCTCTTCGTTTTTCGGAACTCGATACCGTGATAGGGCGATTTTCCGTTCTCCGTGAATAGCCGCTGGATACGCATTGGAATCCCCCACGTCGTTTCTCTCGGGTCGCCCTTGGTCACGTTCTAAGGAATGAACGATCCCAATGGCTTATGCAGAAATTCCTGACCGCGATACCCAAATGTAGTAGGTGGGGCGAAGCCAGGACCGCAGATATTGATCGCGTCCTTTCCCGGAGTCAACGCGATAAAACTAAATATGGGGGATGGCGATCGAGGTCTACCACGAGATATTGCGGTGCGGCATGGCATCGCACATGTTTTGGTACGGAATCGCGCCCGGCCTTTGCCGCGGCGCAACATAATCGAAGGGGTTAGCGCTCTCATGATCGCGGGGGTCGGTTGGCCCGTGTCGCGCCCGCGTGACGACCGGAGCGCATGCATCGATGGCGCGCGCGGTCCGTTCCGCCGTGTCGCGGGCATATGACGATGCTTGTCCCGCCGAAGCGGCCATCGTCTTCGGTGCCGGTTGAGCCGATCGGGTCCGCCGTCCCGCGCCGATGACGGCCGTACGCGATGTCACCGAATTTGCTCTTGCAAGCCGAAGGCACGCGGGCGCTATCGTGGCGCTCGCGCATCCCGGCGCGGACGAATGAACGCCGACCGGTTCAGCTAAAGTGTTCGATCTTGGAAAGACTTGATCTAGAGTGCGGCGCCGTCGCGCGGCAGCGCTGAGCGAGACGGACTCGAATCGGAGCGCCGATGATCCACATCTACCTGGCACGCGGCGGGGCGATCGAGCGGATCGAGCTGGGTCCGCGCGAGACGCTCCCCGCCGAGTCGCTCTGGCTCGATGCGCTGCGGCCCACCGACGAAGAACGCGGCCGCATCGAGGCGGCCTATGGGCTCCAGCTTCCGAGCCCCGAGGAGATGCGCGAGATCGAACCCTCGAGCCGCCTTTACGTGGAAGGCGACGCGACGTTCATGACCGCGACGGTGCTCTCGCAAGCCGAAGGATCCCATCCCGTCTCCGACGCCGTCACGTTCATTTTGGTCCGGCGAACGCTGATCACGCTCCGGCACACGGAGCCCCGTCCGCTGGCCGCCTGTGCGGGCCGCCTCATGCGCCAGCCGGCCGGCATCACGGGCGGGGAGGACGTCTTCGTCACGCTTCTCGAAGCCTTCGTCGACCGGCTCGCGGACCTGGCCGAAAAGGTCGGTGCCGAGATCGCCCGGATCAGCGCCATGATCTTCGGCGACACGCCGGACAACGGGAACCGCGGCGATCTTCAGACCGTCATCAAATCCCTCGGCCGCACCGAGGACCTGGCCTCCTCGGTGCGCGAGAGTCTCCTGACGCTCACGCGCTTGACCAGCTTCCATGTCGCCACCTTCGATGCGCCGACCAAGAAGGAGACCGCGGACATGAAGGTGCGGGTGCGCTCGCTTCAACGCGACATCAATTCCTTGAACGAGCATGTCGCGTATGAATCGCACAAGATCAATTTCCTTCTCGACGCGACGCTTGGTCTCATCAACATCGACCAGAACCGGATCATCAAGATTTTCTCGATCGTCGCGGTCATCTTCCTGCCGCCCACGCTGGTCGCGAGCATGTACGGGATGAACTTCCACAACATGCCGGAGCTGTCCTGGGAATGGGGCTATCCGCTCGCGCTCGTCCTGATGGTCATGTCGGCGATCGTGCCGCTCATCTACTTCCGCCGCAGGAAATGGTTCTAGGATGGTGTCGATCAAACTCATCGTCGATTCGGTTCTTCTCGGCCTCGTCGAAGGCTTCACCGAATTTCTGCCGGTCTCCTCGACCGGCCATTTGATTCTCTTCGACGACTTCCTCGGCTTCGAGGGCCCGCCCGGCCACGTCTTCGAGATCGTCATCCAATTGGGCGCGATCCTGTCGGTGTGCGTGGTCTATTTCGAGCGGCTCTGGGGCGTGCTCGTGACCTTGCCGCGGAGCCGTGAATCGCAACGCTTCGTGGCCTTGCTGGTGATGGGGTTCCTGCCGGCCGGCGTGCTGGGCGTCCTCTTGCACGGCTTCATCAAGAGCGTGCTGTTCTCCCCCTATGTCGTGAGCGTCACGCTCCTGCTCGGCGGCTTCGCCATCCTGTGGATCGAGCGTCACCTGCCGGTTCCGCGCTACCGGAGCATCGACGAGTTCACGCCGGTCTTCGCGCTCAAAGTGGGGTTTTGCCAGGCGCTCGCCATGATTCCGGGCGTCTCGCGCGCGGGCGCCACGATCCTCGGCGCCGCCTTGCTCGGCGCCGAGCGGCGCTGCGCCACGGAGTTCTCATTCTTTCTGGCGCTGCCGACGATGCTGGGCGCGACCGTCTACGACCTCTACAAGAACTGGTCCGTGCTCGACGGCAGCGGGATCGAGCTCATCGCGATCGGGTTCGTGGCGGCCTTCTTCGCGGCGCTCGTGGTCGTGCGAACGCTCATCGGGTTCATCTCGCGACACGGATTCGCGCCGTTCGGCTGGTATCGCATCGTCGTCGGCGGGGCGATGCTGGCGGTGCTGCTCGCCCGCTGACCGGCTTGAGGGGAGGGGATGATGGCGAATGTGATGCTCACCTGGTACGCGACCCCGGACGAGGTCGCCCGCGTGCGGCGCGGCCTGCCCAAGGGCTCGGCCGTCTTGGCGCCGCGCCAGACCCGCTCGACCATGACGCGCTTCACGGCGCATCGCGACGATCTCGTCGCCGCCGCCGCCAAGGCGGACGCGATGATGGGCTGGATCATGCCGCCGGATCTCTGGGATGTGGCCAAGAAGCTCCAGGCCGTCGCATGGCTTCATGCGGGGTGTGATGAGCTCGATTTCCCCATGCTGAAGCGCCGCGGCATCAAGGTCGCGAACATCCGCGGCGGCAACGGCATCGCCGTCGCCGAGCACGCCATGGCGCTGATGCTCGGCATCGGCAAGCGTCTGGCGGAGCGGCACCGCTGGGTGCAGGAGGCCCAATGGCAGCCGGTCTGGCACCCGGACTACACGGGGACGCTGCTCGAAGGCAAGACGGTCGCGGTCGTCGGCTACGGCATGATCGGCACGGCCGTCGGGCGCCGCGCCAAGGCCTTCGACATGAAAGTCGTCGGCATCCGCCGCAATCCTGGGAAGGGCGGGCGCTTCGCCGACGAGGTTCACGGGCCCAATCGGCTGCATGCCGTCTTGAAACGCGCCGACTTCGTCGTGCTCGCCGCGCCGATCACGAAGGAAACCGAGGGCTTCTTCGATGCCGCCACCTTTGCCGCCATGAAACCGCGCGCCTACCTCATCAACATCGCGCGCGGCAATCTGGTCGTGGAACCGGCGCTGCATGAGGCGCTGACCAGCGGGCACTTGCGCGGCTATGCGGCCGATGTGTGGTGGACCTATGAGAACACGTTTCCGGCGAGCTACCACTTCCCCATCGTCTCGCGCACGGGTCTTCACAAATTGCCCAGTGTGCTGTGCTCGGGCGACCAGGCCGCGAATGTCGACGGCATCACGGGGCTCGAGATCGACATGGGCACCGAAAGCCTCGCCGCGTTCTTCCGGGGAAAACGCATCCCGCGCGAGGTCGATCTCGATTTGGGGTATTGAGAGGCGCCGAATCCGAGGCGCGCTCTTACCGCCCTACGCCATGTCTGGGCCGATCACGGCAGTTCGACGTCTTCCCGGTAGTCCGGAACATGACAGGGCCAGCCGAACCGTTCCTCGATCTTGCGGCGGAGCGCATCCGTGGCTGCGGGCTCGCCATGCGTGATGAACGTCCGTCGGGGCGCCGCCTCGAAGTTCGCAAGCCAGCGAAGAATCTCCTCCGAATCGGCATGGGCGGAGAGCATGTGCAGATTCTGCACCTCCGCCTTGATCGGCACGTATCCGCCGTGGATTTTGACGGATGTCGCGCCGCCGACCATGGCGGCGCCGCGCGTCCCGCCGGCCTGGAACCCGGCGAAGAGGATGGTGTTGCGCGCGTCCGGCGCAAATACTTTCAGATGATGCAGGATGCGGCCGCCGGTCGCCATGCCGCTCGCGGAGATGAGCACCATGGGCACGCGGTTGTCGTCGAGTTTCTTCGATTCGTCGGCCTTCCTGACATAGCGCGCGACATTGCAGAATGCCCGGCACTCGCTCGGAGACAGTTTTTTCTCGACGCGGTGGTGGCACAGGATCTCGCTCGCGTCGATCGCCATCGGACTGTCGAGAAAGATCGGCAGGTCCGGGATGCGGCGGGCGATCTTGAGACGGTGCAGGTGATACAACAGGGCCTGGGCCCGTCCGACGGCAAAGGCCGGGATCAGCACGGTGCCGCCGCGCGCAGCCGTTCGATTCACGATCTCGGCGAGCAGATCCTCGGGATCCCGGGGATCGTGAACCCGGTCGCCATAGGTCGACTCGATCACGAGATAATCGGCCCGGCGGACAGCGGCGGGGTCTACGGTCGTCGGCCGATCCGGCCGTCCGAGATCGCCCGAGAACAGGATTGTTGACCCCTGATGTCGGAGGCGCACCATGGCCGCGCCAAGGATGTGCCCCGCCGGCAGAAAGCCGAACGACAAGCCGTCTCCGAGATCGTGCTCGCGCTCGAAGTCGACGGATTCGAACCGCTCGAGCGACGCGTCCGCCTCCGCCTCGGTGTAAAGCGGCAGCGCCGGCTTGTGCTTGGAGAAGCTGTGCCGGTTGGCGAACTCGGCATCGCGCTCTTGCAGGTGGCCGCTGTCGGGCAGAAGGATGCCGCATAGTTCCCTGGTGCCAACTGTCGAGTACACCGGCCCCTTGAAGCCGTTCCGGATCAGGACAGGAAGATAGCCGGAGTGGTCGAGATGGGCGTGGGTGAGAACGACCGCGTCGATCGCCTGGGGCTCGACGGGCAGAGGTTCCCAGTTGCGCAAGCGCAGTTGCTTGTAACCCTGGAACAGGCCGCAATCGATCAGCACCTTGCGAGCGCCGGCCTTGACCAGGTATTTCGAGCCAGTCACGGTGCCGACGCCGCCGAGAAACGTGATGCGC
>JBGPGW010000152.1:0-8391 GCA_041484095.1 Alphaproteobacteria bacterium | reverse complement strand
GAGCAGCCAGCGTTCCCGGCTGAAGCGGTTGCCGCGCTGGGAGGAGAGCACGAGCTCGCCCCCGGGGGCCTGAACGGCGACGAGCTTGCCGTCCTCGCTCACGAGAATGTCGGGCGTCCGCACGAAGAAAGCGGTCGCGATGCCGGCCGCGATCGGCAGCACGCCGAGCGCGCGCCACTGGCGGCGCCAGAGGCAGAGCCACAGCCCGCCGAGGCTCACCAGCACCAGGCCTTCGACCGGCCAGCGCGGGAGCGAAACGGCGGCACCAGGCAAGCCCGCCACGGTCTTCGCGACCGCGATCATCGCATCGATCCCCCAGCCCATCGGCGGGAGCGCCAAGCGCTCGAGGCCGAAGGGCAGCAGCACGAGCACGCCGAGCGCCCACAGCATGATCCAGGCATCGGTCAGCGGCACCGCCGCGACATTGGCGAGAAGCGCATAGGTCGAGAATCGATTGAAGTGATAGACCGCGAAGGGCGCCGTCGCGGTGATGGCGAAGATCGACGACAAGACCACGGCGCCGAGGTAGCGCAGAGGCCGCGAGAACCAGCTCCCCACCCCCTGATGCGCCCATGCGCGCAAGCCGCCCGGCAGCAATTCGTAGCCCGCGATGAGCGCCATCACCGCCGCAAAGGACATCTGGAAGCTCGGCCCCAAGAGGCTCTCGGGCGCCACGAGCAAGACGAGGCAGGCCGCCCAGGCGAGGCTCCGCATCGAAATCGCGGACCGGTCGAGGAGGATCGCCAAGAGCACGAGGCCGATCATCGCGACCGAGCGTTGCGTCGGCACGCTCGCGCCCGACAGGAGAAGATAGGCCAAGGCGCTCAGGAAACTCGCGACCGCCGCCCATTTCTTCAGGGGATAGCGCAGCGCCAGCGCCGGAATGAGCGCGCCCGACGCGCGGACGAACAGAAACACGAATCCGGCGACGAGGCTGATGTTCTGGCCGGAGATGGCGAGGAGGTGTGCCAACCCCGAATCCCGCATCGCCTTGATGACGTCCTCGGGGATGGCGCCTTGCTGGCCGGTCAGGAGCGCCGCCGCGATGGCACCCGTGGCACCGGGGAGCACCGCCGTCACGCGCCGGAAGACGTCCGCGCGCACGCCTTCGAGCCAAAGCGCGAAGCGGCCCGTGAGCCCGCTCGCGCTTCCCGCGGGCGGCGGAAGAGCTTGCGCGCGCGAGACCGCGAAGCCCACCGCACCCAGGCCCTGGAAGAAGGCGAGACGCTGGAAATCGAAGGAGCCGGGCGCCGTCGGAGGCGGAGGGGGCAGAAGGACCGCGCGAAGCGAAACCCAGCCGCAGACGGCGAGCGTGCGTTCGGGATCGGCGATGCGGAGGCGAATCCGTTCGGGCGTCTCGCTTGCGTCCAGGCGTTCGATCGTGAGCCTTTCGAGGACGATGCGGAATCCGCTGGTGCGCGATTCGATCTCGGCGATCTGTCCTGCGATGCTGACCGGACCAAAACGCTTGGCGAGGATCGGCGCCTCGACCCCTGCCGTGCGGAGCTCGGCCGCCGCAAAGCCGATTGCAATCGTGAGGAGGGCGATGGCGGCAGCCAGCCAGCCGCCCGCGCGCCTCAAGCCGACGCAGGCGAGCGCCGCGAGGATCACGCCCGCGCCGCCGAGCCACCGGGGCGGCTCCGTGCCGAGACCGAAATAGAGCCCGATGCCGGCACCGAGAAGGACCGGCAGAAAGAGAGGCCAGCGCCCGCGCTCGGCCAGCACATTCGCCCGCAGGTCTCCGATCGAGACCGGCCAGCGGGGCAGCGGATTCATCGCGGGGATTTGGGGCATCGCAAGGACGCGGGCTCGGGCTTGCTTCGGCGGCACGGCGAAGAATTCCCGACCTCTGTGTCGCAAATGGGGCGGAGTGGGCAAAAGGGCGGCCCGGTGCGCATTCCGTGGCGGGGTCCGCGCGCGGCTGCCGGGACTTCCGCGGCGGATGGCGCTTGGCGCCAGGCCCGCGCCTTGATCGCTTTCGACCCGAGGCTAAAAATGGTGTCAGGCGGAGCCGATCCGGCGCACTGTGCGGAACGCCAGACCGCCCACTCGAAGGAGGCCGACGGACACGCCATGGACAAACTCAGTCTGCACGACCCGCTCTTCGCGACTTACGTCATCGCCGCCACGCTCATGATCCTCAAGGCCGTCGGCATGTCCTGGCTGACCGTCTGGCGCATGATGCGGGAGAAGGCCGGCTTCCGCTCGCCCGAAGACCTCAAGAAGACGCCCCTCAACCCCAAACCCGATCCGAAGCAGCTCGCGCCCAACGAGCGCGTCGAGCGAATCCGGCGCATCCAGATGAACGACCTGGAGAACCTGCCCTTCTTCCTGGTCGCAGGGTTTCTCTATGTCCTCACCGAGCCGCCGCTTCAGCTCGCACAGTGGCTCCTCTATGGCTATGTCGCGTCGCGGGCGCTGCATTTCGCGGCGTATTTCACGGGTCAGATCCACGACGTGCGCGCAACCTTTTGGAGCGTAGGCTCGTTCATCCTCATCTTCATGACCGTCCACACGTTGATTGCCGCGTTCGGCGCCTGATTCAGTACTGGTCAAGACCACGCCGCATTTTCGAGGCGCGGAATGCTGCACGCACCAGCGATACTGTGCTAGAGAACGCCCCCGCCCCGAGAAAACCGAACGAGACCGCCCAAGCATGACCGTCGTGACCCGCTTCGCCCCCTCGCCGACCGGCTTCCTCCACATCGGCGGCGCGCGCACGGCCCTCTTCAACTGGCTGTATTCCCGCCACCACAAGGGGCAGTTCCTGCTGCGCATCGAAGACACGGACCGCGCGCGCTCGACCGAGGCGGCCAAGGCCGCAATTCTCGACGGGCTCAAATGGCTCGGCCTCGATTGGGACGGCGACGTCGTCTACCAGTTTTCCCGCGCCGCGCGCCACGCCGAGGTCGCGCGGGAACTCCTCGATGCCGGCAAGGCTTACCGGTGCTATTGCACGCCCGAGGAGCTCGAGACCATGCGCGAAGCCGCGCGCAAGGCGGGCCGGCCGCCGCGCTATGACGGACGCTGGCGCGACCGCACCGACTGGCCCCAAGGTCCCTATGCGATCCGCCTCAAGGCCCCGCAGACCGGCGAGACGGTCATCGAGGACGCGGTGCAGGGAACGGTGCGCGTCGGCAACGAGCAGCTCGACGACATGGTCATGCTCCGCGCGGACGGCACGCCGACCTACATGCTTTCCGTCGTCGTCGACGATCACGACATGGCCATCACCCATGTCATCCGCGGCGACGATCACCTGACGAACGCGTTCCGCCAAAGCCAGATCTACCTCGGCATGGGCTGGCCCGTGCCGCTGTTCGCGCACATCCCGCTCATCCACGGGGCGGACGGGGCCAAGCTCTCCAAGCGCCACGGCGCGCTCGGCGTCGACGCCTACCGGGACATGGGCTATCTGCCGGAGGCCGTGCGCAACTATCTCCTGCGCCTCGGCTGGAGCCATGGCGACGACGAGACGATCAGCACGGAGCAGGCCATCGCGTGGTTCGACCTGCCGCAAGTCGGCCGGTCGGCGGCACGCTTCGATTTCGCGAAGCTCGACAATCTCAATGCCCACTACATCCGCCTGGCTTCGGACGAGCGGCTCGTCGAGCTCGTCCTGCCGCGAATCGAGGCGGCGCTCCGCACCCCGGTCGAGGCCGGGGTTCCCGAACGGCTCCGCCGGGGCATGACCGGGCTGAAGCAGCGCGTGAAGACGCTCGCGGAACTGGCGGATATGGCGCGTCCCTATGTCGCGCGCCCGACGGAGATCGAGGAAAAGGCCGCGAAGCTGCTCGATCCCGCGGGACGCGCCCTTCTCGCCAGCTACCGGGACACGGTGGGTTCGCTCGAGCCCTGGGCCCAGGCCGGCCTCGAAGACGCCGCGCGTCATCTTGCCGAGCGCGCCGGCGTCAAGCTGGGCCAGGTCGCCCAGCCGCTTCGCGCCGCGCTCACCGGGCGCACGATTTCGCCGCCCATTTTCGAGGTCATGGAGATCCTGGGCCGGACAGAGACTCTGGCGCGCCTTGCGGCGCAGGGAACGCCGGCCTGATGGACCGCAACGCGGCTCCACTGGCCGCCACTGGCCGCCACTGGCCGATGGAAAGAATTAACCATATGTTTGTAATGATCCCGCTATCTTTCTATGCTCCGCCAAAGAGGGAGGACGATTTCGCATGAACGAGGCCACGACACCGCGCGCGCAGGCATCGAACCGGAACAGCGTCACCGTTACGGACAACCGTAGCGGCCGAAGCTATGAGCTGCCTGTGCTCGATGGCCAAGTCGGGCCTTCGGTCATCGACATCCGCAAGCTTTACGCGGAATCCGGCTTCTTCACCTTCGACCCCGGCTTCACCTCGACCGCGAGCTGCGAATCGACGATCACCTATATCGACGGCGACGCCGGCGTGCTTCTGCATCGCGGCTACAAGATCGAGGATTTGGCCGAACACAGCGACTTCATGGAAGTCTGCTACCTCCTGCTCTTCGGCGAGCTGCCGACCGCGACGGAGAAGCGGAAGTTCGAGCTGGACGTCACCTACCACACGATGATCCACGAACAGCTTCTGCGGTTCTTCCAGGGCTTCCGGCGCGACGCGCATCCCATGGCCGTCATGGTCGGCGTCGTCGGCGCGCTCTCGGCCTTCTATCACGACAGCACGGACATCAGCGACACGCACCAGCGCCTGATCGCGTCCTATCGGCTCATCGCCAAGATGCCGACCATCGCCGCGATGGCGTACAAGTACTCGATGGGCCAGCCCTTCATGTACCCGCGCAACAGCCTCAACTACGCCGAGAACTTCCTCTACATGACGTTCGGCGTGCCGTGCGAGGAGTACAAGGTCAATCCCGTCATCGCCAAGGCGATGGACAAGATCTTCATCCTCCATGCCGACCATGAGCAGAACGCCTCGACCTCGACCGTGCGGCTCGCGGGTTCGTCCGGCGCCAATCCGTTCGCATGCGTCGCGGCCGGCATCGCGTGCCTCTGGGGGCCGGCCCATGGCGGGGCGAACGAAGCCGTGCTCACCATGCTGAAGGAGATCGGCTCGACCAAGAACATCCCCGAATTCATCAGGCGCGCGAAGGACCCGAACGACGATTTCCGCCTCATGGGCTTCGGCCACCGCGTCTACAAGAACTACGACCCGCGCGCCGCGGTGATGCGCAAGACCTGCCACGAGGTTCTGGCCGAACTCGGCATCAAGGACGATCCGCTTCTCGACCTCGCGATCGAGCTCGAGAAGATCGCGCTCCACGACGATTACTTCGTCCAGAAGAAGCTTTATCCGAACGTCGACTTCTATTCCGGCATCATCCTGCAGGCCATCGGCTTCCCGACATCGATGTTCACCGCGCTGTTCGCGCTCGCGCGGACGGTGGGCTGGATCGCGCAGTGGAAGGAAATGATCGACGATCCCTCGCAGAAGATCGGCCGGCCGCGCCAGCTCTACATGGGCGAGGCCGCGCGCCCGTATGTCCCTCTTCACAAGCGCACGTAACGTTTGATCATGTCCGGCGGCGACCCCCGGCAGCGAACGACACATCCGGCCGCCACGGCGCAATCGCTCGCCACGCGCATCAGCGTCGGGCCGCAGGCCAATACGCCAGAAGCCGCGAATGAGAACGAATTCTTCAACCGGCGGCGGGTGGGTGTTTTCGTCGCGCTCGCGCTCGCCGCGGCCGCTCTGTCGGCGGGCTTGACGCTCGTCTTCGCCTAGGGCGTGGACTCATAAACCTCCAGCCATAATCGGTTGTATGTTCCTGGCACTTCCGCGAGGTGTGAATTAAGCGGAGTTAGGTCCGGTTCGGACCACTCAACGATCAATCAAGCCCATGCCGACTTCCGCAACACCGAACTAGCATTTCCGGTGTTCGTCATTAGACGGACATGAGCGCCAAATTCAGTTACTTCAGAGTCTGACCCAAAGCGGACGTTGTCGCGTCCGAATCCGAAATAGATGAGATTGTCGATATAGCGTATCAGGCGACCAAGGACGCGATGGACAGCTTGGCGAGAGAAGGGACAGCCACTTGAGCTACGAAACGCCGGTGGCGGGGTTCATTGCATCGATCTGGCATACAATGCTGGCGTTGTGCCGGTGAGCTGCTTGAAGCGCTTCGTGAAATGCGCCTGGTCGGCAAAGCCGACATCCAGCGCTACTTGCGCCACCGGCTCTCCAAGTCTCAGGAGCTGCCGCGACTTCGCAATGCGGACCTGAGTGAGATACGCGTAGGGTGTCAAGCCAAGGTGTTTCTGAAAAAGCCTAATGAGATGAAACACACCGACTCCGGATGCTCTTGATGCATCTTCCAGGCTGATGCGATCGCAGGCGCGCGCCTGCAGAAAGCTTACGGCACGATCGACCGTCTTTGGGCAACCCGCTTCGGATTGAACAGTTCGGCGAGTCCCATACCGTTCGAACAGCAAAGAAACGCCGCAAACAATTGCTTCCTCAGCAGCGGCTCCATCGTCTCCGGCCATGGCCAGTTTGTGGGCCTCCGCAAGCCACCGCCAAACTTCCGGGTCGTTGACGACCGGCTGTCCGACAAGTGAAGAGTCAGGTCTCGGACTATCTAATATCGTCGCGAGGGCCGCTTCCGGCACGTAAAGCGCGGCATAGACCAACTCCGGACCGTCCTCGCACTCTCCGGTATGCGTTTCGCCGGGATTGACCACTGACAGGCTGCCGGGTGCTGCGTGGTCGTGCGACCGCCCGCACCGGAACGACTTCACACCGGCCTGGATGACGCCGATCATTAGCTCATCATGCGAATGCGGCGCGAAGCTGTGCCGCGCGAACCTAGCCGACATGAGATCGATCCCGCCGAACATATGAGATCGGCGGAACGTCGCTCGGTCGAGTGGGCTTTTAGGTTGCGGGACAGCCATGATCGCGAGGTCAAGATCAGACAAGAAGGATAAACCGATTCATGTTTCCTTGCAAACCGACGATGCCGCCAGCCTGAGGAGGCGCCTCAACGCTGGCCCAAATAGGAGGACTGTATGGAAATGCATGAGGTCTTAGACTTTCCCGCGGGTGGCTATCGCTTTATCAGAGGGTCGATGGCATACTCGTTGGGTGTTGCTGCGCTATCAGGATTCCGACTTGAACGCGTCCGATTCCAGTCACCCATTTCTTTGGACGACGCATTCCGACGCATAGCGGATGTCATCGCGAACTCAAAGCGCCCCGTATCTGCCCTAGCCTCGCTCGAACTGCGTTCACCCGCCCAATTCACCGAGGCCGGCTTTAGCGCCTTTAACGCGCGTTACATCGCCATTCTCCGCGATTTCGGATGGTCCGAGGTTGGCGGTACAAACCCGGTTACTCGCACCAATGTCTGCCCGTCCGACCAAACGTTGTCTGATGCTTCCGTCTATGCGTTCTCCTATACCCTCGAAGAGGTAGGCGCGCGGCCTTCTTTCGTGCTGGCGGGTGCCGTCGATCTGATGCCGGGCGATAAGGATCTCAGAGACCTGGTTGTCGCGCTGGACCAAGTTGACCCTGCAGGAATCAGAAAAAAGGCTGACCACGCACTTGATGACTTGGAGACGCGAATGTCGCGGCTTGGTTTCGATTGGTCGATGACCACGGGGAACGGACTTTACTGCGTCCACGACATCTTCGAAGCGCTCACCGGCGAGATCGCCGTGCGTGGTGCCGCGCCAGCGGGCATCACCTGGCATTTGTGCCGGCCGCCTATCAGTGGATTGGAGTTCGAAATGGATACGCGCTCGGTACCCGTCGAACGTACAATCTAGGTCGAGCGTCGGTCGTCAATGCGGTCGCGCGGCCGCTGCGATTGCTTGCGGTCCGCTGAGGCCCAATTCGATTTCCGCTTCTGGCACATCTCGGACATGGCGCGATGTCCGACTTGAGTCCGCAAAGCGCTCCAAAACGGACATCGGCCAACCGTGGCCCATCAACCGCGATTTATGAGTACACGCCCTAGCCGCGCTGGATCAACTCGATCTTGTATCCGTCGGGATCCTCGACGAACGCGATCACTGTCGTGCCGTGCTTCATGGGACCGGCCGGCCGCGTGATCGTGACCCCTTCCGCCGCGAGTGAGGCGCACGCCTTGTAGGCATCCGGCACCGCGATGGCGATGTGCCCGAAGCCTTCGCCCAGCGGATAGGGCTCCTCGCGCCCCCAATTGTGCGTGAGCTCGAGGACCGTGTGCTCGGCCTCCCCGCCATAGCCGACGAAGGCCAGCGTGAACGAGCCGCCGGGAAAATCCGTGCGCCGCAGCAGCGTCATGCCGAGAAGCCGCGTGTAGAAATCGAGCGATTTCTCGAGATCGCGCACGCGCAGCATCGTGTGGAGAAATCGATAGGATTGCGTGTCGGTCTTCGCGGCCGTCATGCCTTTGCCTCCCTGT
>JBGPGW010000151.1:0-8401 GCA_041484095.1 Alphaproteobacteria bacterium | reverse complement strand
GCATGACGCGCGCGACTTCGGGTCGGCCTTGCAGCCACCGCGCAAGCGTCAACCCGTTCTCATGGTGCTGGCGCATGCGCACGCCGATGGTGCGCAAGCCCCTGAGGCCGAGATAGACGTCGTCCGGCCCGGCCGTGTTGCCCAGCAGCATCGCGCTGTGCTTGACGGCGTAGTGGTCGTCCGCCTTCATCGTGACGATTCCGAGCATCGCGTCGGAATGGCCGACGATGTATTTGGTGGCGGCATAGATCGTGACGTCGACGCCGTGGCGATAGGGCTTGAAGAAGAATCCCGACGCCCAGGTGTTGTCGAACAGCACCTTCGCACCGGCCTTCTTCGCGGCGGCGGCGATCGCCGGCACGTCCTGGATCTCGAAGGTGATCGAGCCCGGCGATTCCATGTAGACCACTTTCGTGTTGGAACGGATGAGCTTCGCGATCCCCGCGCCGATGAGCGGCGCGTAATACGTGACCTCGATGCCCATCGGTTTGAGGAACTGCTCGCAGAAGCGCCGCGCCGGCCCGTAGCAGCTATCGACCATGAGGAGGTGGTCGCCCGTCTTGAGGAACGCGAGAAGGGCCACTGAGATTGCGGCCTGGCCGGAGGACAGTTGGACCGCCCGGTCGGCGCCGTCCAAGGCCGCCACCGCCTCCTCGAAGGCGAAGGTCGTGGGCGTGCCGTATCGGCCGTAGCGGATGCCCTCATAGGGCGTCTTGCTCGACTGCTCCATCGCGGCGACGGAGGGGAACAGGATCGTCGAGGCGTGGTAGACGGGCGGGTTGACGATTCCGTGATTGCCCGCGGGGTCGCGGCCGGCATGGGCGATGATCGTGTCTTCCTTGAGGTCCTTCCGGATGGGCTTCATCGGGGGCTGGCGGTCCTTTCTGGCAGGCAAAGGGCAAAAAATGGCCGTTTCGGCCGGTTTCGGCAGATACCCGGCTTTGGTTGCCCGATTGTCGCAAGGCCGATAAGATTCTTGCAACAACAGGCTGAGCCGTTCGCGGTCAGTTTGGCATGAAACATCAAGGAGGGGTCGATGCGACAACGCTTTGTGATGGGGGCCGTGGCGGCCGTGCTGGGCGTGTTCGGCTTGACGGGGTCGGCATCCGCCGGTGCCACGCTCAACGCCATCAAACAGAAGGGCTTTGTGCAATGCGGGGTGAACACGGCGCTCGCCGGGTTCTCGGCCCCCGACAGCCAAGGCAACTGGACCGGGCTCGACGTCGATATCTGCCGGGCCATCGCGGTCGCGCTGTTCAACGACGCGAACGCCGTCAAGTTCACGCCGCTCAACGCCCAGCAGCGCTTCACGGCGCTCACCTCGGGCGAGGTGGACGTGCTCTCGCGCAACACGACATGGACTCTCACGCGCGATGCGTCCCTCGGCATGATGTTCACGGGCGTGACCTATTATGACGGCCAGGGCTTCATGGTGCCGAAATCGCTCAAGATCAAGAGCGCCAAGGAGCTCAAAGGCGCGACCGTCTGCGTTCAGACCGGCACGACGACCGAGCTCAACCTCGCGGACTTCTCCCGCGCCAACAAGCTCAACATCAAACCGGTGGTGTTCGAGCAGCTCGAGGAATCGAAGGTCGCGTTCTTCGGCGGGCGCTGCAAGGCCTACACGACGGACGCCTCGGGCCTCGCCTCGATCCGCTCCAAGGACGCGCCGAAGCCTGACGATTACGTCATCCTGCCCGAGCTCATCTCGAAGGAGCCCTTGGGCCCCTCCGTCCGCCGCGGCGACGAGGAATGGTTCACCCTCGTGAAGTGGGTGGTCTTCGGGCTTCTCGAGGCCGAAGATCTCGGCATCACCTCGCAGAACGTCGACCAGATGAAGTCCTCGACCGACCCGAGCGTGCAGCGCGTGCTGGGTGTGACCGGCGACATGGGCCAGAAGCTCGGCGTCGACAACGCCTGGGTCTACAACATGGTCAAGCATGTCGGGAACTACGCGGAGATCTTCGAGCGCAACGTCGGACAGAAGACTCCACTGCGCCTTGCCCGGGGGCTCAACGCCTCGTGGAAGAACGGCGGGCTCATGTACGGAATGCCCATCCGCTAGTCTGTGAGACCGCCGTCCGGACCGATCCGGGCGGCGGTTTCGTTTCCGCCGCGAAGAGGCGGGTTCCATCATGAGCGATCCTCGGCATCAGGAACGCGGCTCCGCACCCAGGCCGAGCCGGCCCGCGCCGTGGAACGACCCGCGCGTGCGCGCGATCATCTACCAGCTTCTCCTCATCGCTGGCGTGGTGGCGCTCGGCGCCTATCTCGTCTCCAACACGCTCGCCAACCTCGAGCAGCGGCATATCCGCACGGGTTACGGATTCTTCGGCGAAGAGGCCGGCTTCTTCATCGGGGAGACTCTCATCCCCTACGATGCCGCGGACAGCTACGGGCACGCGTTCCTCGTCGGTCTCCTCAACACCGTCCGCGTCGCGGTCGTCGGCGTCGTGCTCGCCACGGTGCTGGGCGCGATCGTCGGCATCGCGCGCCTCTCCAAGAACTGGCTCATCGCGCGCCTCGCTTCCGTCTATGTCGAGATGCTCCGGAACCTGCCCCTGCTGCTCCAATTGTTCTTCTGGTACGCGACGCTGACCAACCTTCTGCCGGACCAGCAAGACGCGATCGGCCTCGGACCCGGCATCTATCTCGACAAGGAAGGGCTTCGCTATCCCCTGCCGGAGCCCGATCCCGCCTTTCCCAGGATGATCCTGGCGGCGGCGATCGGTCTCATTGCGGCCTGGCTCTTCGCGCGGTGGGCGCGCGCGCGTCAGATGAGGACGGGTGCCATCGTTCCCGTCCTGTGGCCGGCGCTCGGCTTCGTCATCGGCCTGCCGCTCGCGGCGTGGGCGTTGTCCGGCGCACCGAGCGCCTTCGACATGCCGCACATGGAGCAGTTCGGATTCGAGGGCGGCGCCTCTATGTCGCCCGAGTTCCTGGCGCTGCTGTTCGGCCTCGTGACCTATACCGCGACCTTCATCGCGGAGATCGTGCGCGCCGGGATTCTCGCGGTCTCCTGGGGCCAGACGGAGGCGGCGAGCGCGCTCGGCCTCAGGCGCATCCTCGCGCTTCGCCTCGTCCTTCTGCCCCAGGCGCTCCGTGTCATCGTGCCGCCGCTCACGAGCCAGTATCTCAACATCGTGAAGAACAGCTCGCTCGCCGTCGCGATCGGCTATCCCGACCTCGTCTCGATCGCGAATACGACGCTCAACCAGACCGGGCAGGCGATCGAGTGCATTTCGATCATCATGGCCGTCTATCTCTCGGTGAGTCTCGCCATCGCCGGGTTCATGAACTGGTACAACCGCCGCATCGCGCTGGTGGAGCGTTAGATGGTCGAGCGGGTCGATACGACGCTCCGCATGCCGGACCGGCCGCCGCCGATGGGCGGCGGTGCGCTCGGCTGGGTGCGCGCCAATCTTTTCAGCAGTTTCTGGAACGGCGCTCTCACCCTGGCCGCGCTCGCCGTGCTTCTCGCGGCTGTCCCGCCCGTCTTCGATTGGGCGATCCTCAGCGCAGTGTGGGGACAGGCAGCACCCGAGGTCTGCAAGGCGACGCACGGCGCGTGCTGGGCCTTCATCCGGGAGAAGTATCACCTGATCCTGTTCGGCCGCTATCCCATCGCCGAGCAGTGGCGGCCGATCATGGCGATCGCTGTCCTGATCGCCACGGTCGCGCTGAGCTGCAACCGCCGGTTCTGGCGCGCCTGGCTCGGCGCCGTCTGGCTCGGCGGGCTTGCCGCGTTCGGCCTGCTGATGTGGGGCGGCATACTCGGTCTCGCACCGGTTGAGACCAATCTCTGGGGCGGGCTGCCGCTGACGCTCATCCTCGCGATCGTCGGCATCGTCGTCGCGTTCCCGGTCTCGATCTTGTTGGCCCTCGGACGGCGCTCGCACATGCCGGTCATCCGGGCCGTCTCCGTCGCCTATATCGAGCTCATCCGCGGCGTGCCGCTCATCAGCCTTCTCTTCATGGCGTCGTTCATGCTGCCGCTCTTCCTGCCGACCGGCATGAAGATCAACGCGCTTCTGCGCGCGCAGGTCGCGATCATCATGTTCACCTCCGCCTATCTCGCGGAGGTCATCCGCGGCGGGCTGCAGGCGATCCCCAAGGGCCAAGTCGAGGCGGCCGAGGCACTCGGCCTCGGCTATTGGCAGTCGATGCGGAAGATCGTGCTGCCCCAGGCCATCCGCGCCGTCATCCCGCCCATCGTCAACACCTTCATCGGCATGTTCAAGGACACCTCGCTCGTCGCGATCGTGAGCCTCACGGACCTCCTGCTCGCGACCAAACAGGCGATCTCGGATCCCAACTGGCGCGCCTACTTCGTCGAGGGCTACGTCTTCATCGCCGCGATCTATTTCTGCTTCTGCTTCTTCATGTCGAAATACAGCCAACATCTGGAGCATGAATTGCGCACCGGCGCGCAACGCTGAGATCGGGAGGGGCGACATGGCCGTATCGACGGAACCGCAACAGCCCATCACCGCCGCGAACATCGTGAAACGAGAAGGCGATTGGATCTATCTCGACGAGGAGGGGGCGAAGCGCCATCCGCTTTATGGCGTCGAGGGATGGGCGCCGGCGCTTGGTGTCGTGCTCGTTCTGGGCGCACTGCTCGGCCTCTTCACTATCGTTGGCGCCCTCATCGGGACGGCCTTTGGCGCCTTCGAAGGCTTGTTCGCGGCGGTGTTGGTGGCCGCCGCGTCGGGCTACCAATTGTTCGTTGCGGCCCGGCTGTGGAAGATGCGGGACGGTTTCCAGCGGCACTGTCTCATCCTGTTCGCGATCTCGCTGGCGCTGACGGTTGCATTGTTGGTTGTGGACCCCAAGGAGAGTATGTCGTCCATCCCAAGCATGGTCATCACGGCGCTGTGGCTCGCCTATGTTTTTCAATCGGTGCGCGTCAACGTGACGACGCGCAAGCGCGTCTCGGCCGGGGACGCTCTCGTGCGTGAGGCGATCGTCGACATGGACCCGCGCCGTCCCAAATCGGCGCAATACTGAGGAGAAAGCCATGAGCCAGAGCGCAGCAGCGGCCGCCGATCCCGGGCAGGACGTCATCATCGAGATGGCGGGCGTCCACAAATGGTTCGGCCAGTTCCATGTCTTGAAGGACATCAACCTGACCGTCCACAGGGGCGAGCGCATCGTGGTGTGCGGGCCGTCGGGCTCGGGCAAGTCGACGATGATCCGCTGCATCAACCGCCTCGAGGAGCATCAGCAGGGACGGATCGTCGTCGACGGCATCGAGCTCACGAACGACCTGAAGCAGATCGACGCCATCCGCCGCGAGGTCGGGATGGTCTTCCAGCAGTTCAATTTGTTCCCGCACCTGACCGTGCTCGACAATCTGACCCTCGCGCCGATCTGGGTGCGGAAGATGCCGAAGAAGGAGGCCGAGGCCGCGGCCATGAAGTATCTCGAGCGCGTGCGCATCCCGGAGCAGGCGGCCAAATATCCGAACCAGCTCTCAGGCGGCCAGCAGCAGCGGGTCGCGATCGCGCGCGCACTCTGCATGAACCCGAAGATCATGCTGTTCGACGAGCCGACTTCGGCGCTCGACCCCGAGATGATCAAGGAAGTGCTCGACGTCATGGTGGAGCTGGCCGAGACCGGCATGACGATGATCTGCGTGACGCACGAGATGGGCTTCGCGCGCACGATCGCCGACCGCATCATGTTCATGGATATGGGCGAGATCGTCGAGCAGAGCGCGCCGGAGGCGTTCTTCAACAATCCGCGATCCGAGCGGACGCGGCTCTTCCTCTCGCAAATCCTGCATCACTAGAAAAAGTTCCGCGCGGCGAGGTGAACGGGCGATGGCGCTGGTCTTCTGGCAACGGGTGATACTCACGGCCCTCGCGATGGTGCTCGCGAGCCTCATCGCCGCCGAACTCTGGCGCGCCGCCTTCGGCGTTGAGCTGCCGAGTTATCTTTCCGGCCTTGTCGGCGGGATGGTGGCCATCCCCGTCTGGGCGCTCTCTAAGCGGACCAAGAGAGAGGCGTGAGGCCGTCCGGAGACGGCCCGACGCGCCTCGGTTTCCCCGCTCAGATGATGAATTCGGTTCCGACCGCGAGCGGCGCGTGGTCGAGAACGACGACGACTTGAACGGCGGGGGCAGCGCCGGCGTTGCCGTCGGGGTCGACGAACACGGCGACGTCGCTGACGCCGTTGTTGTTGGCGTTGACCACCTGTTGGCTCCATGTGGCGGAGGGGCCGGCCGCGACCATCAGGTCGTGGATGTCCACCTTGTCCCCGGCGCCGAAGTCCTTGATCGTGTCGCCGGCCTCAGTAAGGGCATTGAAGTCGAACGTGTCGGACCCGGTGCCGCCGGTGAGCGTGTCGGAGCCGGCACCGCCCGTGAGGATGTCGTTGCCGCCGGCGCCGTCGAGGGTGTCATTGCCGCGCCCGCCGAAGAGGGCATTGTCCAGCGCATTGCCGGTCACGGTGTCGTTGCCGTCGCCCAGGAAGGCGCGCTCGATCGTGTTGTCGACGACGGTGAAGGGCACGCCGTCGGCCATGCTCGGCCCGCCGGCGAGGTTGAGGGTGACGTCGGTGCTGATCGCGGCCGCGTTGAAGGTGTCGTAGCCGCCGTCCGTGTCGTTGAGGGTCGCGCGGCCGGGCTCGCCCGCGACCGAGCTGAACCAGTCGGTATAGATATAGGTGTCGTTCGCGCTGGCGGGGTCGCCGATGAAATTGAGCGACCAGGAATTGAGCGTGCCGACGTCGCCGCCCGCGGCGTCGGTCACCTTGAGCGTCCAGGTGCCGCCGGCCTCCTCGCCCCAGAACTGCACGCTGTCCGTCACGAATTTGATGTTGTCCTGCGAGGAGCCATAGGTGCTGCTCGCGCTCACGCCCGGCCGGCTGATGAGGGTGCTCATCGTCTGGTCGTTGTGCGAAAGCGTGACGATCAGGTCGCCGATCCAGGGATGGGTGATGTCGAGGGAGATTTCGACGCGGTCGATGACGATGTGCGCGTCATGCGAATCGGTCACGGCGATGGAGCGGCTCAGCGACGCGCCGGTCCCGTCGGGGATCGCGAGATTGGGCGTGGGATCGTCGATATAGGAGAGTTGCGTGGCGATGTTCGAGAAGGTGCTTTGCTGGGTCCAGGTCTCCGCCAGACGCACGGCGGCATGGGCGTCGACGAGGCCGAAGCCATAATCATGGCTGACCGTGAGGCCGCCGCCGTTCCAGTTGGTGGCGTGGTTGGTCTGGTCGTTCGCGAAAAAGCCGGGCGGCTTCGATGCCGAATAGGCCAGGATCTCCTGGATGTCGCGGTAGCCGAGATTGTGATTGGCCTCGAGCATCAACGCGACGACGCCGGAGACGATCGGCGCCGCAAACGACGTTCCGCTGACCGAGACGAAATCGCCGGAGACGTAGCCGGCACTGCCCTGCCGGTCCGTGGTCACGATCCCGACGCCGGGCGCGGCGATGAGCAGGGCGTCGCCGGGCGTGCTGAAGGAGGCGATATTGCCGTTCGAATCCGTGGCCGCGACCGCGATCGCATACGCCGAGTTCTGGAAGTCGTGGTAATTGACGTTCTGCCCGGTCGCCCGGTCGTTGCCGGCTGCGAACACGAAGGTCGTGCCGAGGCCGCCGCGGCCGAAATGCGCGGCATCGGCCATGGCCTGGCCGATCGGGGCGAAGGCGGCCGTGCCGAAATTGTCGGTGAAGAAGCCGCTGTAGCCCCAGCTGTTGTTGGAAATATCGACCGAGCCTTGGCGCTGGAAGTCGTCGAGGATCTGCGAGGTCGAGCCGGCGCTGCCATAGCCCATGCGGAAGCCGACGAGGTTTGAGCCCCAGGCGACGCCGACGCCGCCATAGCCGTTGCCCCATTCCGCGCCGATGGTGCCCGCGACGGTCGTTCCGTGCTTGTCGCCCGGGCTGCTGGAATAGGCGTCGTTATCCTTGTTGCGCGCGTCGTAGTCGAGATCGGTGCGGTAGTTCCCGTCGAAATCGCGGTGGGTATAGCTGAAGCCGTCATCGACGATGCCGACCTTGATGCCGCGGCCGGCGTAGTCGTTCCACACGGCGGCCACGTTGATTCCGTAGGCGCCGTTGAGGTGCCATTGCTGGCCGTACAACGGATCCGACGGGACGATGCTTGCCGAGGGCCCGAAAATCGCCGGCGCCGGCGCGTCGCTGCCGTGAGAGGCTCCGCCATCGCCGCCCGGGGACGAGAACCAGTGGTGGCCGGTTTTGCCTTCAGGGTCTGAACTGCCGTCCTGGTCCTGCAAGAGGCGTGAAATCTGTGCCATGGGAAAATCCTTTTCTGATCCAGACGCGACGATCGGGCCACCACGCCGTGTTCCTTCGAATACGACGGAATGTGTTAACGAACCGTAAATCGTTAACGGAAGGTAAATTTACCGTGCCCGGCTTTTCCCG
>JBGPGW010000150.1:0-8435 GCA_041484095.1 Alphaproteobacteria bacterium | reverse complement strand
GCGGCTGCGTGCCGCAGGGGTCGGCGAGCCGAATGCGGCGCGGTTCCGCGCCGAGGGCGGGGACACGGTCAACGTCAACGTCATCGACCGGCACGGCAACATGGTCTCCGCCATGCCGAGCGGCGGATGGCTGCAAAGCTCCCCCGTCATCCCCGAGCTCGGCTTCTGCCTCGGCACGCGCGCGCAGATGTTCTGGCTCGAGGAGGGCCTCGCCGGAAGCCTCGAGCCGAACAAGCGGCCGCGCACGACCTTGACCCCCGGGCTCGCCTTCCGCGACGGCAAGCCCTACATGGCGTTCGGCTCGCCCGGCGGCGATGGACAGGACCAATGGGCGCTGCAGCTTTTCCTCCGCCACGTCCATCACGGCATGAATCTCCAGCAATCGATCGAGGCTCCGGCGTTCCAGACCGATCATCCCCCGAGCTCGTTCTATCCCCGCGAGTCGAAGCCGGGCCACCTCGCGGTCGAATCGCGCTTCGATCAGGCGGCGATCGACGGTCTCAAGCAACGCGGCCACCGCGTGGATGTCACGGGCCCGTGGGTTATCGGGCGGCTTTCGGCGGTCACGCAGGCGGACGGTCTCATCAAGGCCGGCGCCAATCCGCGGACCGAGCAGGCCTACGCGATCGCGCGGTGAACAACGCGGTCACGCTCGACGCATGACGACGGCGCATATCGAGGGGAATGACGCGGCAGCCTGGCGGCGGCGCGTGTGGCGTCTGGCCTGGCCGATGATGCTGTCCAACATGTCGATGACGGCCTTGGGCCTCGTCGACACGGCGGTGATGGGCCGATTGCCCGATGCCGCCTATATCGGCGCCGTCGCGGTCGGCGCCACGATCATCGGATTCATCTATTGGGGCCTTGCCTTTCTCCGCATGGGCACGACCGGGCTCTCGGCACAGGCCTTCGGGACCGGTGCCGCCGGTGAGGTGCGCGCCACGCTCGCGCGGGCCTTGCTGCTTGCGGCCGCCCTCGGCGCGTGCATCGTCGTGCTCAAGGCGCCGATCGGGCTCGTGGCCTTCGGCGTCATCGAGGCCAGCAACCGCGTCATCGAGCTCGCCCGCCTCTATTTCGACATCCGGCTGTGGGGCATGCCGGCCTCTCTCATCAACATGGTGGTGCTGGGCTGGCTCATCGGCGTGCAGCGGACGCGCGCGGCGCTCGCGGTCCAGCTCGGCTTCAACCTCGTCAACGTCGCGCTGGCGATCCTGTTCGTCATCGGTCTCGGCTGGGGCGTCGAGGGCGCGGCCGCGGCGACGCTGATCGCGGAATGGAGCGGGGTCGCCATGAGCGCGGCAGCAGTCGCGATCGCGCTTCGCTCCATCGGCGGCCGGCTCGATCGCACCGGCGTTTTCGACCGCGCGCGCCTCGTCGCGGTCGCGCATATCAACGCCAATGTGTTCGTGCGCTCGCTTCTCGTCGTCGCGACGATGGCCTACTTCACGGTCATGGGCGCGCGCTTCGGCGATGCGACGCTGGCGGCCAACGCGATCCTCGGCGCGGTGAACAGTTTTCTCGGCCAGGCGCTCGACGGATTTTCCTTCGCCGCGGAGGCGCTCGTCGGCAGCGCCATCGGCGCCCGCGACCGCACGCAGCTTCGCCTGGCCGTGCGCACGACCGTGAGAGTGGCCGGCGCGCTCGCCATCGCCTTCACCATCGCCTACGGGGTGCTGGGAGCCGTCGTCGTGTCGGCCCTGACCGACCTGCCGGACGTCCGGCACGAGGCCATCACCTACCTGCCATGGGCGGTTGCGACGCCGATCGTGCTGGTGTGGGGTTTTCTCCTCGACGGCATCTTCAATGGCGCCACGCACACGCGCGAGATGCGGAACGCCATGATCATCTCGGCCGCGGGTTACGCCGCCGGCATCGCTTATCTCGTACCGATCTGGGGCAACCATGGTCTGTGGGCCGCATTCACGCTGTTCTCGATCCTGCGCGCGATCACGCTTGGCGCGTGGTACAAGCGCATCCCCAGGAGCATCCCGGCCTAGGGAAGCTCGAAGCCGTGAGCGTAGGGATCGCGGTCCTCGATGATGATCGTGTTGTAGCCCGTGATGCGCGACCAGCCCTCGACGCTCGGCAGGATCGCGGCATGATTGCCGACCTTGGCCAGGCCTTCGATGCGGCCGCGGAAGAGGCTCCCGATGATGCTTTCATGCACGTAGTCGTCGCCGGGCCTGAGCTCGCCGCGCGCGGCGAGAATCGCCATGCGCGCCGAGGTTCCGGTGCCGCAGGGCGAGCGGTCGATGCCGCGCGTGCCGAGGAACACGGCATTCCGCCCCTGGGCTTCCTTCGTCGTGGGCTTGCCGGTCCACATGATGTGCTCGATCTCGCGGATCGTCGGGTTTTCCGGATGCACGCAGTCGATCGCGGCATTGAGCCGCCGGCGCAGCTCCGGCGAGATGCGGATGATATCGAGCGCGGTCATGTGTTCGAGCCCGCGAAAATTCGTCTGCGGCTCGACGATGGCGTAGAAGTTTCCGCCATAGGCGACATCGATGCTGAGACGCCCCAGCTCCGGGCAATCGACTTCGACGCCGGTCGCATGCACGTAGGACGCCACGTTGCGGATGCGCACGCTGTCGACATGCTCGCCCTTCATCGTGTAGCGCGCCTCCACCACGCCCGCCGGCGTATCGAGGCGCACGACACCCGGCTCGGCGGGCCAGACGAGCCCGCGCTCGACCGCGACCGTCACCGTCCCGATCGTGCCGTGCCCGCACATGGGGAGCGAGCCGCTCACTTCGATGAAGACGACGCCGAGATCGCAGTCGGGTCGCGTCGATGGATAGAGAATGCTTCCCGACATCATGTCGTGCCCGCGCGGCTCGAACATGAGGCCCGTGCGGATCCAGTCGAACTCGGCGATGAAATTCTGCCGGCGCTCGCTGGCCGTCGCACCTTTGAGCGGCGGCGCCCCGCCCGCGACCACGCGCACCGGGCAGCCGCAGGTGTGGGAATCCACGCAGAAGAACGTATGGGTCGCCATGGGGTTCTCGTCGCCTTCGATCGAAAAAATCTTGTGTTCACAGTGGGTTATAGACTTCAATAACATCCTCGCCCGGGCGCCCCTCCCCGGACAGAATGGCATCCCCGCACGCAACCCGCGCGCGAACGCTAAGGAGCATCGTCCATGACCACAGGCCGTCGTGCAACCGTCATCGGCGCGGGCGTCGTCGGCATGGCAGCCGCATATTCGCTCCAACGCGAAGGCTGGGACGTGACCGTGATCGACCGCCTGCCGCCGGGCGAGAACTGCTCGTTCGGCAATGCGGGCGGCATCGGCGTCGATCATGCCTTTCCCGTCGCGTTGCCGGGGATGTGGGGCCGGGTGCCGCGCTATCTCCTCGATCCCTTGGGGCCGCTCGCGCTCAGCCCCCTGCACGTGCTGCGCATGATTCCGTGGCTTCTGCGCTTCCTGCCGACGGGCGGCGGCGAGCGGCTCGAACGCACCATCGATTCGCTCGGCGCGCTTCAGCATGTGGCCTATGAGTGCTGGGCGCCGATCCTTAGGGAGGCGCGGCTCGAGACGGAGGTGCGTCCGACCGGCTGCCTCTCGCCTTACGAAAGCGAAGCGTCGTTCGAGGCCGATTGGCCGATGTGGCAGAAACTGCAGGCACGCGGCTATCAGAGCCAGCGCCTCGGTGCCGCCGCATTGCGTCAGATGGAGCCGGCATTGCCGGCGCGCTACACCACGGCGGTGTTCGAGCCGCAATTCTGGCACGTGCTCGATCCCTTCCGCATCGTGACGGGTCTCGCCGAGGCGTTCGAGCGCAACGGCGGCAAGATCCTCCGCGAAATCGTGAGCGCGTTCGAATTCGGCTCCGACGGGCCGAAGGCCATTCGGACCAATCGCGGGCTTCACCCCGTCGATCATCTCGTCGTCGCGGCGGGTGCCGTGTCCAACCGGCTCTCGGCCCTTCTCGGCAGCCGCGTGCCGCTCGAAGCGGGGCGCGGCTATCACGTGACCATACCCAACTCCGGCATCGACTTGCGTCACGTGCTCGTGGTGCCCGAACACCAGGTTGCCATCACGCCGATGTCGATGGGCCTGCGCTTTGCCGGGACGCTCGAATTCGCGGGCTCGGAGTCCGCGCCGAATTGGCGGCGGGCCGACGCGATCGTCCAGGTGGCGCGGCGGGTCTTCCCCGAGATCAAGACCGAGGGCTACACCCAATGGTCGGGCGACCGGCCGATGATGCCGGACTCGGTCCCCGTCATCTCCCGCTCGCCGCATTTCCGGAACGTGTATTACGCCTTCGGCAGCGGCCATTACGGCCTGACCCAGGGCGCCGTGATCGGCCGGCTTCTCACCGAGATGATGGGCGGCAAGCCGACATTCCTCGAGACCTCGCCCTATCGCATCGACCGGTTCTGAACCGGCCGATGGCTGACACAAAACGCATCCTCGTCGTCGGTGCCGGAATCATCGGCACCGGCATTGCGGCCTACCTTCAGCGCGAGGGGCACAGGGTCACGATCGTCGACCGGCTTGAGCCCGGGCGCGCCTGCTCCTTCGGCAATGGCGGCGGGATCGGGGTCACGTCGATCCCGCCGCTCTCGACGCCCGGCGTCATCTGGAAAATCCCGCGCTGGCTCATGCACCCGGAAGGGCCGCTGGCTCTCCGCTGGGCGCATCTGCCGGCGCTCCTGCCGTGGCTCGTGCGGTTCCTGCGCGCGGGCGACCCCCGGCGCGTGAAAACGATCACCGACGCGACCACGGCCATTCTCGCGCCCTGCTACGAAGCCTGGGCGCCGCTGTTCAGGGACGCGAAGCTCGACCACCTCGTGCGCCACTCAGGCGTCATTCATCTCTATCCCGACGAGGCCGCGCGCGACGCCGATCGCTATCAATGGCGGCTTCGCGAGGAGCGCGGCCTCCATTTCGAGCGGATCGGACGAGATGAGCTGCGTCAGCTCGTCCCCGGCCTCACGCCCGACATCACCGCGGCGATGTACGAGCCGCAGTGGAGATTCGTGCGCGATCCCTATCTCATCGTCAGGGGTCTTGCCGATCATGTTCTCGCGAATGGCGGCACGATTCTCAGGGAAGACGTGCGCGGCTTCGAGTTCGGCGCGGACGGTGTTGGCGCCGTCATCACCGACCGCGGCCGGCACACGCCCGATCGCATCGTGATCGCGGCGGGCGCCTGGTCGCATCGCCTCTCGAAGATGCTGGGCAGCCGGGTGCCGCTCGAAAGTCAGCGCGGCTATCACGTCACCATGCCCAACACGGGTCTCGACCTCCGCCACATCATGATAGACCCGAGCGGCAAGATGGGCATCACGCCGATGGCGATGGGCGTGCGCTTCGGCGGCACGTCCGAGTTCGCGGGCGTCGACGCGCCGCCCGATTACCGGCGGACGCGGGCGCTTGTCGCGCGCGCGAAGCGCCTCTTCCCGGGCCTCGATGCGAGCGGCTCGACCGAATGGGCCGGCGACCGGCCGTTGCTCCCGGATTCCCTGCCGGCCATCGGCCCCTCGCCCCGCCACAAGAACGTGATCTACGCCTTCGGGCACAGCCATATCGGCATGGCGCTCGGCGGCATCACGGGCAAGCTCGTGGCCGAACTCGTCGCGGACCGGCCCGCGAGCCTCGATCTCAAGCCCTACCGCATCGATCGCTTCTGAGGAGCAACACCATGGCCAAGAGCGTCATCGTCATCGGAGCCGGCGTGATCGGCATGGGTGCCGCCTGTCACCTCCAGCGCGAGGGCCACAGCGTGAGCGTGATCGACCGCCTGCCGCCCGGGCGCGCCTGCTCGTTCGGCAACGCCGGCGGGATCAGCGCGACATCGATGATGCCGCTCTCATTCCCCGGCGTTGCGTGGAAAATCCCTGGCTGGCTGCTCGATCCGCTGGGGCCGTTGTCCTTGCGTTGGGGACATCTCCCGGCGCTCCTGCCGTGGCTCAAGGCGTTTCTCGCCGCCGGCCGGCCGGAACGCTTCCAGGCCAGCGTCGCGGCGAAGGCGGCGCTCGGCGCCAAGACCTATGACGGCTGGGCGCCGCTCATCGAAGACGCCAAGCTCGGGGCACAGGTGCGCCATGCCGGCGTGATCCATCTCTATCCCGACGAAGCGGCGCGCGCGGCGGACGACATGCCCTGGCGCATTCGCCGCCAGTACGGGTTTTCCTACGATATTCTTGCGGGCGACGCGCTGCGCCAGATGCTGCCCGATCTCTCCCGCGACTATGCCTGCGGCGTGTTCGAGGACCATTGGCGCTACGTGCTCGACCCGCATGATTTCGTGACGGCGCTGGCCGATCATTTCCGCGCCCGCGGTGGCACGATCCTCGCCGAGGAGGTCCACGACTTCGAGCTCGGCCCCGAAGGGGTCAGGCGCGTCGTGACCGACCGCGCCTGGCATTCCTGCGATGACGTCGTGATCGCCGCCGGCGCCTGGTCGCACCGCTTGGCGGCAAAATTGGGCAGCAAGGTCCCGCTCGAATCCCAGCGCGGCTACCACGTCACGATGCCGAAACACGGCCTCGACATCCGGCACATGGTCATGGACCCCATGGGCAAGATGAACATCACGCCCATGGCGCGGGGCCTCAGGGCCAGCGGCACGTCCGAATTCTCAGGAGTCGATTCCCCGCCCGATTTCCGCCGCGCGCGCGTGCTCATCACCAAGACGAAGAAGCTGTTCCCCACGCTCGATGCGACGGGTTTGACCGAATGGGCCGGCGACAGGCCTGTATTGCCGGACACGGTGCCCGTGATCGGCCGCTCGCCCATCCACAAGAACGCGATCTACGCCTTCGGCCACAGCCAAGTCGGTCTCTCGCTCGGCGGAATCACGGGTAAGCTTGTGGCCGACATCGTCTCGGGCAGGCCGCCGTCGATCGACCTCGCGCCCTACCGCGTCGATCGCTTCGAGCGGGCCTGATCCGCGCGGCGCCCCCGCACGAGGATCGATCAGCGCGAACCGGCGCCGGCTTTCTTGGCGACCGTGAAGGCCCGCTCGGTGATCGAGAGGATCGTCGCGACCAGATCCTCGGTGATCGCCGTCGAGATGAACCAATTGTGCCGCGGGTGGGTGTAAAGACCGAGGCGCGCGCATTCGGCCGCAAACACGGTCGTCCAGTGCCACTCCGTCTCGTCGGCGAATTTCAGGTAAGGCATCGTCGGATACCCCGTGACGTTCACGCCGAGCCCGAGCGATGCGGCTTGCTGGCGCATGCCGGCCGAGATCGCTTCGCCCGCCCGCTGCATGCGTGCGACACCGTCGTCCTTCTCCAGCACGTCGAGCGTCGCGAGAGCGGCGGCCATCGGCACCGCCGAGAACCAGAAGGATCCCGTGGCGTAGATTTTCGAAGCGGCGTCCCGGACGCGGTCGTTGCCGAGCAGGGCCGCAAGCGGATAGCCGTTGGCGATCGCCTTGCTCCATGCGCTCAAATCGGGCTTGACGCCGATCGGCTCCCAGCTCCCGCCGAAGGCAAGGCGAAAGCCGCAGCGGACATCATCGAGGATGAGGATCGCGTCGTGCCGGTCGCAGACTGCGCGCAAATGCCTGGCGAAGCGCGGGTCGACGAGCTCCTGATCGAGCCCCGCATCGTGCCGGAAGGGCGAGGCGATGATTCCCGCGACATCGTCGCCTGCGCTTGCGAGCGCCGCGTCCACGCTCGCGATGTCGTTGTAGGTGTAATAAATGAGATGGGCCCGCTCCTCCTCGGGGATGCCGAAGACGTTGGGATTGCACCAGGGTGCGGCGCCGTGATAGGCGCCCTTGGCGACGAGGATCTTCTTGCGGCCGGTCGCGGCGCGGGCAACCGTGAGCGCGAGCGTCGTCGCATCGGTGCCGTTCTTCATGAACATCGCCCAATCCGCGTGATCGACGACCGAGACCATGCGCTCCGCGAGATCGACGATGAGCGGCGAGGGGCTGTTCTGACAATCCGCGAGGCGCAGCTGGCGGGACGCGGCCGCCTCGACGGCCGGGTGACGATGGCCGAGGACGATCGGCCCGAAGCTGCAGAGAAGGTCGATGTACTTGTTTCCGTCGGTATCCCAGATATAGGCGCCTTCGCCCTTCGCCAGGAATTGCGGCGCGCCGGGCCACAGGCGCTTGCGGGTCTGGTGGCCGTACATCCCGCCCGGGATGACGGCATCGGCGCGCTGCAGCAACGAGGCTTCGGCGCTCACGGTCTTCATGGCGACGGACATGGCGGGGTCCCCCTGGCTGGCCAGCCTGTAAGAGTAGCATTTCGATGGGGCAACGCCACCGATCAGGGCCGGCAGGACGGATCGGAAACCGGCGGCCTTGCGTCACCGCACCCCTTGAAAGGCCACCGAATCGGCTTGGCGCGCATTGGCTTCAGGGGCAAGCTCATGGCCTCGATCGCCGCGGGGTGTTGGCCTTCACTCTCCCGCCCCGCGACGCCGGTCGCTTCCGGGGGAATTCGCAATGAGTGGCGAGAAGAACATC
>JBGPGW010000149.1:0-8522 GCA_041484095.1 Alphaproteobacteria bacterium | reverse complement strand
ACCCTCGTCGTCAACAGACTCCGCGGCGGCTTGAAGGTCGCGGCGGTCAAGGCGCCGGGCTTCGGCGATCGTCGGAAGGCGATGCTCGAGGACATCGCGGCGCTCACCGCCGGCGAGGTGATCAGCGAAGAGCTCGGCATCAAGCTCGAGAGCGTGACGCTCGCCATGCTCGGCCGTGCGAAGAGGATCGTCATCGACAAGGAGAACACGACCATCATCAGCGGCGCCGGCAAGAAGAAGGACATCGACGCGCGTTGCACGCAGATCCGGTCGCAGATCGAGGAAACGACCTCGGATTACGACCGGGAGAAATTGCAGGAGCGGCTCGCGAAGTTGTCGGGCGGTGTCGCGGTGCTTCGGGTTGGCGGTGCCACCGAAGTCGAAGTCAAGGAGCGCAAGGACCGGGTCGAAGACGCGATGCATGCGACCCGTGCCGCGGTCGAGGAAGGCATCGTTCCCGGCGGGGGCGTGGCTCTCCTCTATGCCGCCCGCGCCTTGGACAAGCTGAAGCCGAGCAATGACGACCAGCGCATGGGTGTCGACATCGTGCGTCGCGCGCTTCAGGCGCCGGTTCGGCAGATCGCCGAGAATGCCGGTCATGACGGCGCCGTCATCGCGGGCAAGCTGCTCGATCAGAAGGACAGCGACTGGGGCTTCGATGCCCAGAAGGAAGAGTATTGCAATCTCGTGAAGGCGGGGATCGTCGATCCGACCAAAGTCGTTCGGACCGCGCTGCAGGATGCCGCATCGGTCGCGGGTCTCCTCATCACCACCGAGGCGATGGTTGCCGACCGGCCCGAGAAGAAAGATGCGTCGACGGCGGGCCATGACCACTCGCACGGCGACTTCTAAGACGTAAATGGATGTTCGGTCCGAGGGGCCCATGCGGCACCCTCGGACCGGTCCTCCGATTCGACGCTTCGGGCGCGTGTGACGCCGTTCCGGCTCTGCCCGCCCGGTCTTCAAACCCCTCCCCCTATTTTTTCGGCCGCCGGCTAGATCGTTTCGGTCATTCCGCGGCGGCAACACGCCGGTTCGGCACCAGCACCTGTCCCACGACGGCACCGAGGACGAGCGCGCCCCCGCCGAGGGTGAGCGTCGAGGGCACTTCGCCCACGGCCAGCCAGACCCAGAGCGGCGCCACCACCAGCTCCACCAGGGCGAGCAGCAGAAGCTCGGCCGCGGGCACGCGCCGCGCGCCAAGCCCGAACAGCACCATCCCGACGCCGATCTGGAACACCCCCATCCCGAGCGAGAGGCTCATGTCGTGGAGACTCACATCGAGGCTGGGCGCGAGGGCGGCCGTGGCACCGGTCGCGACGATGGCGGCGAGGCACGCGATCGGCATGTTGTCCGCCCCGCGGCAGAAGCGCAGCGACACGGCGAACGCCGCGGCCCAGAACCCGCAGGAGAGGCCGTAGAGATTGCCGATCAGCGTTCCGGCGGCGAAGCCGTCGCCCATCATGAGCGCGACGCCGCCAAGTGCGGCGATCATCGCGACCCAGGTGCGCGCCGGCACCTTCTCGCCCAGCACGAGCCGGCCGAGGCCGGCGCCGAAGAACACCTGCGTCGCCTGAAGGAACGCCGCGTTCGCGATCGTCGTCTTGGTCATCGCCAGGATGTTCGACATGAACGCCGCGACCATGCAGAGCGCGCCGAGCACGCCGGCCCAGCCGATGTCGCGGGCGATGCCGGCGACGCGGCTCCGGTGGCGCGCGACGAGGACGATCAGAAGGAAGATCGACAGCGCGAGCGATCGGTAGAACAAGATTTGCCAGGCACCCGCCGCGTCCATCGACCGGACGGCAAGCCCGGCAGTGCTCCACGCGATCGCGGCGCCAAACACCAGGAGCGCGCCGCCCTGCCGGCCGGAGATGGTCCTCGAGAGCGCATTCATTTCGGGCGGGCACTCCTGCGGCGACATCGTCTCGTTTTTGTCCTTGAGACGCTGTCCATGCTCGCCTCCGGTAAGGCCGCGCAGACGGGAATTGGGCGGTGGCGGCCCGCATCACGTTGCGCGTAAGCCCGCGGGATCGTAGCGCCGGGTCGTGCCATAAAGAAGCCCAAGAGAAAGCGCTTCCTTGTTTAGTCCGGTAGCCTCGGGTTTGCTTGCGGACGGCCGCATCCATGCTCAGAATTCCCATTCGCGCCGGGCGAGTGATCGAACGGCCATGAGTTCATCGGGAGACTTCGATGCGCAGATGGATGGGCGTCCGGGCAGCGATCGGGATCGCCAGTCTTGCGGCACTCGTCCTCGCCTGGCCGGCCTCGGCCGGGCTCGATGAGGCGCTCACGGCTTACAACCGGGGAGATTTCGCGGCGGCCCTGCGCGAATTCAAGCCCTTGGCCGAACAGGGCAATGCCGAGGCGCAATTCCATCTCGGACGCATTTACCTTTTCGGTCAGAGCGTTCCCGTCGATGATCGCGAAGCCGTCAAGTGGTTTCGCCTCGCCGCCGACCAAAAGCACGCGAAGGCCCAGAACAACTTGGGAGCCATGTACGAAGCCGGGCGAGGCGTTCCCCAGGATTACCAAGAAGCGGCCAGGTGGTTTCGACTTTCAGCGGAACAAGGTCTTCCTCAGGGGCAGGGAAATCTGGGCAACGCCTATCGTCTTGGGCACGGCGTTGCCCAGGATCTTGCAGAGGCGGTGAAATGGTATCGCCTGGCCGCCGAGCAGGATTATGCGGCCGCTCAATTCAATTTGGCGATCGCTTATAAACAGGGCAGCGGCGTTCCACAAAACCTGACTGAGGCCGCGAAGTGGTATCAGCGCGCGGCGGAGCAAGGAGACGCCTTGGCCCAGTACAGTCTCGGAATAATATATGGCACCGGGCAAGGTGTTCCGCAGGATTATGCGTTGGCGCATTTCTGGTTCAACCTGGCGGCATCGAGCGGGAATCCGGAGGTCGTCAACAAAGCGGCCGAGAACCGGAACAGGGTCGAGAGGATCATGACGGCTGGCCAATTGGCTGCGGCCCAGGAGGCGGCACGCGAATGGAAGCCGCGCAAATCGGGCGAGAAGGGCGAGCCGAAGGGGGGTGCGACGGGCTCCGGCTTCGTCATCAGCCGCCAGGGCCACGTCGTGACGAACGAGCACGTCGCCGGCAAATGCGTGGAGGTGCGCGCCGGCCCGCCGGGCGAGCCGCATCCCAAGGTGGAGGTCGTGGCCCTCGACGCGTCCAATGACTTGGCGATCCTCAAGCTCCCGACGGCGCCCGCATTGGTCGCGACCTTTCGCGATTCCCGGGCCGTGCGCATCGGGGAAGGCGTGGTGGTGTTCGGGTTTCCCTTGCTCGGCATGATTTCGTCGCAGGGCAGTCTCACGACCGGCGCGATCAGCGCGCTTGCAGGTCTGGGCGACGACAGTCGTGCGCTTCAGATTTCGGCGCCCATTCAGCCTGGGAACAGCGGCGGGCCGCTCTTCGACATGAGCGGCAACATCATCGGCGTCGTCTCGAGCAAATTGAGCGAGCGTTATATGCTCGAGCACTTTGGTTCGATCCCGCAGAACGTCAACTTCGCGATCAAGGCATCCATCGCGCAGTCCTTCCTTGACGCCAATCGGGTCGAGTATGCGCGCGCGCCATCGGGCGCCGAGTTGAAGCCCGCCGATATCGGTGAGCGGGCACAGCGCGTCACCCTTCAAATCGAATGCCTGCGATGAGGCCGTGAACGCGTGCGATTGCCGGCGCGAGTCGGAATCGCTACTCTCGCGTCCGGAACGTGAATCGGCCGGGGAAGGTCGTCTAAATCGCGCCGCGAGATCGGCGCGACGTTCATGTCTGATCGCTGCGGCTTTTGTTGCGTTTGCCTTGGGGGAGGTACGCGATGATCACCGCCTGGAACGACTACCTGGTTCCGCACGCCACCGCGTATGGCAGTTGCCAGAGGCGATGCCGGTCGGCGTTCGTCCGCCAGAGCGAATGCATCCGCCGTATCGTCGAGATGCGGCGGCCCGGCATGGTGGTCTGTCTCGGCGCCGGAATCCTGAACGATATTCCTTATTGGAGCCTCGTCGAAGGCGGGGCGACGGTTCATCTCGTGGACTGGCTTCCGGGCATCGTCGAATACGGGCTCGCCCATTCGATCATTCGCGCCGGTCCGGACGATGCGCCGGAATGCGTCTATTGCCGCTCTCGCACCTCGGACGTCCGCCTTTTCTGCGAAGGCTACAAGGACGCGCGCCGCGCCGCGCCGACCGTTTGCGACGCCTTCGCGCCCGATCCGAAGGACGCCGGGACGTGCCGGTCGTTCTGCAAGGCGCGCTTCCCCCATGTCCTTCGTCAGGACATCACGGGCGGCTATGCCGAAGCGTTCGGGACGGCGCTGGCCGCGGAATTGCGCGACGTCGGCAGTTGGCGCCAAGCCTTCAAGCGCGCGACCGCCCTCGCGCATCGCCTCGAACGGCATCGCGCCAAGCTCGACATCGCCGATCACAGCGCCGACCTCGTCACGTCGTCGATGGTGCTGTCGCAATTCGAATACGAACCCAGTGCGTATTTTTCCAAGCAGGCCGCGGCAGTGCTGGGCACGCCGTCGGCCGAGGAAGAGACGCGCCTGCGCGCGGCGATGGAGACGTTGCGCTCGATGCTGCTGATCAATCAGATCAGGGGGCATTGCGCGGAGATCGAGCGCATCTTGGCGCCGGTCGGGCGGTGTTTCATGGCGTTCGAGCTGTTCCATCGCGAGGCCGGCGATCGCCGGTGGTATCTGGTCAAGGAGATGCTGGCCGCGCTGGACGAATTGGGCGACCGCTTCGAGTTCGATTTCGATGACATTCCGGAACCGGTCGTCGATACCGGGTTCGAAACCGGGCGCGGCCGGTCCGCCGTCTATCACCTGCTCTTGACGCTGAAGCCGGCGCATTAGCGCTGCGCGGGCGTGGCGCCGCGCCGCGCCTTCCTTCGCTGCCACCAGCGGATGGCGATCTCGATGGCGGTGACGGCGAGGGCCGAAGCCAGGACGGGGCCGAATTCGCGGACCAGCGCTGCGTGCGGGCCGGCCCAGCCGGGCAGCGTCGAGTCCGCGACGATGGCTTCGCCGCCGCCGAAGCCGAGGACGGCGGCAATCGAAGCCGCCACCAGCGGCGCCCGCAAGACGATCACGCGGCTGAGCATTTGAAGGGCCGCGCGGATGCCGAAGAGGAGGAACGTGCCGCCGATCGCACCGCCCGCCGTGGCGGGGGCGGGGATCGGCCGCGGCGCCAGCGCCATGCCGAAGAGCACGACGAAGACGGAGCCGATGACGGGCGCGGCGAGATGAAGCCAGGCGGCGTGGCTCCCGATCCACGGCTCGATCGCGGGATCCGTGACCATGACCTCGCCCGCGATATAGCCAATGAGCGCCGCGCCGACCGTGACGATCATGGGGAAGCGGTTGATGAGCCGGATGAGAAGCGTCGCGCCATAGACGACGAGCGGGATGCTGATCACGAGTCCGAGAATGAGAAGGACGACATCGCCTTTCGCGGCGGCCGCGACCGCGATGACGTTGTCGAGGCTCATGACGGCGTCGGCGATGAGCACCGTGCGCACGGCCGCCCAGAGATGCTCGGCCGCGTGGATATCGTCCTCGTCCTCCTCGGGCTTAAGAAGCTCGAGGCCGATCCACAAGAGGAGAAGGCTGCCCGCGATCTTGAGGTAGGGCACGGTCATGAGAGAGACGACGAAGAGCGTCAAGACGACGCGCAAGGCGACGGCGGCGGCGCTGCCGAGTGCGACGCCGATGCGCTGCTGGCGCGGGGGCAGTGACCGGCAGGCCAGCGCGATCACGACCGCGTTGTCGCCGGACAGAATGATGTTGACGAGGATGATCTGGAGGAGGCCGAGCCAGAACGCGGAATCGAGGGCCGTCATACGGTTACCCAAACGGCAAGGGCCGGTCCTCGTTCGGACCGGCCCTTGTTCACGGTGATCGTCGGCAGCCGGAAGGCGGCCAGCAACGATCTATTTGAACGCCTCGCACTTCTCGACGAGCGGCTTGCACTTCGCGTCGTCCTTGAGGCAGCTGAGATACTGTGACGGATTGCCGATCACCTTGCACTCGCCCTCGAGCTGCTTCTTGCAGTCCGTGTTGTTGGCAACGGCCTTGCAAGCGGCCGGCACGGTCGCCTTCGTCGAATCGGGCTTGTCGAGACACCGCTTGCAGGTCTCGACGTTTCCGTACGCTTCGCACCGGATGCACGCGCCGGGTTCGATATCGACCGCACGCGCCGCGGTTGACAGCACGACGCCGGTTCCGAATGACGCGGCGAGTGCGAGAAAGAGAAAGGCGAGGGTCTTTACGATACGCATGTGATGTCCCTGTTGTTGGAGGTCTCGACGCTGACGATTCGTCTCTGGTGGTGGTCTTCGAGCCGCTCGTTCCCAGACGAAGGTGAGGCGATTATACGGAAACTGGCCGGATGAATTGAAGTGGTTACCGGCTGGTTGCCACAATTGACGATGCCCCCGGAGCCGGGAGGGTGGGGGAGACCCGCGTCTCCTCACGGCGCAGCCCGCGCCGGCGCGCGAGTCCCTGCAGGCCATGGCGCGAGACGACGGATCGGCCGGGTTCCGGGCAATCCGCGGATGGATGGGAGGAAAATAGGAGGTCGACGCCGAACTAGCCGGCATGGAAAGCCGGTCGGGCGATCAGTGCGTCTCGTAAAAACCCGCAATCGGGCAGGTCGATACGGCAATCCGGGTGGCCCGACGCCGCTCAGGAACCCGTGCCGCGCTGATCGTGATGATCGCGTGACCGGGGGCCGCATGCGCCTTGGCGCGCAGCCCCCAGGCCGGGTCATGGGCAAGTGAGGGACGAGGGGCTGCCACCGAGATCGACGGCGGGCCAGCCCCTCGTAGTCGTTAGCCCTGCATCTTCTTCTTCTTATGCTTCTTGGCCTTCTTGCCACTCTTCTTCTTCTTTTGCGGCATATCGGTACCGGTCTGTGCTGTCTGCACGGACTGACCCGTCTGAGAGGAAGTGCTGGCGGCAAAGGTCGGAACCGCGGAAAACGCAAATGCGATTGAGATCGCAACAACCGGTGCGAGGATCTTGAACTTGTCGATCACGAACATCTCCATAGGGCAACGCGGCACGCAAAGGCACATACCGCGGGTCAAGCCTTACGCCAAGCGCACCAAGAGCGCAAGATGTTGTATGCGTCCGGGTCGCTGGCCCATAGGCAGCACCACATATCTAGCGTCAGGTTTGCGGCAACAAGACGGCCAGTCACGTGGTGCATCGCGGCGGATTGAAGCGCCCTGACTATTAAAAGTGCGTTAATAGGTCGCGCGGCCCCCGGACAGATCGAAGGTGAAGCCGGTCGTGAAGCTGCAGGCGGGCGACAGGATCCAGGCGATCATCGCGGCGACTTCCTCGAGCTCGCCGCAGCGCTGCATGGGAATCCGCGACGTCATGTAATCGACCGTCGCCTTGGGCAGTGCCGCGACGAGAGGGGTGAGGATCACGGCCGGGGCCAATGCATTCACGGTCACGCCGGTCCCGGCATAGTCCTTTCCCATCACCTTCACGAGGCCGATAAGGCCGGCCTTGGTCGCGGAATAGGCGGTCATGCCGGCATTGCCGTCCTTCCCGGCGATCGACGCGACATGCAGCAGCCGGCCATAGCCGCGCTTCAGCATGCCCGGCAGAACGGCCTGGGAGACGATGAGCGCGCCGCGGAGGTTGATCCGATACACCGCATCGAAATCGTCGAGATCGACCTCATGCGCCTTGATCGCGGTCTTGCCCGTGATGCCGGCGCAATTGACGAGCGCGTGCGGGGCGCCGAGAGCCGATTCGACCGTCGCGATCGCAGCGCGGGCAGAGGACGGCTCGGTGATGTCGACGGTACCCGCCATGGCGGTCCTTCCCGCCGCCCGCATGGACGCGGCCGTCGCCTCCGCCCCTTCCTTGTCGCGATCGAGACAAGCGACGGCACAGCCGATCGCGCCCAGCTGCTCGGCCGCGGCCTTGCCGATGCCGCTGGCGGCACCGACGACGGCGGCGACGTAAGCGCGGCCATCCGAGGCCATGCGCGTGAAGTGCCCGACATCCCATGCGGCGGTGTTCATGCGGTGTGCCTCATCCTATGGGGAGGGATTTGCAGGGGGATTATAGGCGGCCAAGTTGGCGTGCCAGACGTTCGGACATGGCGAGGCCGAACGGATGGGGCGGCGTGAAGGGCTGGCGCGGCAGGGCCCGCTCGACGGACAGGCCGAGGCGGCGCGCCAGGATGCGCTTGCCGAAGACGAGAAGATTGTCGAGCGAGGTCTCGAGAAAAGTGAGAAGCGGTGCCATCGCGCGGTACTGGCTCTCGGCCGATGCCTTGTCGCGCGGCTTGGCCGAGCGGTAGAGATCGTAGATGCGCGCGAGGCGATCGGCGCATTCGCCGCCCGGGATGACACCACTGCAGCCCGCGTCCAGATTAAGCGACACCTCAACCCCGGCTCGGCCGTTGCAAACCTCGAAGGCACCATCCGTGTCCTCGATGAGGCGCGCCGTCGCCAAGGGATCGCTCTCGCTCTTGAGGAGCTT
>JBGPGW010000148.1:0-8526 GCA_041484095.1 Alphaproteobacteria bacterium | reverse complement strand
TGCGACGAGAATGTCGACGCCGCGCGCCATCGCCTTGATCTGCGGCGAGGGTGCAACGCCACCATACACGGCGGCCACGGACAGCTTGAGATATCGGCCATAGGTGCGGAAGCTGTGCTCGATCTGACTCGCCAGCTCGCGCGTGGGGCTCAAGACGAGCACACGGCACATGCGCGGCGACGGGCGGCGCACATCCGCCCCAAGCTTTTCAAGAATGGGAAGGGCAAAAGCGGCCGTCTTGCCGGTGCCCGTCTGAGCTAGGCCGAGCATGTCGCGGCCATTCAGAATGTGTGGGATCGCCTGAATTTGGATGGGCGTAGGCGTGTCGTATTCCGCCGCGGCGAGAGCCTTCAGAATCGGCTCGCCCAGGCTGAGATCGGTGAACTGCATCAATTCGTAATCTTTCGGTTTGGGTCGCGCGCGGGACAGGCCGATTCGAATCGGGCCATTTCATCGCGCGGCGACAGCGTGCGCCAACTCCCGGCCTGTGTGGAGATGTCGGCTATGAATTTTATTAGGTGGCCGGGTGACGGCTCGCTTCAGAGAGCGAAACGCCCTTGGTCTATTCGACCGAACGACGTCACTTCACGACACGTCTTATATGCCCTTTGACGCGGAAAGTCAAAGCAAATGGCCCAAAACCAGTGCTTGTGCTTTGCCTTCCGACTCCCCATATCGAATCGATGGGCTTCCCTCGAAATTGACGTGTCGCGTTCTTGCCCGTCGCGCGGTCGATGGTTTTTCGAGCACGCTCGACGCGGTCTGCAATGGCGCTGGCCGAACGCATGATAGGCGATGCGATGCCGCTTGGCACGGTGAAGTGGTTCGACACGGTCAGGGGATTTGGGTTGATCCGGCCCGATGACGGCTCGAAAGACGTGTTCGTCCACATCGCCGCGGTAGCGCGGGCGGATCTTGGCGCCGTGGTGCCGGGGCAACGTTTGAGCTTCGAGCGCGCGCATGGTCGGGCGGGACGAACCGCCGCAATCGACCTCAAGACGTTCTGACCGAGCTGCCGACCTGATTGAATTGCCGACGGGTCCGCGAGCGCGCGGTGCCCCACTCCTTGATTTGGTGATCTTTATGTCGAAGGACGACATCTTCGAAGTCGATGGTGCAGTGACCGAAGTGCTGCCAAACGCCATGTTCCGTGTTCTCCTCGACAACGGACATATCGTGCTTGCGCACAGCTCGGGCCGCGTCAGACGAAACCGCATCCGTATTCTCGCGGGCGACCGCGTGACGCTCGAGATGACGCTCTATGACCTGACCAAGGGACGCATCAATTTTCGCCACAAGGACGAGCGCGAGCCGTCCGCCCGCCGTCGAGCCCGTTCCGCGCCGCAGCGGCGCCGGCACTAAACCGCCGATCTCTTCACCGCAATCCGGGTCTGTCCAATCCCAAGGACGCATCCGCAGAAAGGCCTTCGTGCAGGACCATAAATTCGCCGTCGGCAAGACGGTGCACCTTCGGCCGGTCAGTTTCGGCCCCTCGCGGCCGCCGGGGGACTTTGAGATCCTTCGGCATCTGCCCGCCGAAGGCAGCGACAATCAATATCGCGTCAAGAGCGTGGATGACGGCCACGAACGCGTCATCCGCGAGAGCGACATCGATTGACGCCGCGGCGGCTCCCGTCGCGCCGCCACATTTGCCCCGTCTCGCCGTCATACCCCTTTTCACCGCGACCTCTCGACGCCCGCCGCATTCAAGCCGTTCGGCGTGATGCCTCATCACGCCGGACCCAGAATGCCGCGCCGGCATGATCCCGGATGCCATCGCCATGCCCGCCCGCGTGCCAAAGCGCCCCTGATCGGCTAGAACCGTCGGGAGTGCTGCGGTCGGGGAGCATCGCCATGCAGTTCGATTACGTGATCGTCGGCGGGGGGTCGGCCGGCTCGGTGCTGGCCAACCGCCTCTCCGCCAAATCGAGCCACCGCGTCTGCCTGCTCGAAGCGGGCCCCGACACCCCGCCCGAACGCATGCCCAAGGAGATCCTCGAGGCGTCGGTCCTGCCCAATTACTTCGAGCCCTACCGCTACTGGACGAAGCTCGAAGCCTATATGGACGCGATGGGCAATCGCAGCTTGGAGACGCTGATGGCCACGACCAAACCGCGCCGCTACGAACAGGCCCGCGTGATGGGCGGAGGCTCGACCGTGAACGGACAGGTCGCCGTGCGCGGGATTCCGCTCGACTACGACGAGTGGGCGGCGATGGGCGCCGCCGGCTGGGCGTTCAAGGACGTGCTGCCGTATTTCCGTCGCCTCGAGCGCGACATGGATTTCGACGGTCCGTTTCACGGCAAGGAAGGGCCGATTCCGATCCACCGCACCTTCCCGCCGGACTGGGGCGGGCTCACCCTCGCCCTGCGGGAAGCCAGCGCGTCGAAGGGCATCCAATTCTTTCCCGATTGTCACGCCGAGTTCGGCGATGGGTGCTTTCCGCACCCGCGGAGCAACGCGTACGGCCACCGCGTGTCGGCCGCCCTCGGCTATCTCGACGGCGCGACGCGAATCCGCCCCAACCTGCACATCCGCGATCACGCCTTCGTCGAGGCCTTGCTGTTTGAGGGCGCGCGAGCGACGGGCGTGCGCGTGCGGCGTCACGGCAAGAGCGAGGAAATCCGCGCGCGCACCATCATCATCTCCTGCGGCGCGCTTCATTCGCCCGCCCTGCTGATGCGAGCCGGCATCGGCCCGGCCGAGGAATTGAAAGCCCTCGGGGTCGGCATTCGCGCGGACCGGCCGGGTGTCGGCCAGAATCTTCAAGATCACCCGCTGCTCGGGCTTGGCCTCCACCTCACGCCCGCAGGCCGCATGTCGCCCGAGGTCGGCCATACCTATGTCATGAGCGTGCGCTGGTCCTCGCGCCAGGCGGGATGCGCGCCCCAGGACATGAAGCTCTCGGTCTCGAACCGCTTCTCCCACACGCGCATGGGCGAACGCCTCGGCGCCGTCCTGTTCGGCCCCAACAAATCCTACTCGAAGGGGTTCTTGCGGTTGCGATCCGCCAATCCCGAGGACGAGCCGCTGATCGCCTTCAACCTGTTCTCCGATCCACGCGATCTCGTCCGGATGGCGCAGGCGGCCCGCTTTGCCCATGAGCTGCTCTCGATGCCGGAGTGCCGATCGCTCTGGACCGATGTCTGGCCCGGAATCTATTCGGATACGGTGCGCAGCCTCATGCCCAAGTCGCGCTGGAACGACGTGAAGTCCGACATCGCCTCGGTGCTGTTGGATTGGGGCGGATTCGCCCGGCAGATGGTGCTGAAACGGGCTATGGATCCGCGCTTTGGCATGGCGGACGTCCTCGAAGACGAAGCCACGATGAACGCATGGATCCGCGAGGGCAGCCAGGGCGACTGGCACGCCTGCGGCACGTGCCGCATGGGCAGGCCGGATGACCACATGGCTGTCGTCGATCCCAAGGGCCGCGTGATCGGGGTCGAGGGACTGCACGTCGCGGACGCTTCTGTCATACCCAGCGTGCCCTGCGCCAACACCAACATCACGACCATCATGATCGGCGAGAAAATGGCCGATCACGCTCTGGAGGGCGCCACCTAGACGACGAGCGGCCGCGGCGCGGCAAGGATTGGATTTAGTTGAGCGTGCAAAACCAGCATCGTGAACGCGGCGAGTGGCGATGCGCCGACGATCGCGAATGCGGCGGGCAGCTTACCCCCCGATGAACATCAGGACGTAGGTCAGAAAATAGGCCCCGGCCAATGTGTCCAAAATGACCCAGACATTGATCATGTGCGACCCCCTACGTGGTGGCCACTCCATGGAACCATAAACCCGTTAAACATTGACGAATCGGCGCCGGGTTGACGTCCGGGGGCCGTCGCGAGGTGTCCCGTCGCGTCGTCGCCGGAGGCGGGAGCAATCTCTGCGCCAACGATGAATAGGGCCGCACAAAGGACGGTAGACAGCACCACCTGATACGGAACGACACTGTGACGCGTGCCTGGGATATCTGCGAATGCCGGAGAGAATGGACCTCCCGGCGCGCCGCCAGCTCTAAGGACCGGTTCACCCTATCGAGGGCGCCGTCCGACCCGCGAGACGCATCGAAAAATACTCATGGACTGAAGAAAGTATTACTTACCTTTCTCGGCCCGAGACTGACAGCAACAATGCCGCCAAGCGCGGGAATATTGACGTAGTGCATTGTTTTATTATACATTTTTCCGCCTAAAGTAGGAACGAGTTACTTACCAAATGCGACAAGGTCTGCCTCTAAGCCATGGATCGCCGGACCAATCGCTCCGTGTCGAGCGCAATCTGCCGACGCTGCGCGAACAGGTTCTGGAGAAGCTTCGCTCAGCCATCGTCGAAATGCGGTTTCAGCCGGGCGAGCGATTGGTCGAGCGCAAACTGTGCGAGCTGCTCGGCGTCAGCCGGACCTCGGTGCGCGAAGCGCTGCGCCACCTCGAGAGCGAAGGTCTCGTCAGGGCCGTGCCGCATAAGGGACCGGTCGTGGCACTGCCGACGGCCGACGAGGCGCGCGACTTGTACGAAGTCCGCGTGGCGCTCGAAGGGCTCGCAGGCGAGCTGTTCGCGCGGAACGCGACGGATGCGCAGCGCCAGGCGCTGTCCGCGCGATTCCGGGACCTCGCGGACGCCGCGAGCCGCAATGACGTGCAGTCGGCGTATCAGGCGGGAACCCGGTTCTACGAGACGCTCATCGCAGGAATCGGCAACCAGCTCTGCGCTGAAATGTTTCGCGGGATTCTTGCGCGGGCGGCACATCTGAGAATCATATCCGCCGGTGCCCCGGGACGCCTGCCGATCATCGTCGCGGAGCTTCACCGCGTGATCGATGCCGTCACGAACCGCGATCCGGACGCAGCGCGCCGGGCGTGCAGCGCCCATGTGCAATCCGCGGCCGAGACGGTTCTGGCCCTTCTTGCCACGGCGTAGCGCATACGCGGAGCGGCCGTTGTCAGCCCGATCCTGCAGCGACAGCCGATAACAACGCGGCGCACTTGCCGTGCCACGCCGTTCGGTGGCACAAACGACCGATGGCACCATCGCCCCGCATAGAGCCCGTCGACGAGACCGTTTGGCAAGAAGACGGAAGCGGTCTGCCGGTCATTCTGATCCACGGCCTCGGCATGGACCGGCATATGTGGGCAGGACAGGTCCGCGACCTCGCGAAACGCTACAAAGTGATCACTTACGATCTCATCGGTCACGGCGAGAGCTCCAAGAAGTCCGGTCCCTACAATCTCGGGATGTTCGCGGAGCAGGTGCGTCTTCTGGCGGACGCGCGCGGCCTCGGCCGTTTTGCGCTCGTCGGTTTCTCGCTCGGGGGGCTCATCGCGCAGACCTTCGCGCTCACCCATCCCGAGAGACTCACGGCGGTCGTCGTCATGAACGCGATCTATGATCGCACTGTGGAGGAACGGGCGGCGGTGCGCGCTCGGGCCGAGGCGATCGCGAGGGAGGGCCCGGCTGCGACCGTCGATGCGGCGCTCGGGCGGTGGCTCACCCCGGGATTTCGCCGCGCGCGGCCCGATATCGAGGCGATCATACGCCGACGCGTGATGACCAACGATCCCGTCGCATACGCGGCCGCCTACCGGGTGTTCGCGGAGGCGGATCCGGAGTTGGCCGGACGCCTCCATGGAATCCGCTGTCCTGCGCTCGTCATCACCGGGGAAGATGATCTCGGATCGAACCCGCACATGGCCAAGCGCATGGCGGAAGCCATTCCAGGCGCCGAGCTCGTGATACTCCCCGATCTTCGGCACCTGGCGCCGATGGAGGGGCCGGAGGCGATGAACGCGGCGCTGCTCGACTTCCTCGAGCGTGCGCTGAGCAACGCGCGACCGACGTGACGGATGCCATCGATCCCGGCGTGGCCAGTTGGCTTCAGCCGATTCGGGCGACGAACGCCGGCCCATCGCGCTGACCATGGCGTTCCTGCGGCGCCGGACGCATGTTCTGTCCCAAGGCCTCTGGGAGATGCAGATCGCGGTGCCCTATCCGAAGGCGGTCCGCTGCGGCGAGATGGTCTTTACCTGCGGACAATGCGACCTCGATGAACACGGCCGCCCCCTCAGGCCCGACGATCTTCGCGCGCAGACGGACCAGACCATGGCCTATGCCTATCAGGTTCTGTCCGAGGCGGGTGCTTCGCCGAAGGACCTCGTGCGCCTTCAGGTCTTTTATGTCAGCGACGGCGGCATCGACGAGGACGCCTATCGCCGGCATCTCGCCACCATCGCGCGCGCGGCCGGCACGCGCAATGCGGTGATCGCGCTCTCGCCCCTGCCCCACTTCTACTACCCCGGCATGGCGGTCGAGATCGATGCGGCGTCCGTGATCGGCGCCGAGCCGCGGCAAACGGCGGCGCAAACGAGTTGGATCGTGGCACCCTTCACCGAAGCGCTCCGTGCGGGTGAGATGATCTTCATCACCGCGGAGCCGCGAGACGAAAAGGGAACGGTGCTTCATCCCGGCGCGATCGGCGCACAGACAGCCGCCGTCATCGATGCCATCGAGGCCTCGCTTGCCGAGTTCGGCGCGGACCTCCGCGATCTCGTGAAACTGTCCTTCGCCTATGACGGGGGCGAGGCCGCATGGCACGCCCTCGCCGCGGCACGCGCGGCGCGGTTGCCCGAACCCGGACCTGTCGTCACGGACGTGCCGCTTCGGAACCTAGCGCCAGCAGGCACCTGTGTAAGGGTGGAAGCAGTCGCCATGCGCGGAACGGACGGGCGGCGGCTGCCGATGGAGCGAATCCAACCGGAGACGCATTGGCATTGGCCGCTCGCGCAACCCTTTGCGCAGGCGGTCCGCTGCCAGGACAAGGTCTTTGTCGGGGCGCAGCTCCCGCTCGATCAGAGTGGGCGCATCATCGCGCCGGGCAATGTCGAGGCGCAGACCAAGGCGGCCATGGATTCGCTCGGCGCTTTGCTCGATCGCTTCGGTCTCGGCTTCGCCCAGGTGGTCAAAGCCAACACCTATTACGTCGGAGGGCCCAATCCGGAGGACCTCCACCGCAACATGGCCGTACGCAACCGCTATTACAAAAAGCCCGGTCCTGCCTCGACCGGCGTGCCCGTCGCCGCCCTGCCGTTTCGAGGCGCCACCGTCTCGATCGAGGCCTTCGCGATGACGGACTAGGCGCGGAGTAGCGAGTCTCTTCCGCTTCCGCTACGCTTGACCGGCCAACAGCCTCGGGGGCCGCGCCATGTCACGAAAATTCGCCTATCCGTCCGGTCACTGGTCGCTCAAGGTGGAGATTCCCTACAGCATGGGCGTACGCGCGGGCGAGATGCTGATTCTTGCGGGGCAGGTCGACATGACCGGCAACGGCATCGTCCAGCACCCGGGCGACCTCGAGGGCCAGACGGACGTCTCGATCGGCCACATCAAGCGCATCCTGGGCGAGCTCGGCGGGAATGCCGACGACATCATGAAGCTCGTCGTCTTCTACAAGACCGACGGCAGCGTCGATGAGGACGCCTATCGCCGCCAGATCGCGCGCATGCTCGGGCTCACCAACACGTCGCTTGCCATCGGATTCGTGCCGCTCGCGCATCTCGCCTATCCCGGCATGATGGTCGAGATCGACACCTATGCCATGCGCAGAAAGAACGGCGAACCGTTCACGAAAATAGCGACGGCACTGCCCGACCTGCCCGATCTCGGACGCCCCTTCGCGCACGCCGTGCGCGCGGGCCAGATGATCTTCACGAGCGGCATCAAGGCGCGCGATTCGAGGGGCACGGTGCTCCATCCGAACGACACCGTCGAGCAGGCGCGCATCGTGCAGAACAACCTCAAGAAGATTCTCGGCGTATTCGGCGCGGACGCGACCGACGTGGTCAAGCTCAACTCCTGGTATGTGGGCGGAGGCACGGTCGAGGAGTGGGAAAAGAACGCGAAGCTTCGGGCCGAATTCTTCCCCGACCCCGGCCCCTCGGCGACGGGCGTGCCGCTCCCTCACATCGCGCCGCGAGGGGCGCGGTTCCAGATGGACGCCTGGGCCATGCTCGGCGAGGACGGACGGAAGTTGAAGAAGGAGCATGTCTGGCTTCGGGATCACTGGGATTGGCCGAAGCTGCACCTGCCGTTCAAGCATGGCTTGAAGTGCGGCCCGTTCGTCTTCGTCTCGGGCCAGGGACCGCTCGACCCCAAGGGCGTCATCCGCCTGCCCGGCGACATGCCGGCCCAATCGCGTCTCTGCATGGATTACGTCGGCCGCGTCCTCAAGCACTACAAGCTCGACTTTAGGGACGTCGTGAAGATGAACGCCTACTACAAGGGCACGGACAAGGCGGACGAGCTCCACGGCAACGTCAACGTGCGCTCGTCCTACTTCAAGCGGCCGGGCCCGGCCTCGACCGGCGTCCCGGTGCCGACGCTCGCCTATGACGGCATGATGGTCGAGTTCGAATCGATCGCGATGACGGAGTAACCGACCCGCCTCGACGCGCGATAGGTTGAAATCGCAACGGTGACCGCAGATTTCCTCACCCCGAACCTGCCGAGGGGCGGGGGTAACGATGA
>JBGPGW010000147.1:0-8585 GCA_041484095.1 Alphaproteobacteria bacterium | reverse complement strand
TCCTTGAGGAAGAGAGCTTCGTCCACAATGATTCCTGATTGGGGTTCCTGATTGGGGTTCCTGACCGAGGTACCTGACTGAGCGCTCGGTCGGAACTTGTCGCGCAGCTCGGGAGATGTGTCAAGGAGCGCAAGCGTATCGGTGGAAACCTGTGCTAATTCAATTTATTAACGGAACGATTGAATACAGCGTGGCGATCCCGGCCGAACGGGTCCCGACGCAAGGCGTGTCGGAGGGCTCGAAAGACCCTCGAGGGGGAGTCGTGCGGATGGGCCAGCGCGCCGTCCGTTCGGTCTCGCGGGCAGCTCGGCCTGATCGATCCGCGCCATGCGAGGAGGGCTTGCCGCTGACGCGCTCGAACGCCGCCGGGACGACGACACCATCGTCAGCGCGTCGACCTCCCGGTTTTAGCGGGCGCGCGGCGCTTGGCTGCGGGCGGCTTCGCGACGTAGCGCGCGAAGCGTGTCCGGAATGCGGGCGGCATCGCAACCGGGCGGAAGTCGCGCCGCCTCACGAAGCTCGAGACGAGGCGTGCCCGGAATGCGACTTTCCGATCCGTGCGCCGCGCTTCCACCTGCCATGTGATCGACGACGCGCCGAGCCGCTCGATCGACGCGATCAGCGTGAACCGGTCGCCCTCTTGGAGCGGGGCGGTGTAGTCGCAGCTCAGATGGACGAGCGGCGCCCCAAGCCCGTGCCGCTCAATCAGGCCGAGAAAGGTGATGCCGAGCGCCTTCCGGTAGACGGTTTCGATCGCGTCGATGGCGTAGTCGAAGGCGCGCGGCGAATTCATCATGCCGGCGGGATCGGATTCGCTCCAGGTGACGGTTCGACGAACCGTGATGCCGCGGGCCGAGCCGCGCGGCGTGCGGGCGGCCATGGCTCAGTCCTGCGCCTTGACCAACACATAGGTGCCGGGCGCGTCGGCGAGGGGCTTGAGTTTGCCGTCGCCCGGCTTGCGGGCGGGGACTCTATCGCCGGCATGGGGCTCGATCCATTTTTGCCATGTCGGCCACCAGGAGCCCTTGTGCTGCGTCGCGCCGGCAAGCCAGTCCTTGGGATCCGGCGGGTTGACGTCGTTGGTCCAGTGGCTGTAACGGCCGCTCGCCGGGGGATTGACGATGCCCGCGATGTGGCCGGAGGCCGCGAGGTTGAACTGGACCGGCCCGGTGAAGAGTTGCGTCGTGGTGTAGGTCGTCTCCCAGGGCGCGATGTGGTCCTCGCGCGTGGAGAGGAAGAAACTCGGCGTCGTCACCGTGCGGACGTCGATGGGCACGCCCTTGAGGGTGATGCCGCCGGGAACGACGAGGCGGTTCTCCTGGTACATCTTGCGAAGATAGAAGCTGTGCATGGCCGCCGGCATGCGCGTCGAGTCGGCGTTCCAATACAGGAGATCGAACGGGAACGGCTCCTTGCCCAGGAGATAATTGTTGATGACGAACGACCAGATGAGATCGTTGGCGCGCAGCATGTTGAACGTGGTCGCCATGTGGGAGCCTTCGAGATAACCCTTCTCCTTCATCTCGCCTTCGAGCTGGGAGAGCTGCTCCTCGTCGATGAACACGCCGAGATCGCCGGGCTCCTTGAAGTCGACGAGGGCCGTGAGGAACGTCGCGCTCTTCACGCGGTCGTCGCGCTTGGCGGTCATATAGGCCAGCGTACAGGCGAGGAGCGTGCCGCCGAGGCAATACCCGATGACGTTCGCCTCGCGCTCGCCCGTCGCCTGTTCCATCGCGTCGAGCGCGGCCAGGGGACACTCGACCATGTAGTCTTCGAAGCTTTTGTTCGCGAGGGCGGTGTCGGGATTCACCCACGACACCATGAAGACGGTATGGCCCTGCTCGGCCAGCCACCTGGCGAAGGAGTTCTCCGGCCGCAAATCCAGGATGTAGTACTTGTTGATCCAGGGTGGAATCACCAGGAGCGGGCGGCGAAACACGGTCTTGCTCAGCGGCGCGTATTGGATGAGTTCGATGAGGTCGTTCCGGAAGACGACCGTGCCGGGGGTGATCGCGATATTCTTGCCGACCTCGAAGGCGCCGGAATCCGTCATCGTGATCTGGAGCCGTCCCTTGCCCCGCTCGAGATCGCCGAGGAGGTTGTCGAGGCCCTTGACGAGGTTCTCGCCCCGGCTTTCGAGCGTCGCGCGCAGGACCTCCGGATTGGTCAGGACGAAGTTGGAGGGTGCCAGCGCATCCACGAATTGCCTTGTATAGAAGTCGATCTTCTTGGCGGTCTTGTCGTCGAGATGCTCGACCGTTCGCACGGTGTCGAGCATCCAGCGTGAGGTAAGCAGGTAGGACTGCTTGATGAAGTCGAAAATCGGATTGTCGTCCCACGCCGAGTCCTTGAAGCGGCGATCGCCATGCACGGGCTCGACGACGGGGTCGCTCTCCTGGCCGAACATGCGGCGGGTGGCGCTCTGCCACAGGTTCAAGTAATCCTGCCACAATGAGACATGCGCCTCGACCAGGCGTGCCGGGTCGGCCATGAGCTTCGCGGTAAGCTCGAGGAAGGCGCCGCCGATGTTGAGCGGATCGCTGTTTTCGATCGCCTTGCCCTGAGTCTGATTCTGGAGGAAGTCGCGGACGAGCCGCTGGCTGCGTTCGGCGATCCCCGCCATCATCGCGGCAAATTCGGTCGGATCGGGTTGTGCGTCGCCCATCGCAGGTTGATCCGTCATGCGTCAATCCCTTATCATCGCGCGCTCTCGATCCCGGACGCACCGATCCGTTCGGCGACGTGCCCGCGGATGACGCGGAGAAACCGGACGGATCAGGATAGAATGCCGCGCCTAAATACACGAGTGAGGGCAAGTTGCAAACCATGCGTCCTGCGTCCGTGCCGTTGATCGGCCTGCGCGCGTTGGGACTCGCCGCGGGCATGCTCGTGCTCGGCGCCTGCTCGACGATGGAGAAGCTCGACCCCACGACATGGTTCGAGGAGCCGCCGGCGACGAAGGTGAGCACGCCCGGAAAACCACGGCCGGGTGCCGAAGGCGTCCCGGGCCAAGGACAGGCGTTCCCCAATCTTGGCTCGGTTCCGGGCCAGGCGCCAAAGCCGCAAACGACGGCCGGAGAGCGCGAAAAGATCGCCGATGCGCTCGTGGCCGACACACAGGGCGTGCAGTACGCGGACAAGGTCGCGAAGCCCGAGCAGGCGGCGATCGCGTCGCCTTCCCCGCGTCCGCAAAAGGCCGAGGCCGCCAAACCCTCGGACACCGCGAGCGCTCCGGCCGGGCAGGCTCGACCCGCGCCTGCCGCGGCAGAGAAGCCGGCTCAACCCTCTTCGCAGGCCGCGATGCAGCCGCCAACGCCCCTTGCGCCCACCACGCCTCCCGCGCCGGCGACGCCAATTGCTGCCGCGCCGAGTCCACCTTCACCCGTCACGCCTTCGGCGAAGACGGCGCCCGGACCTCCGGCGCCTCAGCCGGTCGGGCCGCCCGTTGCCGTCGTGCCGCCGGCCCCGGTTGCCCGGGCGCCCACATTGGAGCCGACCGGTCCGATCCCCCAGCCGCCCGCTCCGCCGGAGGGAATCGTGCCGACAACGACGATCGCGGGGGCCGGCGCACCGGCCCCGCCGCGCCAGCGATCGGCCGGCGCGAAGGAGGTGCGCTCGCTCGATCAATTCAACCGGTCGCGGGTCGCGGTCTCGGCCGAGGTCGGGACGATCAGCTTTGCCGGGGGGGAGAGCGATTTGCGCGCCGCCGACTTGGCGGTATTGCGGGAGCTTGCGAGCGCGCATCGGGCGCGCGGCGGGCTCGTGCGCGTCGTGGGCTATGCGCGCGGCCCCGCCTCGGCCGAACGGGCGATGCAGGTCGCGCATGCGCTTGTCGAGCGGGGCGTTCCGGCCTCGAAGATCTATGCCGGCGAGATGGGCATGTCCGATCCGGCCTATAATGAGCCGCGTTCGGAAATGGAGCCGGACAATCGCCGCGTTGAAATCTTTTTCGATTACTGATCGCCGATGAGCGTTTGGGATAACGTGGCGCCGCGCCGCGGGGCCGGACGGCAAGCGATGCAACGCGGCGCATGGACGGCGTCGAACGGAGTGAGAGCATGACCGGCGCGCTCAGAATTGCCATCGCGGGCCTCGGCACGGTCGGGATCGGCACGCTCAGGCTTCTCCAGGAGAACAGGGAGCTCCTGACGCGCCGGTGCGGCCGTGCGATCGAGGTCGTCGCCGTTTCGGCGCGGACGCGCGCGCGCAATCGCGGCGTCGATCTCTCCGGACACGCCTGGTTCGACGATCCCGTGCGCATGGCGGCCGAGGCGCCGGCGGACGTCGTGCTGGAGCTCATCGGAGGGGCGGACGGCGTGGCCAAGGCCGTGGTGGAGACCGCGATCAAGACGAAGCGCCACGTCGTGACCGCGAACAAGGCGTTGCTGGCCGTCCACGGCACCGCGCTCGCGCGGGCGGCGGAAGCCGCGGGCGTGGCGCTCGCCTTCGAAGCGGCGGTCGCCGGCGGCATTCCCATCGTCAAGGCGCTGCGCGAGGGGCTGGCCGCGAACCGCATCCTGCGCATCTACGGCATCCTCAACGGCACCTGCAACTACATCCTCACGACGATGCGCACGACCGGGCGGCCGTTCCCGGACGTGCTCGCCGAGGCGCAGAAGCTCGGCTATGCCGAAGCCGACCCGAGCTTCGACATCGACGGCGTCGACACCGCGCACAAGCTCTCCCTTCTCACCAGCCTCGCCTTCGGCTGCGAGGTCAATTTCGGCGGCGTGCATATCGAGGGCATTCGGCACGTCGCACCCCTCGACATCGAATATGCCCAAGAGCTCGGCTATCGCATCAAGCTCCTGGGCAGCGCGCGCCCGACCGAGCACGGCATCGAGCAGCGCGTGCATCCCTGCATGGTCTCGCTCGACAATCCGATCGCCCATGTCGAGGGGGTGCTCAACGCGGTCGTCGCGGTCGGCAATTTCGTCGAGAACGCGGTGTTCGAGGGACGCGGGGCGGGCGGCGGGCCGACGGCCTCGGCGGTGGTGGCCGACCTCATCGATATCGCGGCGGGACGGCGGACGCCCACCTTCGGCGTGCCGGCGACGGGACTCTCGCGCCTGCCTGCGTCGCCGATCGAGCGCCACCGCGGCGAATATTACGTGCGGCTCACGGTTCTCGACCGCCCCGGCGTCATCGCCGACATCGCGGCCGCGCTTCGCGATGAGCAGATTTCGATGGCGGCGATGATCCAGCGCGGCCGCAGCCCGGACAACATCGTGCCGGTCGTCATGATGACGCATGAAACCGAGGAGGCCGCGATGGCCCGCGCGCTCGCGCGGATCGGCGCCTTCGAGTCGGTTGTCGAGCCGCCGCGGATGATCAGAATAGAGGCGTTCTGAGGCGGAGGAGGGGATACAAATGGCGGAGGAATTGGACCGCGTCGTCGTGCTCGAAGCGGTGCGCGTGACGGAAGCGGCGGCGATCGCGGCCGCGTCCTTCATCGGGCGCGGCAACGAGAAGGCCGCCGATCAGGCCGCCGTCGACGCGATGCGCCAGGCATTGAACGCGATCGACATCCAAGGCGTCGTCGTGATCGGGGAGGGCGAGCGCGACGAAGCCCCCATGCTCTATATCGGCGAGAAAGTCGGCACGGGGCGCGGGGTGAAGGTCGACATCGCGCTCGATCCGCTCGAAGGCACGACGATCACCGCCAAGGGCGCGCCCAATGCGCTCGCCGTGATGGCCATCGGGACGGCCGGCGGCTTTCTCAACGCGCCCGACGTCTACATGGACAAGATCGCGGTCGGCGGCGGCCTGCCGCAGGGCGTCGTGGGATTGGCCGAAGCGCCCGGCGTGAATTTGCGCAACCTGGCCAAGGCGAAAAAATGCGAGGTCGGCGATCTCGTGGCCTGCATCCTCGACCGGCCGCGCCATGAGGAGCTCATCGCCAAGACGCGCGAGGCCGGCGCGCGGATCCATCTCATCACCGACGGCGATGTGAGCGGCGTCATCGCCACCACGCGCCCCACGACGGGCGTCGACATCTACATGGGAATCGGCGGCGCGCCCGAAGGCGTGCTCGCCGCCGCGGCGCTTCGCTGCATCGGCGGCCAGATGGAGGGGCGGCTCGTGTTCCGCAACGACGAGGAGCGCGGGCGCGCAAGACGCCTCGGCATCACAAACTTCGACCGCATTTATTCGCTCACCGAGCTTGCGGGCGGCGACCTCATCTTCGCCGCGACCGGCGTCACGGATGGCTGGATGCTCGCGGGCGTCCACCGCACGGGATCGTATCTCTCGACGCAGTCGATCGTGATGCGCTCGAAGACGGGCACGGTGCGTCTCATCGACGCCTCGCGCAATCTCGCGCACGATCCCGGCCCCTGATGGCCATCGCGGCTCCGGGGATCGCGAGCGACGATCAAGCGGCGTGCGTCCTCGGCGTTGCGTCATCCTTTGGCGGCAAGCGGTGGTGCGCCCGTCTTGCCGATTCGCGCCTCGGCTTGGCGCTCGCGCAGCGCTTGGCGCTTCCCGAAATCGTGGGGCGCGTCATGGCGGGGCGCGGGATCACGCTCGAATCGGCGGATCACTATCTCAATCCGACGCTGCGCGCGCTCTTGCCGGATCCGAGCCACCTGAAGGACATGGACCGCGCCGCGTCGCGCCTGGTCGATGCGGTCCGCGCGGGCGAGACGATCGGCATCCTCGGCGACTACGACGTCGACGGCGCGACCTCCTCGGCGCTTCTGTCGCGCTTTTTCACCGCCGTGGGCGCGCGCGCGGTCGTCTACGTGCCCGACCGGATCAAGGAAGGCTATGGGCCGAGCCTCGGCGGCGTCGAATCCTTCCTCGGCGCCGGGGCCAAGGTGATGGTCACGGTCGATTGCGGAATCACGGCGTTCGACGTGCTCGATGCGGCCGCGGCGGCGGGGCTCGATGTGATCGTCGTCGACCATCACGTGGCCGAGCCGCGCCTGCCGCAGGCACTCGCCGTCGTCAATCCGAACCGCCTGGATGAGACGAGCCCCCACCGCCACATGGCGGCCGTCGGCCTCGCCTTTCTCCTCGCGATCGCGACGAGCCGCGCGCTGCGCGAAGCCGGCTGGTACGGGGACGGCCGGAGAGAGCCGAATCTCTTGACATGGCTCGATCTCGTGGCGCTCGGCACGATTTGCGACGTCGTGCCGCTCACTGGCGTCAACCGGGCGCTCGTGGCGCAGGGGCTCAAGATTCTCGGCCGCCGCGGCAATCAGGGTCTCGCGGCCCTGGCCGATGTCGCCGGCGTGAAAGTGCCGCCCGGCGCCTATCACGCCGGGTTCATTTTGGGGCCGCGCGTCAATGCCGGCGGGCGCGTGGGGGAGGCCGATCTCGGATCGCGCCTTCTGTCGACGGACGACCCGGCCGAGGCCCAGCGTCTTGCGCGCCGTCTCGATGAGCTCAATCGTCTCCGCCGGCAGGTGGAGGCCCGCTCGCTCGACGACGCGATCGCGCAGGTCGAAGCGGCCCCCGGCCATGCCGTGGCGTTCGCCGCGGGCGAGGGCTGGCATCCCGGCGTGATCGGGATCATCGCGAGCCGGCTCGTCGAGCGCTTCAACCGCCCGGCCTGCGTCGTGGCGCTCGACGGCGAGGCGGGGAAGGGATCGGGGCGGTCCGTGCCGGGCGTCAACCTCGGTGCCGCCGTGATCGCGGCGCGGCAGGCCGGCATCCTCACCGCTGGCGGGGGGCACCCCATGGCCGCGGGCTTCACCGTCCCGCGCGCATCGCTCGCGCGCCTCCGGGAATTCCTCGACGAGCGCATCGGCGCGTCGATAGACGACCAGGGGATCGTGCCGACGCTTTATCTCGACGGCGCGCTGAGCCTCGGTGCCGCAAATCTGGAACTCGCGACGACGCTGGCGCGGCTCGAGCCGTTCGGGGCCGGCAATGCGGAGCCGAGCTTCGCCCTCGCCGCGGTGCGAATCGGCAAGGCCGACGTGGTGGGGGAGAACCATGTGCGCTGCTTCCTCGGCGATGCCGCCGGCGGCCGCCTGAAGGCGATCGCCTTTCGCGCGGCCGGCACGCCGCTGGGCCGCGCGCTGCTCGACCGGGCGGGTGCGACGCTCCACCTCGCGGGGCGCCTCCGGCTCGAGCGCTGGCAGGAGCGCGAGGACGTGCAGTTCCTGATCACCGACGCGGCGCCGGCGCGGCTGTAGCGGGGTCGCGCGCCTGGCACGGCGAATGTGCTTGATTTTGCCCGTGTCGCCCGGTACGTGCAGGGCACCCGACCCCATCGTCTAGCCCGGTCAGGACGTCACCCTTTCAAGGTGAAAACACGGGTTCGAATCCCGTTGGGGTCGCCAGTCTCAACTCGCTGATTTGGAAAAGAAAGGTCGGTCACCATGATAGGTGGCCCGCCTTTCCACACGCTCGATTTGGCTCGACCGCGGCTCGATAGCGTTCCGGATTGGGGCCAAGACGCCGGACGTGCCGGAGATGCGATCGGCCGCCGGGGCGGCCGGTTTATTGCCTTTTCTTGTGCTGTCGCGGTCGTCATCCCGGCGGGTTGGTCGGGGATTTCGATCGCTTTGCGGATCGCGAAGAGGCCGATCTAGGCCGCAGCGACGGTCCCGACGAGGGCTCTGCCCGGCCGGACG
>JBGPGW010000146.1:0-8646 GCA_041484095.1 Alphaproteobacteria bacterium | reverse complement strand
GTTCTCGTTGAGATCAACCGGGACCTTCCGGATCACCGCGCGATCATCGATGAGCTCGACGCGTTGGGGTTCAGGTATTCACAGGCCGAAGCGGACACGTCGGTGCGGACCGAGGGTCTATTCAAGGGGTGCGGGAATTATGTTTTTCGACGCTAAGCGGCACTTCCTGTATCAAGTCGGCAACGCGGCGCTGCGGCTCTATCCCTATCCGCATCTCTACCTGACCGACGTTCTGCCGAGCGATTACTACGCGGCGATGCGGCGCAATTTGCCGGCACGCGACACGTATTCGAGCCTCGCCGACAGCGGGCGCGTGACACGCGGCGCCTACCGCGAACGATCGATCTTCTTTTTCGAGGACAAGGACCTCTCCAAACTCGCGCCCGAACAGGCAGCTTTTTGGCGAGAGTTTGCTGGCTGGTTTCTCGACGAAGAGATCATGGGCCTGCTCGTCGCCAAATTCGATGGGCCGCTTCAGCGTCGCTTCGCGAATTGCACCGGAAACGTGTCGCTCAAGCCCGAGGCGTACTTGGTGAAAGATGAAACCGGCTACGCCATCGGCCCGCACACCGATGCGCCCCATCGCCTTCTCTCGCTCCTTCTCTACATACCCGCAGACGATCGCTGGCAGGGCCATGGCACGTCGCTTTACCTGCCGCGCGATCGCCAGTTCACCTGCGCCGGCGGACCGCACTACAAGCCGGAACCGTTCGACCGCATCGCGACGATGCCGTACGTGCCGAACGCCCTCTTCGCCTTCCCCAAGACCGAGACGTCGTTCCATGGCGTCGAGCCCGTCGAGGCCGACGACATCGAGCGGGATCTGATCCTTTATGACATCCGTCTCGAGGGTCACATCACCAAAGACCCTGTCACACGCAATCCGGCCGCGACAGCCGAGGCGCGGCCATGACCGCACGATCCCGCAACCAGGCCAAGACCGTCGCGGCCGCCAATAACCCAATGATCGATCCGCTGGCCGAAGCGGTTGACCTGCACCGCGCCGGCGACATGGACGCGGCCGAAAAGCTCTACCGCCAGATCCTGACGCGCACACATGACCATGCGGACGTGCTCCACCTCCTGGGCGTCCTCGAGACGCAGCGCGGCCAGGCTACGGACGCCGTCGCCCATATCGAACAAGCCATCGCCATTGCGCCCAACGCGCCGAATTATCATACGAGTCTTGGGGTCGCGCTCCGCGCCCTCGGTCGCCGGGCCGATGCGGCGGCGGCCTATCGCCGGGCCATCGCGCTCGATCCGAAATCGGCTGATGCCCATGTCAATCTTGGCAATGTACTGGCGGATTCGGGCGACCTCGACGGCGCGATCGCTGCCTATCAGCGTGCGCGCGCACTGAACCCCGGCGCTAACAAGGCGCATCGAAACCTTGCCGGCCTCTACGACCGGCAGGGGGTTGATTTGCAGCGGGCCGGACGGCCGCACGACGCCATCGCGCGCCATCGGGCCGCCATCGACGCCTGCGCGCAGCACTCCGACGCGCACCATAACCTCGGCATCGCCCTTCAGGCCACGGGACGGCTCGAGGAGGCGGCCGCGGCGTTTCGCGCGGCGATCGACCTCGATCCCCAGGCCGCGGTGTCACATTGCAACTTGGGTCAGGTGCTCACGGAGATTGGCGATTACGCGGGGGCCGAAGCTGCTCTCCGCCAGGCGCTCGCCCTCGATCCCCTGTCGACCGAGGCTCGGAACGGCCTGGGCGTCCTTTTGGAATCCCGCGGCGAGGCGAGAGCCGCGATCACGACGTTCGACAGCGCACTGACGTCCAATCCGCAAAACGTCCAGGCGCACTATAACCGCGCGCACGCCCTCCTCAAGGCGGGGGACGCCGCCAACGCGCTTCTCGGCTTTGACTCCGTGATCGCGATCGAACCAGGGCTCGCGAAGGCGCATTCCAATCGCGGCGTGGCCCTCGAATCGCTCATGCGCTTCGAGGACGCGGCCGCGGCCTATCAGTCCGCGCTGTCGTTAGCGCCCGCTCTCATGGAGGCCCGCAACAACCTTGCGGGCGTTTACCTCCTGCAGGGCCGCCACGACGAAGCCGAACGCATCTACCGTGAGGCGCTCGTTCTCTCCCAGGAAGCCGGATCACCACGAGCGGCCATGGTGCATTCCAATCTTCTCCTCGCCATGAGCTACAACGACGCCCATGACGTGGCCACGCTCGCCGCCGAGCATGGCCGTTGGCAAGCGCTCCACGGCGGCATCGGCGGAACTATGGTGGCGGATTGCTGCAATACGCCCGATCCGGACCGGCGCCTGCGAATTGGGTACGTCTCGGCCGATTTCCGCGGCCATGCCGTCTCGTTTTTCATAAGCCCCCTTCTGCGCATGCATGACCGCACGAAGGTCGACGTCTACTGCTACGCCGATGTGCACAATCCGGATGACGTGACCGCACAGATTCGCGGGATAACTGACGTGTGGCGCGATACGGCCGCGCTTTCCCACTCATCGCTTGCCGATATGATTCGCGCCGACGGAATCGACATCCTCGTCGATCTCGCCGGTCATACGAACGGCAACCGCCTGCCGGTCTTCGTGCTCAAGCCCGCGCCGATTCAAGTATCGTACCTTGGCGATACGATGACGACGGGTCTTACGGTCATGGATTATAAAATGACCGACGCCCATATCACACCGCCTGACACGAAAGAGAGCTTCACCGAGGTCCTGGCGACGCTACCGGACAGTTTTGCCTGCTATGCTCCGCCGACAGAGGCCCCCGAGGTCGGCCCCTTGCCCGCACTGGCGACCGGGCAGATCACCTTCGGCTGTTTCAACAACCTCGCGAAAGTCACGACGAGTGTCATCGCGTTGTGGTCGGCCGCGCTTCACGCCGTCCCGGGATCGAGACTGATCCTCAAGGCGAAGGCCTTGACCGACGCGGCGACGCGCGACCGTTTGATCGAAAAATTCGCCTCCTGCGACATCGGCGGCGATCGCCTGGCGCTGCGAGGTTACGTCGCCGACATTGGCCGCCACTTAGCCGCATACAACGAAATCGACATTGCACTCGACACGTTTCCCTATTCGGGGGGTACAACGACGTTCGAGGCCCTCTGGATGGGCGTTCCCGTCATCTCACTCGCAGGCGACCGGAGTACGGCCCGTCTCAGTCTCAGCTTTCTCATGACAGCCGGGCTCGGCGCGCTGGCGACGACGGATCCATCCGCCTTTGTCCACCGCGCACGCGAGCTCGCGGGAAACCTTCCTCGCCTGGCCGAGATCCGCGGCAAATTGAGACAACGAGTCGCCGTCTCGCCACTCTGTGATGCAACGTACTTCACCCGGAATGTCGAGGACCTCTATCGCGCAATGTGGCGTCGATGGTGCGATGCGCAGCAGAACACCACGCCGCGTCATCCGCAGGGAGCGACCGCATGAACATCGCGCGCAAACAGAAATCTGCGACGACCCTGATCATCGACCAGGCTGCGCCGGATGCGATGAAGGAGCCGGCCGCATTCAGCCGCTGGGCGCGCGAACGGTGCGGCGGCGCCTACCTCTATCATGTCCATTGCGGCGGGCTGACGGGCGACAGGCGTATTTTGCGCACCATCAGCCTGATCAAGCCGCATCTCGCCGACGGTGCGACGCTCAGCGTGGGCGACGCGGATTTCGCCAGTGTCTATGACGGACTGATCGACGTCCTCGCGATCCATCCGGAATTCCACTTCGAATCGCTCGACATCCTTCCAGCGGAGAACGACCGGCCGGGGTGCGGCGTGGCGCAATTGTCCTTCGACGTGAATCGGCGCACGCTTCAGCCTCTGGCGACGGTCCCCGACAACAAGAACAAACGGCTCTTTTCGGACGATTTCGCGGCCGCCGCAGCGATCATGCCGCGCGGCACGGCCGAGGCAATCGTCCGGCGCGCGCTTGGTCGCTGGACGGCCGCAACCGAATCGGACGCACGGACGATCGCCGCGACGCTCGGCCGCGAGTTTCCCGACGGCGCCTCCGTCAGGGAGTATTGGCACGAGAAGGCCGGCACGCAATTTACCGGCTTCTTTGCCTGGGGACACGATCACGATTTTGGCCATGGCGTTGCGCGGCAAGGCACCATGAGCACGCGCCACATCGAAATCACGTCCGAGACCATCGCGCTCGGCATGCTCCCCTTCGACCTCAACGGCCTCGACGTGCTGGATATCGGATGCTGGACGGGCGGCGACCTCATGGTCCTTGGCGGCCTTGGGGCGACGGTGACGGCCATCGAGGAGCACCCGGTCTCGGCGATGGCGGCCGCGCGCCTATGCGAATTGAGCGGCTGCAAGACTGAAGTCGTCAACGCGAGCCTATACGCCGACCGCCCAGATTGGCGACAGAAATTCGACGTCATCTACTGTTCGGGCGTGATCTATCACGTCACCGATCCGCTGCTTTTCCTCCGCATTTGCTTCGCCTATCTCAAGCCCGGCGGCCGTCTCGTCCTGGAGACCAAGGCCGAGACAGGCGACGGCAGCGTCTGCGGGTATTCCGGAACGCTCGAGAGGGGATGGAACTGGTACGCCCCGTCGCGTGAAGCGCTGGGGCGCATGCTCGTCGACGCCGGATTCCCGCCGGAAGGGATCGCCCTCAACTGGCGATCGATCGGCCGACTTCTGGCCTCGGCGCGGAAAGACGGCACGTGCCGCTTGCCGGAACGCGCCGGGTTCTCGCGCCCAGGCAGTTGGCTCGAAGACGACGTCTAGGACGTCTCGACCGAACACGGCATAGGCCACACCGGGGAAAGTGTTCGGGGCGAAGCTTGTCGCGCGGCACACACCCATCGCGCATCTAAGACCCCAAACCATCCGACCGATCCTCCGGCGCAAGAGAAGCAAAGCCGTGGACCGCATCGAACCCATAGAGATCGCGCGCCAAGATCGCGTCGTGGGCCTTTCGCCCCTGAATCCGCGGACCTTTCAAGCCGGACGATGAGTCTCGCATGGTGAAGAAACTCTGAAGACGGCCGCCTCACCTCGGCAAAATCTGCTCTCGCTCGGCAGGATTTGCCGCACCATTCGGCAGATCTTGCCGGATCGGAGCCCGACCATCCTCGCAACCCCTTGAATTGCCGTCATTCGCTGACTGGCACCGCTCTTGCGAGAGAATCGGCGGGCCAGTTCTTTAACGGGCTGCCCACGGCAGGAAGCCGTTTGTTCAACTCAATCCATGTAGGAGACGACCATGTCACTTAATATTATCTCCAACTACGCGGCGAACGTCGCGCATCGCTACCTCGAGCAAAACGAAGCTCAGGCTGCGAGCTGGGCAGGTAAGCTGGCCTCCGGTCAGCGCGTTCTGTCGGCGAAGGACGACGCCGCCGCCATGGCCATCGGTTCGCGGATGCAGTCGGAAGTGAACGCCCTCAAGCAGGCCTCGGTGAACGCCGGTCAGGCCAGCTCGATGGCGCAGATCGCCGACGGCGCCCTCGCCCGAGTGACCGACATTCTCACGCGAATGAAGACCCTTGCGGTGCAGGCCGGTTCTGACCAGCTCTCGAGCACGGAGCGCGGGTTCTTGAACACGGAGTACACGGGTCTGCGAAGCGAAATCGACCGTATCGCGGGCGCCACCTCGTTTAACGGCCAGAACCTGCTCTCGGGCAGCAACACGGTCGCGATCTCGACCGTCGGTACGAACGTCCAGGCCGCCGACGGTGTCGTGGGCGTGAAGTTCGGCAACTCGAACGCCGTGTCGACGTCCGGTGACGTCTTCACGATCGCCTATGACACCTCGACCGACAAGTTCACGGTCACGACGGGCACGACCGCCCAGCTCTCGACGGCGGTGTCGGCTGCGCCCGGCACGGGTCAGACGACCGATGTCTATTTCTCGTCGTTCGACTTGACGCTGACGCTCAGCTCTGACTTCGCTCCCGGCACGGCGATCGCAGCGAACAACACGTTCACGGCGACCGCATCGGCCTCGAACTCTGTCACTTACAACTTCAAGGTGGGTACGGGTGCGGTGCCGGCCAATGACGAAATTGCCGTCACCTTCAACAAAGGCTCGTCGACGGCTCTCGCCGCGGCGACCGCCACGTCGTTTGATACCGGCGACGTGACGACGAAAGCGAACGCCGATATCGCAAACTCCGATATCACGGCGATCATTAACAAGGTCAACACCTACCGCGCGTCACTCGGCGCCAGCCTTAACCGGCTTGGCTACGCCGCCTCCAACTTGGCGACGGCGACTGAAAACGCCGAATCGGCCCGAAGTCAGTTGCTTGACCTCGACGTCGCGTCGGCCATGACGTCGTTCACCAGCAGCCAGGTTCTGGTGCAGTCTGGTGTGGCGATGTTGGCGCAGGCGAACAAGCTGCCGGAAAATCTGCTCCGGTTGTTCCAGTAAACCTTGCGGGTTGGGTCCGGGAGGGGGGCAACCCCCTCCCGCCTCCGCCATGAACGATGAAGGTGTCGTGTCATGCGCTCGACGCACGTTGAGGGAAACTCGACGATCGTTCCGACATTACGTGGAAGACGGGATTCGTTTCCCGCGCCGAACCGCCGCACGCGCCCAAAGACTCCGAGGCCCGCACACACCGACGATTCAATCGATTCTGTCGCCGATTCGATACCCGGAGCGGACGAGCCGGCGACCCTCGAGAACCAGCCCCACCACACGACCGATCTTAAGGCCTGAGTTCCCATGGTAAGCAGCGTCAACCTCAATAACATAAGCGTCGACAAGACAGGCCGGGTCACGGTCTCGGGCGCCGGGTCCAACATCGATTGGAACGGCGCGCTCGACCAGATCATGACGGCGCGGCGCCTCCCGGTCGACCGGATCGAGACACAGGTCAAGACCAACACCGACAAAATCACGGCGATCAAAGACCTGCGGACGCTCGTCGGCTCGCTCAAGGATTCCTTGAGCACGCTGCGCGGCGCGGTCTCCCTCGGCAACGTCGACAACTCCTTCACGTCCAAGCAAACCTTCGCGAGCACGAGCCGAACCGACGGCGCGACACCGTCCGCCGCCAGCAATCTCATCGGCGTGTCGGCGACTAATTCGGCAGCGGTCGGATCGCACACGCTCGACGTCCTTCGCGTCGCCAAGGCGCACAAGGTCGGCAGCGCCGCATTCACCAGCCTGACGTCCGATCTCGGCACGGCCCTTGGATTGGCCGCCAATTCGGTCTCGGGCAGCTTCACCATCAATGGCACGACGGTCTCCGTTTCGTCGACGGACACGATCCTCGACCTGCGCGACCGGATCAACAACGCCAATACCGGAACCACGGCCACAGGCGTATCCGCATCCGTCGTATCGGTGAGCTCGACCGAACACTATCTCGTGCTTACCAAGGATGCGACCGGCACGCCGATGACGCTCGGCGGCGAGGTCGGAAGCGTCCTGAGTAAAATGGGCGTCTCGGCAGACGGCGGGACAACCTTCTCACACGAGCTGCAGAAGGCCGAGACCGCGCGCTTCAAGGCCGATGGCCTGCTCGATCCGGACCGGTTCGAGTCCGACCTGGTTCTCAGCAGCTCGACCCCGATGAGCACCTTCGCCACAGCCGCGACCTATCCCGGCAGTTTCGACATCAACGGCAGCGGCACCGCCACCATCAATTTCACCGCGTCGACGACGCTCAGCGGTCTCGCCGCCCTCATCAACCTGCAGACGGGAACGACAGCCGTCAGCGCATCGGTCGTTGCCGACGGCAGCGGCTCGCGCCTCGTCCTGACGCGCGCCGGCGGCGCCGCGTTCACGCTCACCGACACGTCGGGACTGCTTGGCGATCTCGGCGTCGACAACGAGCAGGTGATCGAACGGTCGAGCAACACGATCAGCGACCTCTGGGCCGGCGTGGCTCTGAGCCTCTACGGCGCCGAGGAAAACACCAACATCAAGATCAACGTCGATCCCAATTACGCGGATGTGTCGGCGAAGGTCCAGGCCTTCGTGACCGCCTACAACGACGTCAAGAAGGCGCTGAACAAGCACCAGTATCTCGACCCGACGACCGGGCAGAAAACCGATGCGACGGGCGTCCTCTTCGGCACGCGGGCCGTCACCGATGTCGCGAGCCAGCTCTCCGCGATCATTGGCGGGGGGATCGGCGGCGTGAGCTCCGCGTTCAGCACGCTGGCCCAGATCGGAGTCAAGCTTGTCGACAACAATGCCGTCACGGACCCGATGCTCAAGAACACCCTCCAGGTCGATTCGACGGCTCTCGGAGACGCATTGCTCAAAAACCCGGATGACGTCCGCCGGTTGTTCAACTTCGACTTTTCCACGTCCGATTCGCGATTCACACTATTGAATTTTACGGGGACAACGGCCTACAGCTCTTCGGGTTACACGCTGAACGTCGGGAATGTCGGCGCCGCGCAGAAGAGTTCGGTGGCGGTCACCAGCGCCGCGGCGGCGCTGAATGATGGTGTCAACAGCGTGGGTGCCACCACTTCGGGCTCCTTTCAGCTGAACGGGACCGCGATCAACTACAATGTCGCGACCGATACCCTCACGACACTGGCCGCGACGATCAAAGCAGCTGGCATCACGGGCGTCAGTGCCAGCGTCGTCAGCAACAAGCTTCAGATCACCTCGACGACAAATCCAATTTCGATTTCGGGCGACACCGGCGACCTCGTGGCGGCGCTTGGTCTGACGACGGACGAGTAC
>JBGPGW010000145.1:0-8688 GCA_041484095.1 Alphaproteobacteria bacterium | reverse complement strand
CGCGCTCGGGGAAGGGTGAACGTCCCGATCGGCAGCGCGCTTGCGGCATCGCGTTTGAAGTCACCCCTCCCCCATCCCCTCCCGCAAGGGGAGGGGTGCGGAAAAACCGCGCGATCGCTCGATTACGAACCTCGGTCCGATGCGGCACCAGCCGGCAGCACCGCTCACCTCTCGTCGGGCTCAGCGACGAAGAGAAGGCAATTCAGCACCCCTTATGCTGATCCCGCCGAGGCCCGAGGTGGCGGCAAACTCCGAAACTTCACGCTTTCAGCCCGGCAGGCCGGCGTCGAAGCAATAATAAAGTGTCTGGAAACCGGCGCGGAAATCGAGGGCGTCGCGCAAGACCTTCGCCACATTCTCCTTCCGGACGACGATTCGCGCGATCATCTCCGCGATCGCCTCCATCTCGCGTCCTTTCATGCCGAGGCGCGTCACCTCGATCGTACCCATCCGGATTCCGCCGGGATAATCCCAGTCGGCTGGCGTGTCGCTCGGGATGAGATTCTTGTTCACGATGATGTTGGCACCCTCGAGAAGCTGCGCGACCTTGAGGCCGCGGCCGAAGCCGCGCACATCCGCGATCACCTGATGGGTCTCGGTGAAGCCCTTGTGGACGCCAAGCACCGGGATGCCGCGGTCATTGAGCGCCTTGGCCAGCGCCTTCGCGTTCTTCACGATTTGCGCCATATAGGCTTGGCCGTAGGCGATCGCCTCGGCGGTCGCGAGCGCCAGGGCCGCCACCCGGTTGACCTGATGCGTCGCGGCCCAGACCGGGAACACCGCGGTCGTCACGGATTCGGTGATCGAGGGATCGTCCCACACGATGATGCCGGACTGGGGGCCGGCGAAGGTCTTGCCGGCGGAGCCCGTCATGATGTCGGCTCCTTCGCGCAAGGGATCCTGGAACTGGCCGCCGCCGATGAGGCCGAGCTGGTGCGCCGCGTCGAAGAAGAACCGCCCGCCCCATTCCGCGATCACCGCCTTCATCGCCGCGACGGGCTGCGGGAACAGCGTCATCGAAAGGCCGAGCGCGACCAATTTCGGCCGCGCGGCGCGGGCGACGGTGCGGAACGCATCGACATCGACGACGAGTTCGTGAGGGTCCATCGGGATGTCCACGATCTTGCGCCCCATGACGCCGGCCGGCCCGTCCTGCCGGTTGGAGGAATGTCCGCCCGTCGGCTGCGGCGCCGTCATCACGATGTCGCCCGGTGCCGTCAGCGCGGTGTAGGCGACGGCGTTGCCGATCATGCTCGCGCACATCCGGTGGTCGGCGTAGTTGCAGCGGAAGTAGCGCTTCAAGAGCTCGACGCACAGCGATTCGACCTCGTCGATGTGGCGCGTGCCTGCGAACCAGCGATTGACGCGGCCGATATGGCCTTCGGCCGCGCGCGTGCCGATCTCGGCGGCGAGCAACGCCCGCACCTGGGGGCTGGTCGGCGCTTCCGGCGCCAGGAGGTTGATGCATTGCGCCCCCCGCCAGGCGGCGTTGCGCCCGACCGCGGCCTTCACCGCCTCGCCCATCGCGCGCGCATCCGCGCAGGCATCGAGCAGCGCGCTCGCCTCAGCCAGCACGTCGCGGTCATGCACTTCGATCCGATTGGAGCCATCAGCCGCCACGATCCGCCCTCCGTTCATCCCAGGCTTTCATTCCAAGAACGGAATCATAGTAAGTCGAAAGAAACGAAAAGAAATTTCTTCTTTACATACTATATTTTCCGTATTGAAATGGAAGTTCACCGATTTGAAGAAATCTTTGGAAAGAAATGGCCAAAAACCGTACCCGCGATCAAAAGGTGCCGCTCCCGGCTCTCGATGCGATCGACCGGCGCATCCTCGAGATCCTCCAAGAGGACAACCAGATCACCAACCTGGCGCTCGCCAAGCGCGTCGGCCTCTCGCCGCCGCCCTGCTTCAAGCGGGTGCGGCGTCTGCGCGCACAGGGCATCATCGCGCGCGAGGTCGCCATCGTCGATCCCGCGAAGGTCGGACAGACGGTGATCGCCTTCGTCGGCGTCGAGCTCGAACGCCAGCGCGAAGACGTCTTGTCGAGTTTCGAGGCGAAGATCCTGCGCGAGCCCGAGGTCCAGCAATGCTATTTCGTCTCGGGCGACAACGACTACCTGCTCGTCGTGACGGCTGCGGGCATCGACGGCTACAACGAGTTCTGCCGCCGCGTGCTGGCGAACGACCACAACATCCGCCGCTTCCGGACGAGCTTCAATCTGAGCCGCATCAAATACGACACCAGCATCCCCCTCCGCGGCTGAGAAATTTCGAGAACGGCCCTCCCCTCCTTCGGGCCGACGCCTTAGGATGGGCGGGCGATTTCATCCCGGAGGAGGGCGGTCGTGACGACATCATCCATCTGGCGGCTGCCGATCGGGCGCACGCATCACATCGCCGCGACGGCCGCACACCTGACCTTCGTCGGCGGTGCCGGCGACTTCGACGCTTCCGGCCGCATCCGCAATCCCGGCCATCTCGATAAACAGATCGAGGGCTCGATCGCAAACCTCGCGGCGGCGCTCGACACGGAATCCTGCTCGCTCGACGACGTCGTGCGCCTGAAGGCCTTCTTCACCGGGGATACGTCGGTTGACGACTGGCACGTGATCGCAGGACTCGCGCGGCTTTTCCCGACCGACCCCTTGCCCGCCATCAGCACGGTGCCGGAGCCTATGCAGCCCTTCGCGGGCCAGGCGATCCAGCTCCAGGCGATCGCCCAGCGCGGCTGGCGCACGAGTGACGATATCCGCGTCTCGACGCGCCCCATCCCGCAAGCGAAGCAAGGCCTCTTCAGCGGGCGCAAGCTGACCGGAGGCTTGCGCGCGCATGAATTCATCGCGGTCGCGAACCGCACGGCGGAGGATGCGACCGGCACGATCGCTCACCCCGGCGACGGCGTCGCGCAGAGCCACGCCGTCATGGAGATTCACGCGGCGACGCTGGCCGAGCTCGGCGCCTCCTTCCAGGACAGCGTCAAGATGGAGGGCTACTATTTCGGCACGACGCGCGCGGATTGGGCGCCGCTCGCCAAGGCGCGCGCGAGCCATTTCCGCGAGCCCGGCCCGCCCGCGACCGTCGTGCCGTGCCAGCGCCTTTATCCCAAGGACGCCGCCACCAAGATCGAAGTGCTGTGCATGCGCGAGCGGTGGAACGGCTTCGACAAATACATCCCGCGCGAGGACCATTGGCCGAAGCGCGTGTGGGACTGGCCGATCCCCCTTCCCTACCGCCAGGCCATTCGCCTCCGCGACACGATCTGGCTCGGCGGCCAGGTGCCGTCGCGCCCGCATCTCAATTCGGGCCTCCGCATCCTGGAGGGACAGTTGCTGCCGCAGACGCGCTTCACCATGAGCTACATCGAGGACTTGCTCCGCCCCTTCGGGCGGCGTCCTGCGGATTTGAAGCTCATGGTGTGCTACTTCACCTCCGATGGCACCGAGGCGACGACGGCGGCGTTCGTCGAGACGCTTTACGACTGCATGGGCGGTGCCTTGCCGCCGATGACGCTCGTCGCCAAGCCTATGATGCACTCGCCGGAGAACACGGTCGAAATCTGGGGCGTGGCGCAGGGGTAGGAGCGATCGCTCGTCCGCAAGCTTGCCGCTCCGAGGGCGTGGGTACGAATCGCATGGCACACGAAAATCCCTCCCCTTGCGGGGGAGGGCCTGACCGCGAAGCGGTCTGGCGGGTGGGGGGTGGCGCGTCCCGCCTCACTTCCCGCCCGCCAGCGGCCAACCCCTCACCCGGCGCGCTTCGCACACCACCGTCGATCCGCTTCGCGGCTCGACCCCTCAAGGGGAGAGGGTTACAGCGCCGGGCCCTACTCACACGGAAGCCGAAGACCGACACGAGGATCGCGTCCGACAATGTTCGCAGCGTGTGCTGCGCCGCGGCAGTCTCGCGCGGATGTCCTTGCGCACGCCCGGCGGCGCTCCCGACGCGTCCATGACACGACGGCCCGATTCGGCCATGGGGATCGATCGATTCCGGACGGCTAGAGCGGGCGGCCCACGGTCTTGAGCTGCCACCATCGGTTGAGCGCGCGGCGGAGCATCGATTGTCCGACGGGCGAGGGCGGCGGTGCGTCTCGATGGACCAGGCCAATGCCGACACGCGCCCAGACGCGCTCATGGCCGTAGTAAAGCGCCGTCTTGGTCGTCAGCTCGGTCATGCCGATGGACAGCGAGATCGCGACGTCGCCGGTAAAAATATAGGCAAGGATCAACGTGTCGATGGTGCCGAGCGCGCGCCAGGATACGGCCTTGCCGAGACTGCGCCAGCCCCTCTCATGGGGACGCGTGCGCCAATCAGCCCGCACGCCGCGAGGGGAGACGGCCTGCGATGCCCCTCCGGTTTCATCGTGCCGCCCCGCGCGATGGGGCGCCGCGTCCGCGTTCGCATTGGCCGCGACACGATCCTCGAGCGCCGCCTCGACGAGGCCCAGTCCAATGGTGTTGTCCGTCATGCAATCGATGAGAATGAATCCGCCCGTCTCGCGGTTCTCGACATAGGGATCGAACGCGACCTGCCGATCGAGCTCGACCGTACAGACGCCGACCTCGTTGATGCGGAGCGTCGACGCCGCCCTCCGATCGAGCGTGTTGACGTCGATCGAGTAATGCGGCGCGGACACGGTCGCGGACAGCACCTTGGTTCCGATCTTCACGAGGTACGACTGCCCGGGCCGCAGCGCCTCCTCGCCCATCCAGAGGATCTTGGCGACCAAACGATCGGCGAGCCCGGCCGGCTCCGCCGCCGCGCACAACAGATCGCCGCGCGAGACGTCGATCTCGTCCTCGAGCACGACGGTCACGGACTGCCCGGCAACGGCCGCGTCGAGATCGCCGTCGAAGGTGACGATGCGCTTGACCCGGCTCTCCCAGCCGGAGGGCAGAACCCGCACCCGGTCGCCGCGCCAGAGCGTGCCGCTCGCGACCAGCCCGGCATAGCCGCGGAACTCGGCGTTCGGGCGGTTCACCCATTGCACCGGCAGGCGAAACGGCTTCTGCCGCAGGTCGGCCTCGACCTCGATCGCCTCGAGATGGTCGATAAGCGTCGGTCCTCGATACCACGCCGTGTTCCGGCTCGCGCTCACGACATTGTCGCCATTGAGCGCCGAGACCGGGATGCACCGGATCTCAGCGAAGCCGAGCGGAGCGGCGAACGCGCGATAGGCCGCCTCGATCCGCTCGAAGGCCGCCTGGGAAAAGCCGACGAGGTCCATCTTGTTGACGGCGAGGACGACGTGGCGCACGCCGAGCATCGCCACGACGAGGCTGTGCCGGCGAGTCTGGGTGAGCACGCCCTTGCGCGCGTCGACGAGGATCACGGCGAGGTCCGCCATCGAGGCGGCGGTCGCCATGTTGCGATTGAACTGCTCGTGCCCCGGTGCGTCGGCGACGATGAAGCTGCGCCGCTTCGTCGCGAAAAAGCGGTGCGCGACATCGATGGTGATTCCTTGCTCGCGTTCCGCGCTGAGGCCGTCGACCAGGAGAGCCAAATCCAGCGCGCCGCCCTGCGTCCCCAGCTTTCGCGAATCCGACTCGAGCGCCGCGACCTGATCCTCGAGCAAGACATTCGACTCGTAGAGAAGCCGCCCGATCAGCGTCGATTTGCCGTCATCCACCGATCCGCAGGTGACGAGCCGCAGCGTCGAGGGCCGATCGATCTCGCCCGGCGCGACGTCGACCTTATGAACCGCGTGCGCCATGGTCATCAGAAATACCCGTCCTGCTTTTTCGCTTCCATGGAGGCCCCGCCGTCATGGTCGATCAGGCGGCCGTGCCGTTCGGACATCCTCGCCAGGCGGACCTCCCGCACGATCTCGGGAAGCGTCGTGGCATGGCTTTCGATCGCCCCGGTCAGGGGATAGCAGCCGAGAGTGCGGAAACGGACCAACCTCTCCTCCGGCTCCTCGCCGGGGCAGAGCGGCATCCGCTCGTCATCGACCATGATCAGGAGACCGTCGCGCCTGACCACCGGGCGTTTGGCGGCGACGTAGAGCGGCACGATCGGGATGCGCTCCATGAGGATGTAGTGCCAGACGTCGAGCTCGGTCCAGTTCGACAACGGAAAGACCCGGATGCTCGCGCCCCCGTTGACCCGGCCGTTGTAGAGACGCCAGAGCTCGGGCCTCTGGTTCTTCGGATCCCATCGATGCCGCGCGGAGCGGACGGAGAAAATGCGTTCCTTGGCGCGCGACTTCTCCTCGTCGCGACGCGCCCCGCCGATGGCGGCATCGAACCCCCATTTCTCGATGGCCTGCTTGAGCGCCTCCGTCTTCATGACGTCGGTGTAGAGCTTCGAGCCGTGCTCGAAGGGATTGATGCCCCGCTCGGCCCCCTCCTGGTTCACGTGAACGAGGAGGTCGAGTCCGAGCTCCCTCGCCCGCTGATCCCGGAATGCGATCATGTCGCGGAACTTCCATGTGGTGTCGACATGCAGCAGCGGGAACGGCGGCTTGCCGGGGTAGAAGGCCTTCATCGCGAGATGCAACAGGACCGAGGAATCCTTGCCGATCGAGTAAAGCATCACCGGATTTCCGCACTCGCCGGCGACCTCGCGCAGAATGTGGATGCTGTCCGCTTCGAGACGCTGCAGGTGAGTCAGTCGCGCGGCGTCGGCCGCCCACCGGCGCGGCCCTGGCGCGGCGTGGCCCGGCACACCCTTCGCGCCAGTCCCGGATTCGACGATCGACGGGCGCATCGCGCGCACCGCAACGCCTGCGTCTTGAAACGCCGGCTTGGCGGTCGTGTCCGATCGTGCGCGGCTCGTCATGCGGCGCCCCGGACCAGCATTCCGCCCGCGTCAACGTGCAGGCCGCATTCCTTGGCACCCTCCTTCTCCCACCACCACCGGCCGGCGCGCTCCCTCTCGCCGGGTCGCACGGCACGCGTGCAAGGCTGACACCCGATGGATAGGTAACCCTTCGCATGAAGAGGGCTGTGGGGGATGTCGCGATCGGCCACATAGGACGCCAGGACATCGCGGCTCCAGTCCAGCAGAGGATTGGCCTTGATGAGGCCGCGCGCCGTCTCGAATTCGAGAAAATCCGAATGAGCCCTGGCCTCGGTCTGCTCGGCGCGCAAGCCCGTGATCCACGCCGATGCGCCGGCGAGGGCGCGAGCGAGCGGTTCGACCTTCCGCACGTGGCAGCACGCCTTGCGGTTTTCGATCGATTGGTAGAAGGAATTGATCCCGCGCGCCGCGACAAATTCCCGTAGCGCGTCATGGTGCGGGTGGTAGCCAGCGATCCTCCGGCCATAGCGCGCCTCGGTCCCCGCCCACAAGGCGTGGGTCTCGGGGAACAGCCGGCCGGTATCGAGCGTGACGACATCGATGGCGAGATCATGCAGGAAGATTTCGTGCGTGATCACCTGATCCTCGAGACCGAAGCTCGTGGTGAACACGATGCGCCCTTCGATCGCGCCGCGGATGCGCGCAAGGCGATCCGAAAGGGAGAGCGCGGCGAATCCCTCGCCGATGCGTTCGATGACCCGGTCGCGTTCCATCTCGATTGCTCGTCCACGTTTGTTCGTCCACCGCAGCCGCCGCGCCGCAAGCCGGGCCGATGACCCGGTCGGATCGCGATCGGCTCGCAGCGCTGCGGAAGTGTAGGACCGGGATCGACGGTCGCAATGCGGCAGAGCGCCTATTTCAGAATAATTTTCTATAAATAGAAGATTTATGCACAACCAACAGAATTTAATTTTTACTTACTTGATATTACGAAAATATTATTCCTAACCTCAGGCTTTCTGCCGCGCTGCGGACGGCATGGTCCCGGCCTCCTCCACCCGCACCCGGCCGCGCAGCGACCGACATGTCCTTGCCTCGACCGAGCGGCGCTCCCTAAGCTCGCCCGAGCCGATCGCCCGAGGCCGCCATGCGCATCGATCTCTACTGGTCCTTCTACAGCGCCTATTGCTATCTCGGCGGCATCAGGCTCGAACGCGCGCGCGAGCGCTATGAGTTCGACATCGCACTCCGTCCCGTCTGGCCGCTCGCCTTCCGCCATCCATCGGCACTCTTCGAGGCACCGCCCGCCTACATCCCCTATTACGATCTCGACACGGCGCGGGTCGCGGCGCAGCTCGGCGTTCCCCTCGCCAATCCGGACCCGGAGCCTGCGACGCTCGACTGGTCGAAACGCGCGCCGGCTTCCGAGCAGCCGTATATTCGGCGGATCACGCGGCTCGGCATCGAGGCCGAACGCCAGGGGCGCGGCTTCGCCTTCGCGCGCGCCTTCTCGGATTTGGTGTTCGCGCGCGGGCCCGGCTGGAACCAGGGCAACCGCATGGCGGATGCTACGGCCAAGGCCGGGCTCGACCTCGCCCAGATGGACCGCGCCATCGCCAGGGATCCCCTGGGTTACGATGCCGAGATCGAGGCTAACGGGCGCGCGCTCGAGACGGCGGGGCACTGGGGGCACACCCACGATGGTCTTGGACGGCGAGCCCTTCTTCGGCCAGGACCGCGTCGAGCTCTTGCTGTGGCGGATGGGAAAGAAAGGCCTGAAGCCCCGCGCCTAGCACCAGGAATCGCAGAAGCGTGCCGAGTGGCCCTGCCCCTCATGCTTCGTCCCTCGACAGGCTCGGGATGAGGAAGCTCATGCTTCGACAAGCTCAGCATGAGGTTTAGTATTTGGTCCTCATCCTGAGCCTGTCGAAGGATGAGATG
>JBGPGW010000144.1:0-8733 GCA_041484095.1 Alphaproteobacteria bacterium | reverse complement strand
GTCGGCGTGACGATCTCTTGCATGAATTGGCTGAGCCGAAACATCGCATCCTCACCCGGTGAGACGGAGGCCGGTTTTCTTGAGTATCCGCGTGCTGTAGAGCACCGTATGGCCGCGCGAGACGGGCGCGACCAGCCGGGCGATCTCGTCGACTTTCGCATCGACGTCCGCGCGCGTGCGGCCATGGACCATGGCGAACAAATTGTACGGCCAGTCGGGGCGGCGGCGCGGCCGGCGATAGCAGTGGCTCACGAAATCGAGCGCACCGACCGCACGGCCGATCCGGGTGACCTGGGCGTCGGCGATATCCCAAACCGACATGCCGTTGGCGCGATATCCGAGCGCGTAGTGGTTGGGGACCGCCCCGATCCGGCGAATGACCCCGCTCGAGAGAAGGCGCTTCAGCCGGCAAATGACGTCATCCGCTGGAATCCCGACCTCCGCGGCGACGGCGTCATAGGGCTCCTCGCACAATGGCAGCCCCGCCTGCGTCGCCACGACGATGCGCCGGTCGATGTCGTCGAGAGAGAGGGGCGTGCTCATGCGCTCAATCTCAAATTGAGGAAGAATTCCTCGACCTTCGGCAGATCGAGAACCGCGAGTCCGGTTGCCTGCCTGATCTCGGTCAGGACCTGCGCCACGCGCTCCGGACGTTCGGTCGCGACGACGAACCACATGTTGAGCGTGTGGTCGCGTTCGTAGTTATGCGCAACCTCCGGGAATGCATTGACGATGGCCGCGACCTCGTCGAAACGCTCGCGCGGCACGGCCATGGCCGCAAGCGTCAGCCCGCCGCCCAGGCGTTCGGCGTCATAGAGCGGGCCGAAGCGCGACAGGATCCGCTGGTCGAGAAGCCGTTGCAGCCGTGCGATGACGTCGCCCTCCGGGAGGCCGACGCGGGCCGCAATCTCGGCAAAGGGTCGCCGTGCGATGGGAAGCCCGCCCTGAAGATCGTTGATCAGCCTGCGATCGATCTCGTCCATCACGACGCTGCTCCAAATGCCATGGCCGGCGCAGCCGACGCGTCGTAGCGGGCACCGCGCTGCTTGAAGCAGCGCTGGCTAAAGAGAATGGCACGCGGCAGGTCGGAAAGGCCGGCGGCGTTTGAAGCCTCCTCGACGAGATCGTGGACCGTGCCGCGGTCGCGGCCGTGAATCATGCAGAAGAGGTTGTAGGGCCATACCGGCGGCCGTCTCGGGCGACGATAGGCCAATGTCACATACGGCAATTCGGCAAGCTGCCGGCCGGCGGCATCGACCCTGTCGGCCGGCGCGTCCCAGACCACCATCGCATTGGCGCGGTACCCAAGTTCACGGTGCCGGACGATGACCCCGAACCGGCGGATCGTACCGTCCCTGATGAGCGCGCCGACCCGCGCGATGACCTCTTCCTCCCCGAGGCCGAGCGACGTCGCCAGATCGGCATAGGGCCGCGACGTGATGGGCAGGCCATCCGCCAGCCGCGCGAGCAAAAATCGATCGAGCGCGCTCAGTTCCATTGGAGCGAAAATCCCAGGTCAAGCCGATAAGCCTCTTCGAGCGGCAGATCGAGCACGGGGAGGCCTGTCCGTTCCTCGATGTCGGCAAGAATGTCCGCAACGCCGCCACGATCCGCGCCCGTCACGACGAACCAGAGATTGAGCGCATGGTCGCGCTCGTAGTTGTGGTTGACTCCGGGATGGCCGTTGACGAGCGCCGCCACGTCGTCCAGTCGGTCGTCGGGGACGCTCATGGCGGCGAGCGTGCTCCAACCCGCGCGATGCGGGGTCACGACCGCGCCGATGCGAGAGACGAGCCCCTGCGCCTGAAGACGGGACAAGGTCTCGATGACATGGGCCTCGCCCACACCGAGACGGCGCCCGAGCTCTGCATAGGGAGAGGGAGTCAGCGGAAAGTCCCGCTGGAATTCGTCGAGCAGTCGCCGCTCGAAGGCATTCAGCTCTGTATTCGTTTCCATGTCCATGGCGCGGCGCTCTCGGCTCACGATCCCAGGCGGCCGGCGCGGGACGTCATGAAGATCCCGCTGGGCTTCTCGGCGGGAACGCTCGCGATGCGCTCGAAGCTGCGGGTGTCATAGACATCGACCCGGTCATCGTCGCGCGCGGAAATCCATACCTGTTCCCCGCGCGGGGTGAATTCGAGGTGGAGGATCGCCTTGCCGGGGTTGAGCGTCTTCACGACCTTGAGGGCGGCCACGTCGATGATCTGCACCGCGTCGTTGAGGGGATGGGCGAAATTCACCCACACCTGCCGTCCATCCGGACGCGCGACGGCGAAGACCGGCTGACCATGAAGCGGGATGCGCGCGGTCTCGCGCCAGGTGGCCGAATCGACGACCAGCAGCTCGTGCCGGCCGACCGCCGGAATGAAAAGGAGGCCCGACGCGCTCGCGCAGCCTTCGAGGTGGGGCATCTTGTAGACGGGCAGGGGCTGCTCGCCCCGTCCGTAGCCGTCGACGATGCGCCGGACGCCTGCTGCGGGGTTCCAGAGGTCGAGGAGCGCCAGGCCATCCTCGCCGAACAGCCCGGCAATGTAGTACCGGCCGTCAGGCGTGATCAGACCGTCATAGGGCAGCCGGCCGATGTTTGGGAACTTTTGAATCGTCGGCGCCGCGCGCACGGAAAAATCGGCCACCCAGATCTCGCCGGCGTCGTAGAGGCTGAACACGAACCGCTTGCCCGGCGCGTCGACCAGGCCGACGACCTTGGAGCGCGCGCCGTCGGGCCCGTATCGCGCGGGGATGTCCGCGACGGGTTGCAGCGTGACGGCATCGAAGACGCGGACGCCGCCCGGCTCATAGTTCGATACGGCGATGAGGTCGCCGTCCTGCGAGATCGCGCCGCCGATGCTGTTTCCGGCCTGGATCACGCGCGCCGCGATGCGGCCCTGGAGAAGATCAACTTTCGTGAGGCCGCCATCCCTGCCGAAAACGTAGGCGTAGCGCTCGTCGCGGGAAAACACGGCAGTGGCATGCGACAGATCACCCAGTCCCGACACGGTGGCGAGGCTGGTATGTCCCGTCGTCTCGATCACCTTGACCCGGCCAGAGGCGCGCTCGACCACGAGTCCGAGGTCGCCCGTGCCGCGCAGCTCGGGCGCGCAGCCCGCCAAACCGGCGACAGCAAGGGCCAGGAGCGCTGCCCGGATGTTGCTATTGCCCATCGCGAATCCCCTGTTTCAGGCGCGCCACCAGCCAGGCCGCTTCGTCTTCGGCAATTTCGAATGACCAGGGTGGCATCGGCGTGCCGGGCTTCCCGTAGAGGATGACGTGAACGAGATATTCGTCCGGCCGCGCGTCCAATGCCGCCGGCAGAAGCGAGGGGCCGAGACCCCCCTTGAGCGTGAGACCGTGGCATGAGCCGCAGTCTTGTTTCAACCGGTGGATGATTTCAGTCTGCCGGTCGGGCAGCGGCTGGCCGAGGGCGGCTCCCGCAATCCCGACGACCGCGGTGAATGCAAGCGGGACCGCCGGGTTAAGCACGATCCGTGCCTGAGACCCGCGCGGCGGCCGGTGCGGTCGCGCCAAGCGCCCAAGGCCGGGCCCATTGGTCGGCAAGTTCGACGACGCGGCCGATGACGATGAGGGCCGGGGCTGCGATGCCCGCCGCCGCCAGCGTCTCTGCCAGCGTCCCGACGGAGGCGCGGCATATCTTCTGTTTTGGCGTCGTGCCATGGGCGATCGCGACGGCAGGGGTCTCGGCAGGCAATCCCGATTCGACGAGCCGGGTACAGATGACATGCATGTTCGCCAGGCCCATGTAGACGACAAGCGTCGTATCGGGGTCGGCCAGGCTCGCCCAATTCAAGTCGAGTTCATCATCGCTGCCGCAATGGCCGGTCACGAATCTGACGCCGTTCGCGACACCGCGATGGGTCAGCGGAATGCCGAGTGCCGCAAGACAACCGGATGCCGCCGTGATTCCGGGGACGACCTCGAAGGGTACGTCGTGGCGCGCAAGGAAATCCGCTTCCTCGCTTCCGCGGCCGAAGATGAACGGATCGCCCCCCTTGAGGCGCACGACCATGCGTCCGCTCCGCGCGAGCTTGACGAGGAGGGCGTTGATCTCCGTCTGCACCATGCTGTGCTGTTGCGCGGCTTTGCCGACATAGATCCGGCTTACGCCCGGCGGGATCAGGTCCAGCACGGCCGGCGATACCAAGCGGTCATAGACCACGACGTCGGCCTCGCCGAGGAGACGCCGGGCCTTGACGGTCAAGAGATCCGGATCACCCGGCCCGGCACCGACCAGGTAGACCGGGCGGATGGTGGTGGTGCGCGACATGATGATCCTCAGGCGAAATCGTGGCCGGCACGGTCTGGACTGGACCGGGCGGGTGTCAAATCGCCCGCCCGGCACATGCTCAGTAGATGTCCTTGCGCGTGTTGTAGACGTTGAACTTACCCGTCGGCGTGATGAGACGCGGGTCCTTGATCACGGCCTTGAGCTTGCGGGTCTTGTCGTCCACGACGACGATCGCCGAAGCCTGGTTCTTCGCGTTCCAGACCGAGAACCACACTTCGGTTCCATCCTTATTGTACTCGGCCTGCACGACGCGCCGGACGCCCTCGGTAATCCCCGACCACTCGCCGATCGGAAGCGTCACATAGGGATCGTCGAGCTTTTCGAGGTTGAACACGGCGACGGACGACGCCAGTTCGGATTCCGGGTTGAGCGGCGTGTCCACCCACAGGTTTTTGGATTTCGGGTGCGTCTTGATGAAGAGCGAGCCGCCGCCCTGTCCCTTAAGAGTCTGGACCACTTTCCAAGCGTATTGCTTATGCCGGTCGGGATCCGTGCCGATGATGGCAATGGATTCATCGCCCAAATGGCTGGTGGCCCAGACGGGGCCGAACTTCGGATGGGTGAAGTTGGCACCGCGGCCGGGATGCGGCTTGCCGCCGGTCTTGATGAGAGCGACGAGCCGGTCTTCCTTGGTGTCGACGACGGCGACCGTGTCGCGGGCATTGGCGGCGACCAGGAAATACCGTCCGCTCGCATCGAACCCGCCGTCATGCAGGAACCGCTCCGCGGCGATTTCCGTGATCTTGAGGTTCTTGATGTCGGAGTAGTTCACCATCTGGATCTTGCCGGTCTCCTTGACGTTGACGACAAATTCCGGATGGAAGTGCGAAGCCACGATCGAGGCGACGCGCGGTTCGGGGTGATACTCCTGCGTGTCGACGGTCATGCCGCGCGTCGAGACGATCTTGAGCGGCTCCAGCGTGTAGCCGTCCATGATCGTGTATTGCGGCGGCCAATAGGCGCCGGCGATCGCGTATTTGTCTTCCCACCCCTTCATCTTGGACGTCTCGACCGAGCGTGCCTCGAGACCGATCTTGATTTCCGCCACCGTCTGCGGCGGGTCCATGAACAGGTCGACAAGGTTGAGCTTCCCGTCGCGGCCGATCGTGTAGAGGTAGCGGCCGGAGGCCGACATCCGGGAGATGTGCACGGCGTAGCCGGTCTTCAGGATCTGCACGATCTTCTTGCTGGCGCCGTCGATGAGCGCGACTTCGCCGCTGTCGCGCAGCGTCACGGAAAAGAGATTGTCGAGATCGAGTTTGTTCTGCTGCTTGGTCGGCCGCTTGTCGACGGGGACATGGACCTTCCAGGACTCTTTGATATCCTTCATGCCGAATTCGGGTGGCTGCGGCGGATCGTTGAGGAGGTAACGGGCCATCATGCCCACTTCCTGTTCATTCAACTCGCCAGAGCTGCCCCAGTTCGGCATCCCGGCTGGGGAGCCGTAGGTAATGAAAGCCTTGAGGTAGTCGAAGCCGAGTTCCCGGGTGATGTCGGGGGTCAGCGGCTTGCCCGTCGCGCCCTTGCGCAGCACCCCGTGACATCCGGCGCAGCGCTCGAAATAGACTTGCTTGGCCTTTTCAAACTCCTCGTCGGTCATGGTCGGGACGCCCGCTTTCGCGCCGGGCTTCTCGACTTTCTTGCCCTTCATCACGTCGAGGCTGGGCTCGTAACGCTCGCCCGGCTTCGTCTGGTGTTTCTTGAGCGCCTCCGGCGATGGCTTCGGCGCTGGTTTGGTCTGGGTTTGAGGTGTTTGCGCCGGGGGGCTGGTTTGCCCGTAGGCCCACTCGCCAGAAAAAGACAGCGCGGTCCCGACGACGAGCGCAGCGGCCGTTTGGAGAAGAGCACGGTGCATAGTTCAACCCCCGGGTTCTGGATTCCGGCCAAAACACTAGGATGGGGCGTATTGCGCTCGCCTTGATTTCTATCAATCATGGCGCCTGGCAGCGGTCCTATTATTTTTCCGTTCAGGTCCGATGTGTCGCGCCTCGGGCCGAGGGGGGCCGGTCGTACTGCTCCAACCCTGAGCGGTCTGACCTGGAAAGAGACGTGGATGGCCGGAATTCGGCAGAGCCAGGGGCGGATCGGCGTGTGGCGCGGGCTCTTGGCCGTAATCGCGCTGGCTGTCGCCTGTCTTGGCAGCACCGCGATTGCGAGCGCATCGACGGCGGGTGAGGCGCAGCGTCTGCAGGACGTCTTTCCGGGTGCGACGCGCTTCGGCGTGCAATCGGGTGAACCGCAAGCCATTCCGGCCTATGACGGCGACACGCTGATCGGCTACGTATTTTACTCGCGCGTCGTGGCGGCATCGGTTGGGTATTCGGGCAAGCCCCTCAATGTGCTGGTCGGGCTCGACCTGGCTGGTCGGATCACGGGGCTGCAGCTCGTCGAGCACCACGAGCCCATCCTTGTCATCGGGGTTTCCGACAGCGATCTCCACGCCTTCATCGATCAATACCGCGGACACGATATCCGGGACCCGGTACGCGTGACCCGACACAACGTACCGGCATCGGGGGAGATCAGGATCGTTGCCGGCGCGACGATATCGTCGATCGTACTGAACGATACGATACTGCAATCGGCCCGCGCCGTGGCCCGGAGCCGTGGCCTGCTTGGATCCGCAGAGGCCGCGTTCGACCGCGACGCGCTTAAGTCCGCGAGCTGGCAGGATCTCCTCGACGACGGCTCGATCGCACGCCGAAGGATTTCGATCGGTGAGGCCGGTGCGGCGCTTGCTCCGCTCAAGGGCCGGCTGTCGCCCGGCGCTTCGCAAGGGGCGCCGGCAGAGGACACGTTCATCGATCTTTACATCGCTTTGGCCACGCCGCCCCACATCGGACGCAACCTGCTGGGGGACCGTCTTTACGGCCAAGTCACGGGGCGGCTCGCGGCAGGCGATCAACTTGTCTTCGTCGCGGCGAACGGCCTCTATTCGTTCAAGGGGACGGATTATGTCCGCAGCGGAGTCTTCGACCGCATTCAGATCGTCGAGGGCGAGCGCACGTTTCGCCTCGAAGCAAAGAACTATGAACCCGTCGAGAGAATTGCGGCGACCGGGGCGCCCGAGATCCGCGAAGCCGCTGTATTCGTTTTGCCGAAATCGAGCGGCTTCGATTCGGCCCTGCCGTGGCGTCTTGATCTGATCATTGCCGGCGAAAGTGCAGGCGGCGAGCGCGTCGCGGCGGTCACGGCACTCGACTATCGCCTCCCAGAGCGGTTCCTCGCCGTGCCTGCGCCCGCCGAGATGGCGCCGGCGTCATGGCGGGCGCTGTGGCGGGAGCGCATCGTTGATTTGGTTATCATCGGATTGGCGCTCTTCGTCCTCAGCGCCGTTCTGGTCTTCCAGGACATGCTGGCACGGCGAGCGCGCCTCTATACGTGGCTACGCACCGGGTTCCTGATCTTCACGGTCGTCTGGATCGGCTGGTATGCGGGCGCCCAGCTCTCGGTTATCAATGTTCTCACTTTCGCCGAATCGCTTCGCACCCAGTTTCGCTGGGACTATTTTCTCCTTGAGCCGCTCATTTTCGTGTTGTGGGGCTATGTCGCGCTCGCTCTTCTGTTCTGGGGACGCGGCGTGTTTTGCGGCTGGCTTTGCCCCTTTGGGGCCTTGCAGGAATTGCTGAACCGCCTTGCGCGATATCTTCGCATCCCGCAGTTGCGCGCGCCGTTCGCGGTTCATGAACGTCTCTGGCCCCTCAAATACATCGCCTTCACGGGATTGTTCGCACTGTCACTCGGCGACGCCGAATTGACACAAGCAGTCGCGGAAATCGAGCCGTTCAAGACCGCGATCGTCCTGCACTTCGTCCGAAGCTGGCCGTATGTCGTTTATGCCGGCGTGCTGCTCGGCGCGGGCCTGTTCGTCGAGCGATTTTTTTGCCGCTACCTTTGCCCGCTCGGCGCCGCGCTCGCCTTGCCGGCCCGGCTCCGCATGTTCGATTGGCTGAAGCGGCGATGGCAGTGCGGTCTTCAGTGTCAGGTCTGCGCCAATCGCTGCCCGGTTCAGGCGATCCATCCGGAAGGTCGCATCAATCCCAACGAGTGCATCCATTGCCTCAACTGTCAGGTCAATTATTTCGACGACACCGTCTGTCCGCCGCTCGTCGAACGGCGCACGCGGCAAAGCACGAAGCTGACCCAACGCATCATCGAACGCTATGCCTCGGCCGAGGCCGCCCAAAGCGCGCCGACCGATGCGAAGAAGGGGAGTTAGGCGGATGACCGGACCGGCACCGGGAGGGCCCCGTAACGTTTCGCGCCGTCGCGCGATGCTGCTGATGGCCACGGCCGCAGGTCTTGGCTTGCCGCGAGGCGGCGTGGCGGAGCGGGATGAGGTGGCATCGCCGCTCTTCGAGTGGCGCGGCTCGGTGCTCGGGGCCGAATCACGCCTTCTCCTCGCTCATCCGGATCCGGCCCGGGCGCGG
>JBGPGW010000143.1:0-8763 GCA_041484095.1 Alphaproteobacteria bacterium | reverse complement strand
GTCGATCACCCGCACCGTCTCGCTGAAGCCGATGCTGTATTGGCCGGGAACCTTGAAGTAGGGGATGATGTGGAGCGTCATGTTGGGCTCCAAGACCTGTTCGGAGCCGCCGTCGAGGCTGACCCCGCCCCGCTCGATCCAGGTCAGGAATTCGACGCCGATGCCGTAGCCGATGCGGTGATCGAAATACTTGCCGAATCCGTGGCGGTCGAGCTCGGCCTTGGCCGCGCGGTGGACATCGCGCGCGATCATGCCCGGCTTGATCGCCTTGATCGTCGTCTCGAGGGCGGCGCGGCTGGCGTCGGCCGCGCGCCGGATCTCGTCGGAGGCCTTGCCCACGACCGCGCAGCGGATGAGCGCCGCGTCGTAGTGGCGCACATTGGCGCCGAGCTCGAAGAACACGACGTCGCCCCTCTCGAGCGTGCGGCCAATCCAGGTCGCGTGCGCCAGTGCCGAGCGGGGACCGGAGACGATGTAGCTCGGGTTGCGGATGAAGTGGCTCCCCGCCTTGATGCGGGCGTGGTGGACGTCGGCGGCGACGTCATATTCCGTGGCACCCTCCCGCACGGCATCGAGCCCGGCGCGCATGGCCGCCTCGACGGCCCTCGCGGCCTGGCGCATATAGGCGATCTCGGCCGTCGATTTGACCGAGCGCAGCATCTCCGTCATGCCGGAGACGTCGGTGACGCGGGCCGACGGGGCCGCGCGGACGAGGTTCTCGAACACGTCGGTGATGAGCCACGGCACTTTCTTCTCGACGCCGACGGCCTTGGCGCCAAGGCCGAGATCGAGCAGCCCCGTGGCGATCGCCGCACCCGGGCTTTCGTCGTCCTGGTAGCCGCGCGCGGGGAGGCTATAGGCATTGTCCGTCGCGTTCTCGACCTCGAGCTGGCGCGTGACGAGAAGCCGTTCGCCCGCGCGCGTCGCGATGAGGGCCTGCGGGAAGGAATGAAATCCCGTCGTCTCATAGCCCGTCAGCCAGTACTGGTTCTCGGGGCCGCAGAGAATGACCGCATCGAGCCCGCGCGCATCGAGCCGCGCCTTCAGGTGCTCGAACCGCTTTTCGTACTCCTCGGGCGAGAACGGCAACGAGAACAGCTTCTGCATGGAATGCCCCCTGATTGAGTCTCTTTACGGCGCGCGTGCGCGCGGTGTTTGCCGCCCCTCCGGCAGGACGGGCTGGAACGCCTGGAGATCGTCCTCGGCCAGCGTCTCACGCGCAAGCAGGAGCCTCGCCGCGCGCTCGAGCATCGCGCGGTTGGCGGCCAGGATCGCTTGCGCGTCCTCGAAGGAATGATCGACGAGCTTGCGCACGGCGAGGTCGATCTCGCGCGCCGTGTCCTCGCTGTACTGGCGCGGCCGCCAGGGCATCGCGATCTCGCCGAGGAAGGGCTGCACCTCACCCTCATAGGTGACTTGCCCCAGGCTCTCGACCATGCCGAAGCGCGTCACCATGGCGCGCGCGATGTCGGTGACCTTGGCGAGATCGTCGGAGGCGCCGGTCGACAGCTCCTCGAAAATCAGCGTCTCGGCCGCGCGCCCGCCGAGGAGGACGGACATCTTTCGCTCCAGCTCCGGCCGCGTCATGAGGAAGCGATCCTCCGTCGGGCGCTGAATCGTATAGCCGAGCGCCCCGATGCCGCGCGGGATGATCGAGACCTTGTGCACCTCGTCCCCGCCCGGGAGCGCCTTGGCCACGAGCGCATGGCCCATCTCGTGGAAGGCCACGACTTCGCGCTCCTTGGGGCTCAAGACGCGGCTCTTTTTCTCGAGGCCGGCGACGATGCGCTCGACCGCGGCCGTGAAGTCGGCCATCTCGAGCCGATCGGCCTTGCGCCGCGTCGCGACGAGCGCCGCCTCGTTCACGAGATTGGCGAGATCGGCTCCGGTGAAGCCGGGCGTGAGCGCCGCGACCTTGTCCGCGTCGACGTCGGGGCCGAGCTGCACCTTCTTCATGTGGACGTTGAGGATCTGCACGCGGCCCTTGCGGTCGGGCCGGTCGACGAGCACCTGCCGGTCGAACCGCCCGGCGCGGAGAAGCGCTGGATCGAGAATCTCGGGGCGGTTGGTCGCGGCGAGCAGCACGACTCCTTGCGAGGGGTCGAAGCCGTCGAGCTCGACGAGAAGTTGGTTGAGCGTCATCTCCCGCTCGTCATGTCCGCCCGTCATGGGCCCGATGCCGCGGGCGCGGCCGAGCGCGTCCAGCTCGTCGATGAAGATGATGCAGGGCGCGCTCTTGCGCGCGGTCTCGAAGAGATCGCGCACCCGCGCGGCCCCCACGCCCACGAACATCTCGACGAATTCGGCCCCATTGGTCGAGATGAAGGGAACGCCGGCCTCGCCCGCGATCGCGCGCGCGAAGAGCGTCTTGCCGCATCCCGGCGGGCCCACGAGCAGGATGCCCTTCGGCATGCGGGCGCCGAGGCGGCCGTATGTCCCGGGGTCCCTGAGGAAGGCCACGACCTCCTCGAGCTCCGCCTTGGCCTCGTCCACGCCAGCGACGTCCTCGAACGTCACCTTGGTGTCCTTCTCCATGTAGAGCTTGGCCTTGCTCTTGCCGATGGACATGAGCCCGCCCATGCCCTGCTTGTCGGCGAAGCCGCGGAAGACAAACATCCAGAGACCGAAGAAAAGGATCACGGGCAGGATCCAGGACAAGAGGTCCCTCAGGAAGGTGCTCTGCACCACGCCGGAGTAGCGGACGTTGTACTTCTCGAGCTGCTCCGCGAAGGCGGGATCGACACGGGTGGTCGCGAACTTCGTCCGCCCGTCCGGCAGCGGCTTCGTGAACTCGCCCTCAATCTGGTTTTGCGTGATGTAGATGTCCTTGATCTCCCCGGCCTTGAGCAGATCCTCGAACTGGCTGTAGGGGATCTGTTCGACCTGCTGCATCTGGGCGAACCATTGCTGAAGCAGCAGCACGCCGATGATGGCGATGACGACGTACCAGATGTTGAATGTCGTCTTCGGTCCCATCACGCCCTCCCAAGCCGGCCGCAGCCAAAGCCCAAATTCATGTCAGCTCCGCCCGAGGCTGTAGAAGACATTGGCGCTGATCTTGATCGACTGGATGAAAAGGTCGAGCACCATGTTCTCGTCGGGGGCGTGGTTCTGCTCGTCCCAATTCGCGTAGGCGCTCCAGATGCAGGGCACGCCGAGCGCGTCGACGAAGGCGTATTGCGGAATGCTCCCGCCCAAGGCCGGCAGCACCACGGGGTCCTCGCCGGCCGCCGCCCGCGCCGCCTCGACGATGGGTGCTATGAAATTGTTGGACGGCGAGGTGCGCGAGGGCTTCATCGAATCGTGGACATCGAGGGCGATGTCGGCGAAGCCGTGGCGGTCGAGATGGCGGCGGACGAGCGAAGCGATCCGGTCGGGCTGCTGGTCGACGACGAGGCGGATGTCCATCTTCGCGGTCGCGGTCGCGGGCACGATGTTCACGATCCCCGCCCCGCCATAGCCCGAGACGAGGCCGGAGATGTTGAGCGTCGGCCGGTACATCACCCGCTCGTGGTATTCGGACGGCGGCAAGCCGCGCAACTCCTCGACCGCCAGTTGATCCGCCAACTTCGCGCCATCGTAAGGCAGCGCCGCGATCATGCGGCGATCGTCGGCCGAGATCGCCCGCACGTCGTCGTAGAATCCCTCGATCGTCACGCGGCCGTCCGCATCGCGCATGCTCGAGAGCGCCTCGAGGAGCCGCCACGCCGGATTGGGCACGACGTTGCCGCGATTGCCGGAATGGACGTCGCGGCTCGCCGTCCGCACGGACAGCTCGAAACCCATCACGCCGCGGCAGCCGAGATAGATCGTCGGGCGATTCGATTCATGCCGCGGGCCGTCGGCGGCGTAGCAGACATCGGCATCGAGCAGCGCCTTGTGGTCGGCCACGAATCCCGGGAGGCTCGTGCTACCCGTCTCCTCCTCGCCTTCGAGGACGAATTTGAGCGTGGCGCTCGGCACCCCGCAGGCCGCGAGCGCCTCGACGGCCTTGATGTGGGCGTAGTGCTGGGCCTTGTTGTCGCCGACGCCGCGCGCGAAGAGCCTTCCGTCGCGCTCGGTCGGCTCGAAGGGCGGGCTCGCCCAGTTGTGCGTGTCAGCCGCCGGCATGACGTCGTAGTGCCCATAAAGAAGTAAGGTCGCACCCGATCCCTTCCGCTCGCCATAGACCACCGGATTGCCCGCGGACGGCATGATCCGCGCGGCGAACCCAGCCTCCTTCAGCGCCCTTTCGAGCTTCCGCGAGCAGGCCGCAACCGCCGCGCCGTCCGTCGCCACGCTCGGGATGCGAAGGAATCCCTTCAGCTCCTCGATGAAGCGGTGCCGGTTGGCGTCGATATAGGCGTAGACCTCGTCCATCATGGCGCGCTCCCGTTCCGCGCCAAGTCTAGCACCCGCAATTATCGAAACACGAGTCGGCCCTCCATCCTTCGACAGGCTCAGGATGAGGCCCAGGAAAAGAAACCCTCATGCTGAGCTTGTCGAAGCATGAGGGGGTCTGCCTCACCCTGAGCCTGTCGAAGGGTGAGGCCAATGGAACAAATTCCCTCACATTGAGCTTTCCGATCCCGAGCCTGTCGAGGGACGAAGCATGGGGGCCGCAGTGACGTGACGCAGTTCCAACGCACGCACAGGGTCTGACAAACCACAGCCGCCTTGCCTTGCCGCACGCGCCGCGCTCTGCCATCCTTTCGGGATCATTCGGAATCGCCAGCGCGCGCGGCCTCAAGACCGCGCCATACAGGGCCAGAACATGGAACGCGTCCGTGTCGCCGTCATCGGCGGCGGGTCATCGGGTGCAGCATCCTCTATCAGCTCTCGAAGGCCGGCTGGTCCGACTGCCTCTTGCTGGAGAAGGCGACGCTCACCTCCGGCTCGACCTGGCATGCCGCGGCCAATGGCAACACGTTCAACGGCTCGCCGCTCATCGCCTGGAGCACCAAGGTCACCTTCGATCTCTGGAATGAGATCGAGGCCGAAAGCGGCCAGGCGGTCTCCGCTCACAAAGTCGGCGGCGTCATGGTCGCGCGCACGCCTTCCCGCATGGACGAATTGCGCCGGCTCAAGGGAATCGGCAAGCGGATCGGCGTCGACTACCTCTTGCTCGGCCCGTCGGAGCTGAAGGAGCTTTGGCCGGTTCTCGAGGTCGGGAGCGTTCTCGGCGCCCTCTATGACCCCAACGGCGGACATGTCGACCCCTACGGCTTGACGCAAGCCTATGCGAAAGCCGCGCGCCAGCGGGGTGCCGCGATCCGCCAGCACTGCCCGGTGACGGGCCTCACGCCCACGCCGTCGGGCGGCTGGATCGTCGACACGCCGGGCGGGCAGATCGAGGCGGAGATCATCGTCAACGCGGCCGGCTTCTATGCGGACGAGGTCGCAGAGATGACCGGCGCGCGCCTGCCGATGATCGCCATGGGGCATCACTATCTCATCACCGAGCCGATCGCAGCGGTGGGTGCGATTGTGCGCGAGCCCCCGACGCTCCGCGACGTCGATGCCGGCGTGTACGCGCGGCGCGAGGGCGGCGGAATCCTCTTCGGCATCTACGAAGCGGATTGCCGCGAATTCGGCGCGGGCGGCATGCCCAAGGATTTCGTCCAGCAACTCCTCCCGCCCGATCTCGACCGCCTGACACCGACGCTGGAGCATGTCTTCGCGGCTCTCCCCTGCATCGCACAGCACGGCATCAAGTCGGTCGTGCACGGGCCCTTCGTCTTCACGCCGGACGTGCGGCCGCTTCTCGGCTGGATGCCGGGCCAGCGCAACCATTTCGCCGCCGCGGGCTTTCTCGCGGGGATTTCCATGAGCGGCGGCTTCGGCCAGCTCATCGCGGAATGGATCGTCGAGGGCGCGCCGAGCCGCGACCTCGGCCTCTGCGACGTGGCGCGGTACGGCGGCTGGGCGCTCGGCCCCTTCGCCCGCGCGCGCGGACGCGATGCCTATGCCACCCGCTACAAGATGCTTTTTCCGAACGAAGAGGTCGTTGCCGGCCGCCCGGTCCGGACGCCGCCCATGCACGAGCGATACAAGGCGATGGGCGCCTTCTTCGGAATGTCCGAGGGATGGGAGCGGCCGATGTGGTTCGCCTCGCCCGGCGCGACGCCGGTCGAGACGCCGACCTTCCGCCGCTCCGAGGCGTTCGATGCGATGGCACGCGAATGCCGCCATGTCATGAGCGAAGCCGGCTATTTCGACCTCGTCACCTTCGCGAAGTACGACGTCAGCGGGAAGGAGGCCGGCGCCTTCCTCGACCGCGTGCTCCCCGGGCGCCTGCCGCGACGCGACGGCCGGATCGCGCTCTCCCCGCTCGTCGACGAGAAAGGCGGCCTCCTCGGCGACGTCACGGTCCTGCGTCTTGCCGCCGACCGCTACATGTTGGTCGGGTCCGGTGCGGCGAGCCGGATCCATCTCCGCGAGATCATGCCGCATATCGGCGACTTCGAAGCGGCGCTCCGCAACGACGCGGATGGGTGGAGCGGATTCACGGTGGCGGGTCCCAAGGCCGGAACGGTCGTGGCGCGGCTTCTCCGCAACGAGGCGCCACCCGGCTTCTTCGCGGGCCGGGCGGTGACGATCGACGGCGTGCCCTGCGTCATGCTGCGGCTCTCCTATGTGGGCGAGCTGTCCTACGAGATTCATTGCCGGCTCGACGGCCAGTTGGCACTGCATGACGCGCTTCTCCGCGCCGGCGACGCGGCGGGCGTCGCGTTGAAGCCCTTCGGCGCGCGGGCCCTCAACGCCATGCGGATCGAGAAGGCGATCCCCAGGACCGGCGACGAGCTCAATATCGAGGTCACGCCGTTCGAGGCCGGGATGGGCCGTTTCCTCGACCTCGAGAAGCCGAGCGACTTCATCGGCCGCGCGGCCCTCACCGCGTTTAGCACCGCGCCATTGCGCTACGCGATGGTGGCGCTTGCGATCGAGGACGGCGACGTCGATCCCGTCGGCGGCGAGCCGCTCACATGCGACGGCGCGCTCGTCGGGTATCTCTCGAGCGCGTCCTACGGCTTCCGCGTCGGGCGGCGCGTGGCGATCGGATTCGTCGCCCCCCGCGTCTCAAAGCCGAAGCAGCGTCTCCATGTTCACATCCTCGACCATCCGGTCGGCGCGACAATCCTCGACGGCGCGGCCTACGATCCCGAGGGGCGGCTGGCCCGCGCCTAGGATGGGTCTTTCCTGACCGCGCGGCCCTGAACGCTGTTGTCGGCCATACCCCCCTCTGCCATCCTCGTGGACGCGATGGCTGGCACAGTCGTTACCCCCGACTTCAAGAGCACGCCCTATTGGTGGGAGGCCGCGCCGCGGCCGAACCTGCCCCAAGCGCCGCTGCCGAAGACGACCGAGGTCGCGGTCATCGGGTCGGGCTTCACCGGGCTCTCGGCCGCGCTCACGCTCGCGCGCGCGGGGCGGCAGGTGCATGTGTTCGAGGCCGAGGATGCCGGGCACGGCGCCAGCACGCGCAACTCCGGCTTCATCGGCAGCGCGCTCCGCTCGAAATTCTCGCCGCTCATCGAGCGCTACGGCCTCGCACAGGCGACCGCCATGGCGAAAGAGGCCGTCGCCGCCCATCGCTATCTCGTCTCGCTCCTCGAGCGCGAGCAGATCGCCTGTCATTTCGTCTATTGCGGGCGGCTCGTGCCGGCGCACACGCCGGAGGCCTATGAGTGGCTGGGGCATGAATTCGACCTTCTCAACACGCATGTCGGCCTCGAGGGCACGATGGTCCCGCGCTCGGCGCAGCATCGCGAGATCGGCTCGGACCTTTATCACGGGGCTCTCGTCACGAATTTGAACGGCTCGCTCCATCCCGGCCTCTATCACGCAGGTCTCCTCGACCGGGCCCAGCTGTCCGGTGCCGTCGTGCACGCCCGCACGCCCGTCCAAGACATCCTGCGCGAGGCGCAAGCGCGATTCCGAATCGCGACGCCGCGCGGCACGGTGATCGCCAATCACGTGCTGATGGCGAGCAACGGCTACACCGGATTCGCGAAGCCCTGGTTCCGCGACCGCGTCATCCCCGTCCATGCCGGCGTGATGGTGTCGGAGCCGCTTGCGCCCGAGCGCCTCAAACGCGCGCTGCCCACGGGGCGCACGATGATCGACACCAAGCTCAACCCCTATTCCGCGCGCCCCTCGCCCGACGGCACGCGAATCCAGTTCGCGGCCGCGCGCGGGCTTCTCGTCACCGACCACAAGGCCAAGGCCGCCGAGATGCACAGCGCGTTCCGCGAGGTCTTCCCCGATCTCGCCGATGTCCGCGTCGCCTTCTGCTGGACGGGCCAGATGGGATTCACCTTCGACGAGCTGCCCCATTTCGGCACGCATGACGGCGTTCATTACGCGATGGGCTATTGCGGCACGGGCGTTCCCATGTCGACCTGGCTCGGCCACAAGCTGGCGCAGAAGGTGCTGGACGATCGGGAGGCCAAGACCGCGTTCGACGGGCGCGAATTCCCCAAACGCTTCTTCTACCGCGGCTGGCCGTGGTTCCTGCCGCTCGTCGTGAATTGGTATCGCCTGCAGGACAGGCGCGATCTCGCGCGCGCCAAGGCGGCGAAACGATCGCGCAAGGCCGGATGACGCATCCCATGACCGGCTCTGTCCTCACGCCCGATTTCAAGACCACGCCATACTGGTGGGGCAGCGCGCCGCCGCCGGACGTGACGGAGACGCCGCTGCCGGCATCGGCGGATGTCGCGATCGTGGGCTCCGGCTACACCGGCCTTTCGGCCGCGCTCACGCTTGCGCGCGCGGGCCGCT
>JBGPGW010000142.1:0-8809 GCA_041484095.1 Alphaproteobacteria bacterium | reverse complement strand
GGGCAAACCGAACGCGACCTTGGCGAGCCGCCCGGCGCGAGTCAACGCCGCCTCTTGGGGATCATCCGGCCCCGGTGTAGCGTGGCGCCTGGGCGATGCTCGATGGGCCGGCATGGCCCCTGACGGGGGGTTTCGCATGAACCGACCTCACCCCATAAGCGACGCGAATGCCTGGACGCCGGCGGATTTCCCGACGCGGCGGTCCTGGGTGAAGCCGCTCACCCCGCGCATGGTCACGGAAATCGAAGCGGCCATGCGGCGCGTCATCGAGACCGCCCGGCCATTCTGGCGCATCACGCCGGAGGACGCCCCGTTGCCCGAAACGCGGGCGCTTCTCGAAGACGCGTTTCATGATCTCGAATACGGGCCAGGCTTCGCCGTGCTCGCCGGCCTGCCCGCCCATCGCTACAGCCGCGACGAGAATGTCGTGCTGCTGGCGGTCGTCGGCGCGCATCTCGGCCGCGTCGTCGACCAGACCTGGCGCGGCCTCAAGATCGAGGACATCGTCGACAAGGGCCTTCCCATGGACCGCAAGACGCGCGGCTACATGGGCACGCATGCGATCGGCTTTCATACCGACGGCTCCGATTTCGCCGTCCTCTACTGCATCGAGAAGGCCGAAGAGGGCGGAGAGAGCGTCATCGTCAGCGCCAGCGCCGTCTACAACGCCATTCTCGAGGAGCGGCCGGACCTGCTCGAAGTGCTGCTCTGCGGCTTCCACCATCACCGCCGCGGCGAACAGGCGCCGGGCGAGCCGCCCGTGACTCCCGATCGGATTCCCGTCTTCGCGGTGCGCGATGGGCTCCTTCACTGCTGCTACAACCGCAATCCGCCTGCCTGGCTCGAGCCCGAGGGATACCGTTACGCGCCGCAGGAGATCGAAGCGCTCGACCATCTCGACGCCGTCCTCGCGCGGCGGGCGCTTCAACTCCACATGGATTTCCAGCCGGGCGACATGCAGTTCATCAACAACTACAACGTCCTTCACGGGCGGACCGAGTACCGGGACGCGCCAGGCCGCAAGCGCCACCTGTTGCGCCTGTGGCTCGAGAACGCGCGCTGCCGGCGCCGCGGCGACAACATCATCGATCTCTATGCGCCGTGGCATAGCAAGCCGCGCGAGCGGGTCCTCGCCGCGAGGTGAGCGCATGGTGAGGGAGAGAACGAAATGAACCGCCCCTCCGACGCCTTGCCGCGGCCCGTTCGCGATCCCGCGCGTCTCAAATCCGATCTCGATGCGTTCGGCTATTGCCTCATCAAAGACGCGCTCGCCCCGGCCGCGGTCGCGGCCATGCGCGCGCGCCTCGTGGAACAGGCGGCGGCGGAGCGCGCATTGGGCGACGTCAATCACGACCCCGCGGAAGACGAGGCCAACGTCAACCAGTGGGTCTACATGCTCATCAACAAGGGGCGCGCGTTCCGCGACACTTTGCGCCATCCCGTCGCGCGCGACATCGTGCGTCACGTCCTCGGGCCGGACTATCTTCTCTCGAGCTTCACCGCGCACGTCACGCATCCCGGCGGCGCGCTCATGGCCATGCACACGGATCAATGGTGGATGCCGCCCCCGGTGGCACCCGGCGCCGCCGCCCCGCGCGCGGGCGCCATCGGCCGCAGCGACGGGCGCGGGACGTCCGCCTCGGCATCGGCAGCCGCGATCAGCCCGCCGGTCGTGGTCAACATCATGTGGATGATCAACGATTTCACGGAGGCCAACGGCGCCACGCGGATCGTGCCGCGAAGCCATCTGACGGGCATCGAGCCGGATTCGGACGTGCCGCACAGGATGGAATCGATCCCGGCGGCGGCAACCGCCGGCACCGCGCTCGTCTGGGAGGGGCGCACCTGGCACAGCGCGGGGCTCAATGTCAGCAATGGATCGCGCCTCGGAATCCAGACCTCGTATTGCGGACCGCAGTTCCGGCCCATGGAGAATTACACCCTCGGCATCAGGCCGGAGGTGCTGGCCGAATTGCCGCGGGAGCTTCTGCCTCTCCTCGGCTTCAAGCTGTGGTCGGGCTACGGCCACACGGGCGAGATGGGTGCTGCGTTCGCGCGCCCGGGTGCCGAGCTCTTGGGCGAACTGAAACCGCCGCGCTGAACGGCCGGCGCGGCCGATCGCCGGAGACGGGAGCCCTAATCCGCTCTCTCGGCATTGCCCGCCGGCATATGGCGCAGCACGGGCAGGATCTCGTCATGGGCGGTGAGGATGACGATCTCGATCGCGAGATCGCCGCCGCGCGTCACCCTGTGGCGGCGCGCGACCCGTGTGCCATCGAGCCGGACCGTGACGCGGAGGTCGAATCCGTCGGCCTCGGCCCGGTAGCTGCGGCCTTCGAGATCGCCGGGATCGGCGCATTCCGAACTTAGAATCGCGGCGATCTGCCGGCGCCACCAGACCTCCTGCGCCCCGCTCAAATCGTGGTCGGTGCTGATCCGTCCGACCGAGATGACGCCCAAGGCGGGACGCAGCCAGCGATCCTCCAGGCGCGAGATCATGGCGAGCGACGTGTTCGACGAGTCCCGATGGATTGTTTGGCTTGAAGGCCCGCGTTCCCACTCAGTCGTCGGCATCGGCTGTCTCTCTCCCCCCACACATATGGTTGTTCTTATGGGGGCAGCGTGAACCCACCGGGACGCGATTGAAGTGACGGGCATCACTGTGACGGCCGTCACCGGCAATCGCGCGAAACGAAATTTCGTCGGTTGTTTTCCAGGGGTTAGAACTTGATCGACAGGCGGACGGTCGGCGCAGCCGTCAGCGCGCGGTATTCGTTCGTCGCAAGCGTCGACCAGTTCCGCGTGAGAATGATCTGGGTCGAGAGGGTCGCGAACTCGATCGGAGCCCAGATGAAGCCGAACTGGCCGTCGAGATTGACGTCCTCGCGCGTCTTGTTGAAGACGGGCTCGAAAAACGAATCGTAGTGGCGCCAATAGAGCGACGGCGTGACGCTCAGGTAAAATTTGGGACTGAGCGCATGGATGAACGTGCTGCCGCCGCGAAGCTGCACGTTCATGAAGTCGCGCGGGCTCGACCACGTCCGCGTGAAGGTGCCGAACGGCACGATCAAAATGTCGTCGCCGACCTGAAACGTCTTGCGCACGGGGATGTTGAAATCGCCGAGGCGCACCAGGCGCCGGTTGAAGCCCCGGTCGTAGACCCAGGTGCCGACGAGGCTGAATCCGGCGCGCCATCCGTCGTCGACAGGCATCTCCGCCCCGAACGAGCCCTGGCCGGCGTCGTAATCGAGAACGGGATTTCTCGCGTAGCGCGCGCTGAACAGCTTCGCATCGGCGGAGACATCGACCTTTTGATCGACGCGGGTCGCCGCCCGCCCGCCGACGGTGCCGAGGACGTAATGGTCGGCACGCTTCACCTGATCGCTCAGAAAGGCGTTGGTCGTGAAGCGGTAGCCGGGCTCGGCATAGAGCTCGAAGATCTTGCGCGGCTTCAGGAGCAGGATGTCGTCGCGGCCCGTGAGGATCGCCTCCTCCGCGGACACGTCGAGCGCCGGAATGGCGCCCGGCTGGCGCACGCGTTCTTCGATCGTCTGGGTGGCGTCGGTTGCGGGCGTGGCACTTTGGGCGTGGGCGGGCGCGATCGCCGCGTGCCCCGCGATGAGCGGCAGGAGCGACACGGCCAGTGCATGCGCCGCCTTGCCGATCGCCCCCCTTGCCGAATTCTTCCCTGACGCCGAGCCCCGCTTCATCGGAGGCACGGTACTATGATCCGCCCTCCGATGCAGCAGATTTGCTGCAGGCGCGTGGGGGGAAGGGCCTCCGCCGACCGGGACCGGCAGCGCTGCTTAACATTGCGTCGAGCAATTCGACGTACTGGTCACTTGATTGACCGGCGTGACTTTCCCGTTCGCCGGGTTGACCGTCGCGGCGATCCAGGTATTTCCCGCCTGTCCCGGTGTCGGCGTCAGCGTCGCAACCGTCGTGCCGCCATTGACGATGCTTCCGCCGTTCTGCCCGGCTGCCACCGTCCCGCCTTGGACGAAGGTCATCGTCACGCCGGAGTTGGTCGACAAGTTCGTGCCCGTCGGCGACGGATTGCCGTAGTTGTAGACCGAGGTGCGATACGTCCCGCCCTGGTTGAGCTGGTTGACCGTGATGACTTCGCTGCCATTGCTGCAGACACAATCCGCGTTGAGCACGGCGTTGGCCCCGGCCGGTGTCCGGTCGGCGTAATAAACATGGAATCGGGACGCTCCGTTCGGGCCGGTCAGGTGCAGATCGAGATCCTGGCCGCCGACACCCCAGCGAATCTGAATGAAGAACGGCGCGAACACGCTGCCGATCGTCTGCGCGACCTGGCCGGCCACGCTGCCGGCGGCGGCGGCCGTCGCCGCATTCGCGACGACGTCGGTCGCGCGGCTGCCGCCCGCATCGCTCAGCACGCCCGTGTTGAGGAAGGCGAGCTGGTTCCCGTGATGAGGCGGCGGGAGAGAGCCGAGCGCGGTCGCGAGGCCCGCCTCGAGCCCGTCATGCAACAGCCCATTCATGAGGGAGCCGAACGCGCTCATGCCGCCGGCGAACCGGAAGCCGCCGCCCCAGGGCGACGTCCAGGACCCGAAGCGGCCATGATGGCCGTGATGGCCGCCGTTTGCCGCTCCGCCCGGACCGAGCGGAAGCTGCGAGACCGACCGGTCGGCGTTCGACGTCCCGAACGACGCGGGCAAGCCGCAGGGTGAATTGCACGTGATCTGGTTCGCACCCGCCGGAGGTGCCGGCGGCGGCGGGTTGGATGCCGGCGGCTCGGTCTTGTAGCTCGATGAATTGGCCGCCGAGGCCAGATCCGGAAATGTCTTCGATTGCGTCGCGGTGTCGGTCGTCTTGTCGGCGCCGCCGATTCCCGCCGTATCGAGCAATCCGCTGTCGGGCGTGAACGCGTCGCCAAAAGGCGGGGCGGCGCCGACCTCCGCGCCCTCCTGGTCCTTGATGACCGTGCCCTGCTCGCCCTTCTTGAGGGACGCGGCGGGCCCGCCAAGCACCGATTGAATCGTCGCCCGCGAGTTGTCGTTCACGATCAATTGGGTCGACCCGTCCTTGAACACCAGCACCGTCACGTCGGTGCCGCGCACGCCGATCGTCGCCGTCGGAGTCTTGATCGTCACGTTTTCATTCTTGATCTTGCCGCTGATGTAACGGAATGCGCCCTGACCCAAAGTGACCGCCAGTTCGCCCGTGCCGCGGTTCGGGTCATAGATCACGCGGTCGAGCGTGTCCTTGCTCGAGCTGCCGATGCGGAGAATCGTGTCGTCCTTGAAGTGGAGATGCGCCGCGGAATCCCGCGTCGTCTCCACGCTTTCATTCGCGAAGATCGATAACCGCGGCTTCAGCATCCGCTTATCGGCATCGGGCGGCGTTCCGAAGGCCTCCTGCTTGACCAGTTGAACATCGCCGATCTCGACACCGGCATGGGCCGGTGCCGTCGTGAGGATGGCGAGCGATGCGGCGAAGGCGATCGCGGCGCCGGAACGCATCAAGACGGACGTCATGGTGAACCCCGTTCGACGGAGGAAAGATCGAAGAAGATGAGCGACTCGAGCGCGGGCGCGGCACCCCGGCCGATATAGTCGGCCACCAGCACCCAGCGGCCCGAGAATGGCACGCCGAATGTGACGGTCAGGCCATCGGCGCGCTCGAATACGGCGGTGGGCCGAAAGTTGCTGCGCATGGCGCTCGACAACCCCGCGATCCACTCGACCGGCATGGAAGCGTCGGAATGGACGAGGGATTTGAGCGCGGCCGCATCCCCGCTCGCGATGGTCTGGCGCAGCCGGTCCAAGGCGGGCTCGTAGCTCTTGTCGGACGACAAGGAGGCGACGGTCCAATTGACCAGCCCGAGACGGTCGCCCGCGATCGCAGCGTCCCGCTGATTCGAGCCATCGGCCGGCGCCAGCCATGAGAAGGCGGGATAGGTGCGCTCGAAGGCCGCGACGCTGGCGCGATAGTTCTCGGCCAGCGCCGAGGCCAGCGACCCGCCTTTCGCGGTCCAGCCCGGGACCGAGCCTGAGGGCTGCGGCTGCGCGCGCACGCGCTCGCCCGTCGCGATCCACGCCTTGACGAGCGCGAAGCTGTCGGCCTCCCGCCGCCAGTCCGTCATCATCCAGGCATCGACGATGGGGTTGTAATAGCCGATGCGCGGCGTGTCCGAGAGGCCGTTGCCGATGTGAAGGACCGAACCCTCATAGAAGCGCTGCCACAGGCGGACGGTCTCCGCATCGTCCGGCCGCCCGACCAGCTCCGCCAGACGCGGCGCGTGAGCGGGCTCGAGCAACGCCCGTAGCGCCGGGACGTCGAGCACGATGAGGCGGCGCAACGCCTCGCCGGATTGCGCGAGCCGCGTGATCTGCAGTTTCTCTTCGTCGGACAGGCGGCTCCAGGTGCTCGACTGCGATTGCTGGAGATCGATGAAGGCGTCGATCGAATCCGCATTGAAGCGCTCGGCCGGCGCCGCCGCGAGTGCCAAGGACGCGACGCCGAGCCCCCCGCCGACGATGCCGGAAAGAAGAAGTGCACGGAGAGTTCTCACGCGACGGGTCATGATCAACTTCCCTCCCGGTCCGGCTCGACGGACATCACGAAAAGCATGCCGTCGAGCGGCGCCAGGCGAATGCGATAGATATTCGCGCCGGCGATGACGCGCCACGCGCCGACATCGCCGCCCGGCTCGACCCGGCCTCCGGCGAGCCGCGCCGGCAAGGGTCCCGCGAGCAGTTGCGCGGCAAAGCGCGAGCGAAGACCGACCCAATCGCTGCCGGAATGCCCTTCGCGCCGGAACAAATCGGGGCTGAGCAGACTTTCCACCGGCTCGCGCTGCTTCTCAGCGAGCCCGGCGGCGAATCGCTCCGCGACGAGACGCGCGAGATCGTCGGCATTGCCCGCCGATTCGCGCCTGAGGCGCACGACCGTCGGCAAGGCGAGATAGGTCCGTCGCACCACTTCGATCGCGGGAACCGCCGGCGCCTGGATATTGACGCCGGCCGGCTCGAGCAGGCCCCAAAAGACCTTTCGCCGCTGCGCGGCCGCCGCCAGTTCGAGCTGGCCGCGCAGGCCGGGATCGATGGCGAGCGTCGAGGTTGCGAGGAACCGATTGATGTCGAAGGCCTGGACGCGCAGCTCACCGCCGGTGAGCGGCCACACGATCACCTCGCCGCGTTCCGCCTCGGCGCCGGCCGCTTCGACGGCGCCCTCGAGACAGGCCGCGAAGATGTATTCGGACGAGGTGCCGAGATAGACCGTGCCGCGCTCGCGTGCCGAGACGTCGATCCCGTAGAGGCCGAGCGAGCCGCCCGGCCCGAGCTGAGCGATCACGCCATCGACCGCGATCGCCTGCGGCAATTGGTCCCGGGAGACCGCGGCGCCGTTGGACGCGTTCTTGATCTCGATGCCGGCTTGCCCGCGCGCGCCATCGCTCATCGATGCGAGCGTGGCGGCGGCGAGGATGATACCGCCGAGCATGGCACCGGCTTGGCGCCGGCATCCGCGCGAGCGAAGCATATGTCCCTCTCTCTCCCATCCGGCGGCGAGCATCGGCGCCGCCGGTCCCTGCGAGCCTGTCGGCGCCGCGCCTTGGGAGCACAACAGCTCCCGCGCATCGACCCAGGCATCGCTATTATTTTCAACATCTTGCCAAATTCGGCGGCGCGGGGAAATCGCCGCGATTGAGAGCGCCGCCAGCACCCGGGGGCCGCGCCGAGGGAAGGCCCCGCCAGCCCTGGCCTCTTCATGGTTAATACCATGGTTAATACAATGTAAACCCTTCATTAAGCGTTCATTTATCGCCCTGCCCGTAGCCTCCGAGCGCCTCCCGGAGAGGTCAAACCATTGCGGGTAAGAGCCGATGAATCGCGCCTGGACATCCTTCTGCCGGTTGTTCGGCGTGCTGGCGATCGCCTTCGGGGGCTCTCTTGCCGCTCCTGCCGGCGCCAACGACGCCCCTTCCGGCCTCTTCGAGACCGTCGAATTCAAGGGGATCCCCCTGCCGCCCTGGCGCGGATTCGTCGCGGGGCTTAGCGAGGCACACGCGGCATTCGACCGGTGTGCCGCCGGAGCCGCCTGCCCCGATCAGGCCATCCCGGGCGTCCTCGCCGAACTCGATTCGCTGGCCGCACTCCCGCGCCGCGCGCAAGCCGAGAGCATCCATCGCCTCGTCAATGCGCGCCCCTATCGCAGCGATTTCGAGGCCTATGGCCAGGGCGATCATTGGGCGACGCCGCTTCAGTTCCTCGCGCAGGCCGGCGACTGCGAGGATTTCGCGATCTTCAAGTATTTCCTCTTGCGCCGCCTCGGCTTCGAGCCCTCGGCGCTGCGCGTCGTGCTGGGCCGCGACGGGGTGAGCGGCGGCAGCCACGCCATTCTGATCGCGGTGATCGACGGGGCGACGCTCGTGCTCGACAATGCGCGGGGGCAGGTGGTGGACGCTGGCCTGATCCGCTTCGAGCCGATCTATTCCTTCAATGAGAGCGAACGCATCGGCCATTTCACCGAGCGCGCGCCGCATGTGGCCGCCCTCGCAGCCCCGCCACAACGTCCGGCCGCGCGCGAGATTTCCGCCACGGCCGGTTTCGCGGCTCAGCGATAGGCCAGCGCCCTCCGGAAAATCCGTCCGACGGCACGCCGCCCCGACAAGGGCCTCACGCCGTAGCGCATCCGAAATCAACACACGACGAATTCGCGAAGTGGTGCCCCTGGCCGGACTCGAACCAGCACGATGTCGCCACCACCAGATTTTGAGTCTGGCGCGTCTACCAATTCCGCCACAGGGGCATGGCGCTAATCTGGCCCACTGCCCGGATTC
>JBGPGW010000141.1:0-8825 GCA_041484095.1 Alphaproteobacteria bacterium | reverse complement strand
GCGAAATCCCGGTCGGCGCCGCGCGCGGCGTGCGTCCCGTCGCCGGCGGCGCTTCGAGCGATGCCATCTCGGCCCTCGTCAATCTCGGCTACGGCCGGGCCGAAGCCTTCGGGGCCGTCAGCCACGCCTCCGAGCGCCTCGGGACCGAGGCAAGCGTCGAATCGCTCGTGCGCGCCGGCCTCAAGGATCTGGCGTCGTGAGCGCCGAGCGCGTGGTCAACGCGGCGCTTCAGCCATCGGCGGACGAGGGTGCCGCAACGACCCTGCGGCCGAGCGCGCTCGACGAGTTCGTCGGCCAGGCCCAGCTGTGTCAGAACCTGCGCGTGTTCATCACGGCGGCGCGCGCGCGCCGGCAGGCGCTCGATCACGTGCTCTTCCACGGGCCGCCGGGCCTCGGCAAGACCACGCTGGCGCAGATCGTCGCGCGGGAACTCGGAGTCAATTTCCGCGCGACATCGGGCCCCGTCATCGCGCGGGCGGGCGACCTCGCGGCCCTTCTGACCAACCTCGAGGCGCGCGACGTCCTGTTCATCGACGAGATCCACCGCCTCAATCCCGCCGTCGAGGAAATCCTTTATCCCGCCATGGAGGATTTCCAGCTCGACCTCATGATCGGGGAGGGGCCGGCGGCGCGCTCGGTCCGGATCGACCTTCCGCCGTTCACGCTCATCGGCGCGACGACGCGGACCGGCCTCGTGACCACGCCGCTGCGTGAGCGCTTCGGCATTCCGCTCCGGTTGGAGTTCTATGTGCCGGCGGATCTCCGCCTCATCGTCTCGCGCGGCGCACGCCTCATGGAGATGACGCTCGACGACGACGGCGCGGAAGAAATCGCGCGCCGGTCGCGGGGGACGCCGCGCATCGCCATGCGGCTCTTGCGCCGCGTGCGCGACTTCGCGACCGTCGACGGCGTGGCGCGGATCGACCGTGCGGCGGCCGACGCCGCGCTTCGCCGCATGGATGTCGACGGCCACGGGCTTGATGCGATGGACCGGCGCTATCTCGGCTGCATGGCCCAGAACTACGCGGGCGGCCCGGTCGGGGTCGAGACACTGTCCGCCGCTCTGTCCGAGCAGCGCGACGTGATCGAAGAGGTGATCGAACCCTTCCTCATCCAGCAGGGCCTCATTCAACGCACGCAGCGCGGCCGCATGCTCACCGACCAGGGCTATCGCCGGATCGGTCTCGCGGCGCCGCCCCGCGACAGGGGTCAGCTCGATCTTCTCTCCGGGGCGGAGGAGGCGGGCGATGCGTAGCGCGGTCGGTGCGTCGCCAGGGGCCGAGGCCCATCATGTCTTTGCGCTGCGGGTCTATTACGAGGACACGGACGCGGCCGGAATCGTCTACTACGCCAACTACCTCAAATTCGCGGAACGCGCGCGGACCGAGATGCTGCGCGCGCACGGATTCGACCACACGCGGCTCGGCGCGGTGGCGGGGCTCGCCTTCGCCGTCCGAAGCTGCAACGTCGATTACCTACTTCCCGCGCGTCTCGACGATGCGCTGGAGGTCCATACGCGGATCACGCGCGTCGGCGGGGCGACACTCGAGGCCGACCAGGACATCCGCCGCGACGGAACGACCGTGACGCGAATGCGGGTGCGTCTGGCGTGCCTCAATCGCAGAGGCCGGCCCGCCCGCCTGCCGCCGACGCTTCGCACCGCCTTTTCATCCACATCGTAGCAACAATGCGAGTCTGAGAATTATGGAGACAACAGCAGTCCAGACGGCCGCACTTGCCGGCTCCGTCGCCGCCTATGATTTGTCGTTCTGGTCCTTGTTCTTGCGCGCGGACGTCATCGTCAAGTTGGTGATGACGGCCTTGGCCCTCGCGTCGTTCTGGTGCTGGACGGTCATCTTCGAGAAAAGTCTCCGGATCCGCCGCGTCAACGCGCGCACCGCCCAGTTCGAGGAATCGTTCTGGTCGGGCGGGTCGCTCGACGAGCTCTATGACCGCGTGGGCGGCCGTCCGCTTGATCCCATGACGGCCGTGTTCTCGGCCGCGATGGCGGAATGGCGCCGCGCGCTCGCGCGCGGCCGGATCAAGGACGAGACCGCCAAGCAAACGCTCAAGGAGCGAACCGAGCGCGTCATGGCGATCACGGTGACGCGCGAGATGGAGCGGCTCGAGCGCTACATGACGTTCCTCGCCTCCGTCGGTTCGACCGCGCCCTTCGTCGGCCTGTTCGGGACGGTCTGGGGCATCATGAACAGTTTCCAGTCGATCGCGATCTCGAAGAACACCAGCCTCGCGGTCGTCGCCCCCGGCATCGCCGAGGCGCTCTTCGCGACGGCGCTGGGCCTCGTCGCGGCCGTTCCCGCGGTCGTTGCCTACAACAAGATTTCGGGCGACCTCGCGCGCTACGCGGCCCGGCTCGAGGCGTTCGCCGGCGAGTTCAGCGCCGTCCTCTCCCGGCAGCTCGAAGAGCGGGCCTAGTCATGGCGATGCATCTGTCGCGCGGCCATGGCGGGCGCAGGGGGCAGTACCGCCCGATGCACGAGATCAACGTCACGCCGCTCGTCGACGTGATGCTCGTGCTGCTCATCATCTTCATGGTGACGGCGCCGCTTCTCACCGTCGGCGTTCCCGTCGATCTGCCGAAGACGGAAGCCAAGCCGATCACCGATCCGGGCGAGCCCCTGGTCATCAGCGTCAAGAGCGACGGCAAGATCTTCCTTCAGGACACGGAAATTCGCCTGGACAGCCTCGCGCCGAAGCTCAACGCCATCACGTCCAACAAGCTCGACACGCGCATCTTCGTGCGGGGCGACAAATCGGTCGACTATGGCAGCGTCCTGGAAGTCATGGGCAGCCTCAACGTCGCCGGCTTCAGCAAGGTGGCGCTGATCGCCGATCTGCCGAAGGTCGCCGCACCGGCCAAGGTGAAAAAGAAGTAGTCAATGCGGACAGGCGCGATCCTCTCGGGCGTCCTTCACCTCGCGGTCGTGCTGTTCGCATGGATCATCTGGCCGTTGATCGATCGCGACCGGCCGATGCCCGATCCGGCGATCCCCGTGGAGATCATGTCCGCCGTGCCGAAGTCCACGGCCGAGCCCCAGAAGGCGGAGCCGAAGGCCGAGCCCAAGCCCGAACCCAAGGAAGCCAAGAGCCCGCCTCCGCCGCCTGCGGCCCCGCCGCCGGCCCCCGCCGCCGTTGCCGAGCAGGAGCCGGAGGCCGTGCCGCTGCCGTCGAAACCCGCCCCGCCCAAGCCGGAGCCGCCCAAGGATTCCGCCAAGCCCACGCCGCAGGCGGAGCCCTTGCCGCGCCCCGCGCTCAAGGAAAAACCGGCGCCGCCGAGCAAGAACCTCATGGCCAACGTGCTGAAGACGGTGGAGCAGTTGAAGCAGGAGGCGCCGAAGCCGGAGCCCGCGCAGAAGATGAGCGATGCGCAGGCCAAGGACCGCCAGCAACTGCCCGGCATCGAGCGGGCGCGGCGCGAACAGCAGCTGAGCGATCTCGTCCGCCAGCAGATCGCGGGGTGCTGGAACGTCCCCATCGGCGCCAAGGACGTCCAGAACATGATCGTCGAGATTCGCGTGCAGCTCGCGCCCGACGGCACGGTGTATCGGGCCGAGCCCGTGGACAGCGCGCGCATGGGCAGCGATTCGTTCTACCGCGCCTTCGCGGAAAGCGCGCTCCGGGCCGTTCGCAACCCGCGCTGCAACCCGCTCAAGCTGCCGGTGGAAAGTTACGACATCTGGCGTGACATGACATTGACCTTCAATCCCAAGGATCTGGTCTGACCATGAAGCTATGGCCTCGTTTCGCGATCGTCGCGTTTTGCCTCGTCGTTCTCGCGTCGCCCGGGCGCGCGGAGCTGCGCGTCGACATCACCGAAGGGTTTCGCGCGCCGCTGCCGATCGCCATCACGAGCCTGTTCGGCGACAACCCGCAAGAAGTCCAGCTCGGGCAGGACATCGCGGGCGTCGTCTCGTCCGACCTGGAACGCTCCGGCCTCTTCAAGCCGATCGATCAGCGCGCGTTCATCCAATCGCCGGCCTCGCTTCGCGTCGCGCCGAATTTCGGCGAATGGCGCACCATCAACGCGACGGCGCTCGTCACGGGGACGACGAAGCTGCAGGCCGACGGGCAGTTGCGCATCGAGTTCCGCCTCTGGGACGTGTTCGGCGGCCAGCAAATGCTGGGTTTCGCGTACTCCGCGGCGCCGCAGCATTGGCGCCGGCTCGCCCATAAGATCGCCGACGCGGTCTACAAGCGCCTCACCGGCGAGGAAGGCTACTTCGACACGCGCGTGGTCTACATCTCAGAGAGCGGTCCGGCGAACCGGCGCCAGAAGCGCCTCGCGATCATGGATCAGGACGGCGCCAATCATCGCTTCCTCACGGACGGCCGGTATCTGACGTTGACGCCGCGCTTCTCGCCGACGCTGCAGGAGATCACCTATTTCGCCTTTGTGCGGGACCGGGCGCGCGTCTATCTGCTGAGCGTCGACACCGGCAAACAGGAAGTGCTCGGCGATTTTCCCGGCATGACGTTCGCCCCGCGCTTTTCGCCCGACGGCAACAAGATCATCCTCAGCATGGCCCAGGACGGCAACTCCGACATCTACGTCATGGACCTGCGCACGCGGCGCGTGACGCGTCTCACCGCGGGCCACGCCATCGACACCTCGCCCGGATATTCGCCGGACGGCAAGCAGATCGTGTTCAATTCCGATCGCGGCGGCACGCAGCAGCTCTACACCATGGACGCCGACGGCTCCAACGTGCGCCGCATCAGCTTCGGTCAAGGACGCTACGCGACGCCGGTGTGGTCGCCGCGCGGCGACCTCATCGCGTTCACGAAGATGGACCAAGGTCAGTTCTATATCGGCGTGATGAGGCCGGACGGCTCGGGCGAGCGCCTGCTCACGAGCGGGTTCCTGGTCGAAGGTCCGACCTGGGCGCCGAATGGACGGGTGCTGATGTATTTCCGGCAATCACCCATGGACGCGCGCGGACAAGGCGGAAACGCGCGGCTCTATTCCATCGACCTCACCGGCCACAACGAGCGCGAGATCGTCACGCCGCTCGATGGGTCGGATCCGGCCTGGTCGCCCTTGATTCCCTAGGGTTCGGGGCATATAGTGCCATCAGACAATATATATGGTGTATGCGGTAAAATTGGGCAGTTATGTGCGTTGCAATAGGACGATAGACGCACGCGCCGGCAGTGTAGGGATTTAGCTGTGAAGGAGAGAAGGAACATGACTCGGACCAAAGGATTACTGACCGCCTTCGTTGCGGTGGTTCTGCTGGCGGCTTGCGAATCGACGCCGGACAAGGCGACGGCGTCGACCGGAAGCGGCGGCGCATCGAGTGCGGGATCGGCGATGGCACCCGGCGTCCAGCCAGGAGCCCGTGCCGGCTCCCAGGAAGATCTCATCAAGCAATACGGCGACCGCGTGTTTTTCGACCTCGACAAGTCGGACATTCGCACCGATGCCGCGAAGACCCTGGATGGCTGGTCGCAGTGGCTCGGGAAAAACGCGGGCGTCACGATGGTCGTCGAAGGCAATTGCGACGAACGCGGGACGCGCGAATACAACTTCGCGTTGGGCGAGCGCCGCGCCAACGCGGTGAAGAATTATCTCATCGCGCGCGGCGTCAATCCGCAACGCTTGTCGACGATCAGCTACGGCAAGGAGCGGCCGGCCGTTCTCGGCTCGACCGAAGAGGCCTGGGCCAAGAATCGCCGAGGCGTGGCCCTCGTGAACTGAGCGGGTCGACGCCGACGCATCTCGCTGCGCCCACCTGACGCTCTGTGTGCCTGCCGCGATCCGCGGTATTGAACGGGCCGCAGGCGCGGGTGGGTGCCTTCGTATTGTCTCAAATGCAGTGCAGCATGACCGTGCCGCGGACGGTCGATCGTCCCGTTCTCGATTCAAGAGGCGGATCATGAAGCCATGGCGTCATTGCGTTCGAGTGCTCTGCGTCGTCCTGCCGCTGTCGCTCCTCGCATCGGCGGCTTGGGCACAGAGCGATCCGCGTGAATTGCAGAACCGCATCGATCGGCTCGAGCGCGACCTTTCGATCATGCAGCGTCAGGTCGGGCGCCCCGGCGCTCCGGCGCCTGGTGCCGCCGCCGGCGGGGAGGGCGCGTCGTCGGCCGCTCTCGTTCAAATGGAGGCCCGTCTCTCGGCCCTCGAATCGTCGTTTCGCGACCTGACCGGGCGGATCGAGGAGATCGCCTTTCGCCTCGGGCAATTTGACAAGCGCATGGACAAACAATCCGGCGATGTCGATTTCCGCCTGAAGACTCTCGAAGAGGCGCGCGGCGGCGCGGCTGGGCAGACTCCGCCCGCTCAGCCCGGCCGGCCGCAAGCGGCCGAAGCCAAGCCTCAAGGCGAGCAGGGGACGGTCATCATTCCCACCCCGCCCCCCGCTCAGGCCGGCGGACCCAAAGTCGCGGCGGTGCAGCCCGGCCGTGCCGTATCGCTGCCCTCGGGGTCTCCCGAGGAGCAGTTTCGCTACGCGTTCGAATTCCTCAACAAGAACGACTATCCGCAGGCGGAAAAGACGTTGCGGGCCTTCACCGAGAGTCACCCGGCGCATCCACTGAGCGGGAACGCGTATTTCTGGCTCGGGCAGATCAGCTTCGTCGGCAAGGATTACGCCAAGTCCGCGATCGATTTCGCGTCGAGCTATCAGAAATTTCCCGACGGGCCGAAAGCGCCGGACAGTCTCATCAAGCTCGGCATCTCGCTCGCCAATCTCGGCAAGAGGGACGACGCCTGCGCGGCGTACAAACAATTCGGCACGCAATACCCCGCCGCGGCAGCCGCTTTGAAGCAGAGCGCCGCCGCCGAAAGCGGGCGTCTCGGCTGTCGCTGAACGGCTGATCCCGTGCGGGGCCCCGACGATCCGCCGGCACGGCCCATCGGGCGGGCTGAATTCGCATCCCTCATGACCCGGCTCGGGCCGTTCGAGCCGCGGCCGTCTCTGGCGGTCGGGGTCTCCGGCGGCCGCGACAGCATGGCGCTCGCCCTCCTCGCCGATCGCTGGGCCCGCGCGCGCGGCGGGCGCATCGTCGCCTTGACGGTCGATCACGGTCTCCGGCCAGGCTCGCTCGCGGAGGCGCGCCGCGTCCATGGATGGCTCGGCGCGCGCGGCATCGCGCACCGGATCTTGCGGTGGACCGGGCCCAAGCCCGCGGCCAACGTGCAGAGCGCGGCGCGCCGCGCGCGCTATCGCCTTTTGACCGCGTGGTGCGGGCGGCACGGCGTTCTGCACCTGTTGCTGGCGCATCAGGCGGAGGACCAGGCGGAGACGTTTCTCCTTCGTCTCGCGCGCGGCAGCGGCGTGGACGGTCTCGCCTGCATGGCGGCGGTGAGCGAGCTGGCCCCGGTTCGGGTGCTGAGGCCGCTTCTCCCGATTGCGCGTGTGCGGCTCGCCGCGACGCTCCGGTCGGCGGGCCAGGCCTGGATCGATGATCCCTCCAACGAAAACACCGCGCATGCGCGCATTCGCCTCCGCCGGTTGCAGGGCGCGCTCGAGGCCGAAGGGCTCACGGCCGCGCGACTAATGCGCACGGCACGCCACATCGCGGCGGCGCGTGCGAGTTCGGAGGCCCAAGTGGCGGCGCTCCTCGCCCGCACGGCCCGGCTTCATCCCGCCGGATTTTGCGAGATCGATTGCGCGGTCCTTCTTCAGGCGCCGGCGGCGACCGCGTTGAGGGCCCTGTCCTCCGTGCTGCAGACGATCGGCGGCACCGCGTATCCGCCTCGCTTCGAACGGCTGGAGCGCCTCTACCATGCGCTGGCCTCGGGCGCGGGCTTCACGCTCGCGGGGTGCCGGATCTTGCGTCAGCGTGCCTCGCCGTTTTGGCTCGTCTGTCGCGAGCCGGCGGCGATCGGCGGCGCGATTCGCGTCGCGCCGGGGCAAATCGGGGTCTGGGATGGTCGATTTACCATCGCCCGGGCGGGGGGACGGGCGCGGCGCGGGGGGGCGCCATTCACGGTGCGGCAATTGGGTGCGATCGGCGCCGGGGCCTTGGCCGGCGATGGGCCCGCAAGGCGCATTCCCTCTCCGGCGATGGCGTCTCTGCCGGCGCTGTGGGACGGACGAAAACTCGTCGCCGTGCCACCGATCGGGCCCGTAAGTGCTACTCTCGGGGCTCGACAGACCTTTATCTGCCATTTTTCGCCCCCAGAGCCCCTTGCCGGCGCGTCATTTGCCGTTGTTTAGCGGTCTCGATACACTATCTGATATACTGAGGCTCTTACATTCATGCCCCGGCATGCCCCGGCATCGCTGTCCAGCGGCTCAGGAGATGATTTCGACGTGAACAATTTTGGCAAGAACTTCGCGCTCTGGATCATCATCGCGCTGCTCCTCGTCGCGCTCTTCAATATCTTTCAAAGCTCCTCGGGCCGCGGCCCGCAATCTCAGATGGCGTACTCGGACTTCGTCAACGACGTCGAGGCCGGTCGCGTCACCGAGGTCACGATCCAGGGTCACACCATCACCGGGCGCATGAACGACCAGCGCGCATTCGCGACCTATGCGCCTAGCGATGCGTCGCTCATGGGCAGGCTGCAGGCCAAAAACGTCCGCATCACGGCGACGCCGGTCGAGGAGTCGATGCATCCGCTCCTGTCCGTGCTGATTTCGTGGTTCCCGATGCTGCTGCTCATCGGCGTGTGGATTTTCTTCATGCGCCAGATGCAGAGCGGCGGCGGTCGAGCCATGGGGTTCGGCAAGTCGCGGGCGCGCCTGCTGACGGAGAAGACGGGCCGGGTCACCTTCGACGATGTGGCGGGGGTTGAGGAGGCCAAGCAGGAGGTCGAGGAAATCGTCGAGTTCCTCAGGGATCCCCAGAAGTTT
>JBGPGW010000140.1:0-8830 GCA_041484095.1 Alphaproteobacteria bacterium | reverse complement strand
CCGGCGCTCATCGCGCTCCGCCCGGGCGATAAGGCGGCGCTCACGCGACTGCAGCCCGAAGTCGCAGCGATCGGCGAGCCGTTCCAGGATCTGGTGTTCAATGCCGTGCACCAGGTGAGCGAGATCGGCCATTATCGTGAAACGCGACGGAACCAGACGGAGCTGGTCGTCTACACCGGCGCGTCCATTCTCTCAGGACTCGTGCTGATCCTGCTGCTGATCCAGCAGAACGCCGAGGCACGGCGCCTTTTCAGGTCGGCCCGCGAGGCCGAGGATCGCGCGGCCGCGATCCGGCTCGACTATCTCCAGGCGATCGAGAGCATCGACGACGGCTTCTGTCTTTACGACGATGCCGACCGGCTGATCCTCTGCAACGAGAAGTTCCGCGAACTCTATGCGCCCATCCGCGAGCATATCGTTCCGGGGGCGCATTTCGAATCGCTCATCCGCGCCGCGGTCGCCGGGCACTTCTACCCGCTCACGCCGGAACAGCATGCGCATTGGCTCGATCGGCGAATGGAACGCCACCGCGCGCCCGGCGACGCGTTCACGCATGAAACGCAGGACGGCCGCGTGTTCAGGGTTCGGGAGTATCGGACCCTGTTGGGCGGGAGCGTGACCATCACGACCGACATCACGGCCGAGCGCAAGGCGGAGCGGGACCGCACCGCGCTGACCGAGCAGTTGCACCAGGCCCGCAAGATGGAGGCCGTCGGCACGCTCGCGGGCGGCATCGCCCACGATTTCAACAATATTCTCACGAGCATCCTCGGCAATGCGGCGCTCGCCCAGATGGACCTGCCGGCATCGAGCCCGCTTCAGGAGATGATTCAGGAAATCCTCACCGCCGGCGAACGCGCCCGGCGCCTCGTGCACCAGATCCTGGCCTTCAGCAGACCTCAGGACCGGGCCAAGGGCCCCGTTCGTCTCGACGCCGTGATCGACGAGACCGTGCAGATGCTGCGCGCGACGCTGCCCAGCACGATCACGCTCGCCACGGAGATCGAGCCTCGGGAGCCCACCGTCATGGGCGATGCGACGCAGCTCCACCAGGTCATCATGAATCTTTGCGTCAACGCCGGCCATGCGATCGGCGCAAAGCCAGGCACGATTCGTCTGCGGATCGACGCGCACGAGCCGGACGCCGCGGACGCCGCCCGCCCGAAGAAAACGAGAACCGGGAGCCCGCCGGTCAAGATCGAACGGATCGGTAGCGATCGCGCGCGGATGTCGCTCGGCGAAATCGGGGACGGCCCGCAGCTTCGGCTCACCATCACCGACACGGGGTGCGGGATGGACTACGCGACTCTCTCGCGGATCTTCGACCCCTTTTTCACGACGAAGCCCGTCGGCAAGGGGACCGGGCTTGGACTCGCCGCCGTCCAGGGCATCGTCCTCGGATCCGGCGGCTCCGTTGTCGTCGAAAGCGCGCCGAACAGAGGCACGTCAGTCACGATCGTTCTGCCGAAGGCGACCATGGCGGACGCGCCTGCCGTATTGCCGGAGGCCGCACTCCGGCCGGGCAAAGGTGCTATACTCTTCGTCGATGATGAACCGAGTGTCGCGCGCATGGGCAGCCGCACGCTCGAGCGTGCGGGTTATACGGTCGAGAGCATGATCGACAGCGAAGAAGCCCTGCGCACGTTCCGCGAATCGCCGGATCGGTGGGACCTCGTGATCACCGATCTCACGATGCCGCGCCTGACCGGCCTTGCCATGGCGAAGACGATGCTCGGCATCCGGCCCAATCTCCCGATCGTTCTTTGCACCGGCTTCAGCGAGACGATCAACGAGACGGAGGCGAAGGCCAGCGGCATCGCCGAATTCCTCATGAAGCCCGTGGTCGGCGCGGAGCTGACGAACCTCGTGGACCGGGCGCTTCATCACCGATCCCCATCCGCAGGAGCCTGACCATGGCGAAGATTCTCGTGGTCGATGATGACCCCTCGGTTCTCAAATACGTGAAGGGCGTGCTGAAGGCGGCCGGACATGACGTCAGCGAAGCCACCAACGGCCGCGAATGCATGATCGCGCTCAAAGACCTGCCGGTCGATCTTCTCGTCACCGACATCATCATGCCCGAACAAGAGGGCATGGAGACGATCCGTACGCTCCGGCGCGAGGGGAGCGGCATCAAGATCATCGCGATGACGGGCGGGCTGCCCGGCGGCCCGACCGATCTCGTGAAGATGGCGAAAATGATGGGCGCCGACCGGGCGCTCGGCAAGCCGTTCATGCCGGCGGATTTGCTGGCCGCCGTCAACGAGGTGCTGGGCAAACCCTAGGGTCGTCCCGGCTCCAGCCGGGCTTTGTCTCGCGGCACCCCGTCTGCTATGTCGGGGGGCATGAGCCGCCGACCGTTCCTTGACATCACGATAGTACGCGCGTTCGGCGGGCGGGGCCGCAGCGCGTTCTTGGGCGCGCTGCTGGGGTTGCTCCTGGCACTCCCCATCGGACGAGCCGGTGCTGGGCCCGCCGATCAACTCGTCATCGGCATCACGCAATTCCCCTCGACGCTCAATCCGCTCATCGACGCCATGGTCGCGAAATCCTATGTGCTGGCGATGACGCGCCGTCCCATCATGGCCTATGACAAGGACTGGAAACTGGTCTGTCTTCTCTGCACCGGCGTGCCGAGCTTCGAGAATGGCGGCGCGGTCCTCGAGACGCTGCCGGGGGGCAAGAAGGGCGTCGCGCTGCGCCTGGCGCTCGATCCCAACGCCAAATGGGGCGACGGCAAGCCCATCACCGCTGGCGACGTCGTCTTCACCTGGGAGGTCGGCCGCCATCCGCAGACGGGCGTCGGCGATTTCGAATCGTATCGGCGGATTCTCAAGATCGATGTCGTGGACGACAAGAATTTCGTCCTTCATATCGACCGCGTGACGTTCCAGTACAACGACCTCGCGGGGTTCGAGATCCTGCCCGCCCATCTCGAGCGCGCGGCCTTCGCCGATCCCCTGCAATACAAGACGAAGACCCTGTTCGACACCGACCCGACCAATCCCGGCCTCGGTGCGGGCCCCTACCGCATCACCGAGGTGAAGCGCGGCTCGCACATCACGCTCGAGCCCAATCGCCACTGGTGGGGCAAGCCGCCTTACTTCAAGCGCATCGTGGTGCGCACCGTCGAGAACACCGCGGCGCTCGAAGCCAATCTTCTCTCCGGCGGGATCGACACCATCGCGGGCGAGCTCGGCCTCACCATGGATCAGGCGCTGGCCTTCGAGCAGCGCCATGGCGGGCGCTTCCGCATCATCTACAAGCCCGGCCTCAGCTACGAGCATATCGACCTCAATCTCGACAATCCGGCGCTCGGCGACCGGCGCCTGCGCCAGGCCTTGCTCTACGCGCTCGACCGCCAGGCGATCACGCAGCAGCTCTTCGCGGGCCGCCAGCCCGTCGCCCATACCTTCGTGAGCCCGCTCGACCGGATCGCCGACGAGAAGGCGCGGCACTACGCCCACGATCCCCAGCGCGCCGCCGCCCTGTTCGACGAGGCCGGCTGGAAGAAGGGCGCGGACGGAATGCGCCGGAACGCGAGCGGTGCTGCGCTTCAACTCGAGCTCATGACGACGGCCGGCAACCGCACGCGCGAGCTCGTCGAGCAGGTTCTGCAAAGCCAGTGGCGCGCGGCCGGAATCGACATCCGCATCCGCAACGAGCCCGCGCGCGTCTTCTTCGGAGACACGGTCCGCCAGCGGAAGTTTCAGGCCATGGCGCTCTTCGCCTGGGTCAGCTCGCCCGAGAGCGTGCCGCGGACGACGCTCCAATCCCAGAGCATTCCCACACCCGAGAACAATTACGCCGGACAGAACTACGCGGGCTTCCGGAACGCCGAGGTCGATTCGCTCATCGACCGGATCGAGCTCGAACTCGACAAGGCCGCGCGCCAAAAACTGTGGGGCCGCCTTCAGGCGATCTACGCCGAGGAACTGCCGGCGCTGCCGCTCTTCTTCCGCGCCGATCCCTTCATCCTGCCGAAGTGGCTCGAGGGGGTGGAGCCGACGGGTCATCAATACCCCTCGACCCTCTGGGTCGAGGATTGGCGGCGGGCACCATGATGGGCACGCGATGAACCGCTATCTCGCCGGGCGCCTCGCCGAGACGCTGCTCGTCACGCTCGTCATGTCGTTTCTCATCTACGGGCTCATCGGGCTCATGCCGGGCGATCCCATCGACCTCATGCTCAATGCCGATCCGCGCTTGAGGCCCGAGGATGCGGCACGGCTTCGCGGCCTCTACGGCTTGGACGTGCCGCTCACCGAACGCTACCTCAACTGGCTCAGGGCGGCGCTCGGGGGCGATTTCGGCTATTCCCGTCTTTACGCCCAGCCCGTCTTTGCGGTGCTGGGCCCGGCGCTCGACAATTCGCTGGCGCTTCTCGGCACGAGCTTCGTCGCGGCGCTCGCCATCGCCGTTCCGGTCGGCGTGTGGGCAGCACTCCGGCCCCAATCGATCGCGGACCACGCGGTCAACATGCTGTGTTTCGCCGGAATCTCCGTTCCGCCGTTCTGGCTGGCGCTTCTGCTCATCATGCTGTTCGCGGTGACGCTGGGCTGGCTGCCGGCCGGCGGCGTCGCGACGATCGGGGCGGCCGGAATCGGCGACTCGCTCGCGCATCTCGTCCTGCCCGTCGTGACGCTGACGCTCGCGAGCGTCGCGGGCTACACGCGCTTCGTGCGCGCGGCGATGATCGAGGCGCTGCGCCAGGACTATGTCCGCACCGCGCGCGCGAAGGGCGCCACGGTCGGCCGCGTGCTGATCCATCACGCGCTCCGCAACGCGCTCCTGCCGATTGTCACCATCATCGCGCTCAATTTCGGCGCGCTCGTCTCCGGCGCCCTCATCACGGAGACCATGTTCGCCTATCCCGGCATGGGACGGCTCATCTACGACGCCATCATGGGCAACGACTACAACCTCGCCCTCGTGGCCTTGCTTCTCGCGACCGTGTTGACGCTCCTCGCCAACCTCGCGGCCGACATCGCTTATGGCGCGCTCGACCCGCGCATCCGTCTCGGCTCCGCATAAGATGGCGCGCCCCCTCCTCGCCTTGCCGCTCGAGCCCGACGCGTTCTGGCGGCGCTTCCTCTCCCATCGCCTGGCGGCCGCCAGCGCCGGCGTGCTCGCGGCGCTCGTTCTGCTGTCGCTCCTCGCCCCTCTCTTGGCCTGGTCGATGGGACACGCGGCCGACCGCGTCGATCTCCTCGACCGTTTCGCGCCGGCGTCGTGGACCCACCCGCTCGGCACGGACGAGCTGGGCCGCGACGTGCTGATCCGGCTTCTCCTGGGCGGGCAGGCCTCGCTCTTCGTCGGCCTCGCCGCGGCGCTGGCCGCGGGCATGCTCGGCACCCTGATCGGAATCCTCGCGGGCTATTACGGCGGGCGGCTGGATGCCGTCTTGATGCGCATCGTCGACGGCGTGATCGCGTTGCCGCTCCTGCCCGTGCTCATCGTGCTGGCGGCGGTCGACCTCACCAAGCTCGGCCTGCCGGCATCCCTCGCGCAATCGGGTGACGCCGATCTCTACCGCATCGTCGCCATCATCGCGCTCTTCGGCTGGACGACGGTCGCGCGCCTCGTGCGCGCGGCGACGCTTTCGATGCGCGAGCGCGAGTTCGTGCGCGCGGCCACGGCCCTGGGCGCGAGTGCGGGGCGCATCATGCTCGTCCACATCCTCCCCAACGTCGCATCGCCCGCGCTCGTTGCCACGACTCTCTCGATCGGCAACGTGATCCTCTTCGAATCCGTCCTCAGCTTCCTCGGCCTCGGCATCCAGCCGCCGCATGCGAGCTGGGGCAACATGCTGACGGGGGCGCAGGAGCTCATCTGGTCGGCCCCCGCCCTCGTCGTCTATCCCGGTGCCATGATTTTTGTTACGGTGATGGCGTTCAATTTCCTCGGCGACGGCCTGGAACAGGCGCTCGATCCGCGCGCGGGGCGGCCATGGGCCAGAGGGACATAGACGATGATGACAGGCCCCAAAAGGACATGACCCAGAAGGACAGGACGATGACGGAACGCACTTGGCCGAACGGACAGGGGACGCTCGGCATCCTGCTTCTCGACACGAAATTCCCGCGCGTCTTCGGCGACGGCGGCAACCGCGACACCTGGCCGTTTCCCGTCCTGATCAAGAAGGTCACGGGGGCGACACCGCACCGCGTCGTCGACCAGCAGGCCGAAGGCCTCCTCGATCCGTTCGTCAGGGGTGCGCGCGAGCTCGTGGCCGAGGGTGCCGACGGAATCACCACCACCTGCGGCTTCCTCGCGATCTATCAGCGCGAGCTCGCCGAGCGGGCGGGCGTGCCGGTCGCGGCCTCCTCGATCATCCAGGTGCCGCTCGTCGAGCGCCTCCTGCCCGCCTCAAAACGCGCCGGCATCATCACCGCGGATTCGCGCAACCTCACCAGCCGGCATCTCGAAGGGGCCGGCGTCGCGCTCGACACGCCCATCGTCGGGACCGAGGGCGGCACGACCTTGACGCGCGTCTTCACGGACAAGCTGACGGAATACGACTTCGCGGATTGCGAGCGGGATCTGGTCGACGCCGGCAAGGCGATGCTGGCTCGGCATCCCGATGTCGGCGCCTTCGTGCTGGAATGCACGAACATGCCGCCCTTCGCGCCCGCGTTGGAACAAGCGCTCGGCCTCCCCGTCTACGACTTCTACAGCATGATCTCGTGGTTCCAGATGGGGCTGAAGCCGACGCGCTTTCCGCGCCAGGCCCGCGTGCGGGCCGCCGACTGGCAGTCCAAGATCGCGGCGGAGTGATCTCCGGCGCGGCGTCTACGGCCTGTACACACATATAAGTACGATGTCGGACGGCTTGCCGGAATCTGCTTTGGCACGCTAAGCGGGCGTCAAACTCGACGGGCGATACGGCCGGGATGTGCCAAATTTGGACATCCCCGTGCTTTCGAAACGGCATGGATTCCCCGTTCTATGGCCGGTAGTCTCCCTCTCTGGGGAAGAGGACCATGGAACGCAGGCTTGCTGCCATTCTCGCTGCCGACGTGGCGGGCTATTCGCGCCTTATGGGTGACGATGAGATCGACACGCTTGAGCGCCTGAAGGCCCACCGTCGGGAGCTCATGGATCCCAAGATCGCCGAGCATCATGGCCGCATCGTCAAGCTGATGGGTGACGGCGCGCTCGTGGAGTTCGCCAGCGTCGTGGACGCCGTGTCATGCGCGGTCGAAATCCAGCGGGAGATGGCTGTGCGCAATGCGGAGACCCCGACGACCCGGCGCATCGAATTTCGTATCGGAATCAATGTCGGGGACGTGATCGTCGAGGGTACCGACATTTATGGCGACGGCGTGAACCTGGCGGCACGGCTGGAAGCGCTTGCCGAGCCCGGCGAAGTCTGGGTCAGTCGCGCGGTACGGGAGCAGGTGCACGACAAACTTGCGTTCGCCTTCGAGGACATGGGTGAACGCGAGGTCAAGAACATCGCCCGGCCCATTCGGGTCTACCGTATAGCGGCCGAAGGGCGCGCCGCTGGTCCGGCATCGCGCACGACAGACACCGCATCGCTGCTGGACAAACCCACGATCGCAGTTTTGCCATTCGCCAATATGTCGGGCGATGCGGAGCAAGATTATTTCTCGGATGGCCTCACCGAAGATTTGATAACAGGCCTCAGCCGATTCCGCTCACTGTTCGTGATTGCCCGTGATTCGACCTTCTCCTATAAGGGAACGCCCGTAAATGCCCGGCAGGTCGGCAATGAGCTCCGTGCGCGCTACGTCGTCGAGGGCAGCGTCAGAAAGGCCGGCAATCGAGTCAGAATCACGGCACAGCTTGTCGACGCCCAGACGGGGAACCACCTTTGGGCCCAAAATTTCGATCGCAATCTGGACGATATTTTTGCCGTCCAGGACGAAGTCACGCGAGCCATTGCAACGTCATTGCCGGAAAGGGTCGGGGCGGCGGACCTGGAGCGCGTCAAACGAAAGCGAACCGACCAGATGGTCGCGTACGACTACTTCCTGCACGGCCGGGAGCTTCACCACAAGTTCACCAAGAATGACTGCCTCGAGGGAATTTCATTGCTCGAAAAAGCGGTCGAGCTCGATCCGACTTTTGCGCAGGCGTGGGCATGGCATTCCTGCATCGTCGGGCAGGCATGGGTGCGGAACTATATTTCGGACAAGGACGATCTTTGGAAAACCTGCGTTAGTTCCGCTCAAAAGGCGTTGGAGCTCGATGAAGGCGACAGCGAATGCCATCGGATATTGAGCGAGATTTACTTGATCCAACGAAAATACGATCAAGCCGAATATCATAATGAACGCGGCTTGTCGCTCAATCCGAATGATCCCCGTTTGGTTGTTCAGCGGGGGTATCTCTCCGCTTATGTCGGAAAAGCCCAAGAGGGCATTGAGTGGATCAACAAGGTGCTCAAGCTTGATCCGTTTCATCCGGAAAATTACTACGCCAATCTTGGGATTGTTCTCCATGCCGCCGGCCGATACGCCGAAGCCGTGGACATTTTCAAACGAGTGCCGCTTCTTAAAACCCTTCATCACGCCTATATCGCATCATGTCACGCATATTTGGGTCAGAGCGAACTCGCCCAGGAACATGTCGGTCGGATCCTGGAGCTCGAGCCGAACTTTACGATTTCGAGTCATTCGAAGACCCTCCGCTACACACAGCCGGCCGATTTGGATCACGTTCTCCCCGGCCTGCGAAAAGCCGGATTGCCGGAATGACCGCTCCGGGTCGGACCGCGAAGCGGCTCGCCGGCAAACGGATATCCGTCAAGAGGCTGGAGCCGGACCCAAGCCCGCCGAATCCGCGCGTCGCAGACGTGCCAATT
>JBGPGW010000139.1:0-8892 GCA_041484095.1 Alphaproteobacteria bacterium | reverse complement strand
CGCATTTTCTCAGGCATCGCGGCCACGTCGCCGGTCCAACGGGCGGAATCGGCCTAGCGCTTGTCGACCCTGTACTTGGCCACGGTGTCGGGATTGAGCGTGACGCCGAGGCCGGGGCCATCGGGCGGCCGCACGGCGCTTCCCTCGAAGGCGAGCCGCTCCTTTGTGATGTCCTCGTCGTGATAGAACTGGCCGATGATGTCGGAGGGCACCGTGCCGTCGAACGAGGGCGACGAGACGCCGATATGCGCCATGAAGGCGGAGGCGATGCCGAGCTCGATCGTGCTGCCGAGGAGGCACGGGATCGAGGCCGCGCGCGCGATGCCGAGGATGTCGCGCGTCGCGACGTAGCTGCCATGCGTCGGCGGCGTGATCGCGAAGATCGAGACCGCGCGGCTCGAAGCGAGCCGCAGCGCGTCGTCCCGGTTGAAATTGCCTTCGTGTGCCACGAGCGGGATGCGCGTCGCGCGCGCGAAGTTGAGCGTCGCCTCCAGCGGGTCGCGCGTGAAGGGCTGCTCGATGAACGAACAGTGCACCTCTTCGAGAACCGGCAGCGCCTTGTAGGCCTCGGCGATCGACCAGCCCTGGTTGGAATCGATGCCGAGCGGCACGGCATCGCCGATCGCATTCCGCACGGCGCGGACGCGCTTCATGTCCGCCTCGACGCCGAGCCCGGTCTTGATCTTGATGAAGTTGAACCCGTTGGCGAGCGCGGCCAGTGCGAGCTCGGCGGCATGGTCGGGTGCGCCGCTCACGACGAATTTGACGGCGACGGCATCGCGCACCCGCCCGCCCCAGAGATCATAAAGCGGTTTGCCCGCTTCCTTGCCCGCGAGGTCCCACAGCGCCATCTCGACGGCGGCCTTGGCGTATTCGTTGCGCGTGAGGAGGTGATCCATGATGCGCACGGCGTCGGTGATGCGCCGCGCGTCCTTGCCGATGAGGGCCGGCGCGAAATAGGTCTTGATGAAGTGACAGCAGCTTCCCTGATCTTCGCCGGTCCAGGGCAGCTCGGGACAGCACTCGCCCAAGCCTTCGAGCCCGTCCTCCGTCTGCACGACCACGATCGCGAAGCGCGAGGCGGCATAGACGCCGTGCGCGGCCTGGATGCGCACGCGGGCCGTGCGCGGCACGTCGACCGGGATCGTCTCGATGGAGCGGATTTTCATGGCATCCCCCGATGAGCGGATCGCGGGATGGTGCCGGGCCGGAGCGGGCGATGCAAGCCGTGTCAGGGCCGCTCGGCCGGCGCTGTTTCACCGGCGAGGAAACGGGTCGACGCGGGTTTCGGGCGATGCGGTCGCCGGGCTCGACGGGGCCGGGCGCTCAGGGCCGGCGGACGACCATCGCGAGCGAGTTCTGCGCGCTCTGGACGACGTTGCTGCCGGTGTTCTGCATGACGATGACCGTGCCGCTCGCATTGGCGAAGGAGCCGGAGATGGTGTTGGAGCCGGACGTGCCGGACTGGTCGACGCGGGTATCGCGGATGGAGAGGTGTGCGACCTGGCTGGAAGTCGCTTCCGTCCGCACCGGGCCGCTGCAGTAGCATGCGACCCTGAGCGCCATCACGTTTTGGGCGCTCTGAAGGGCGTTCGAGCCGGTGTTCTGGAGGATGGCGATCAGGCCGGTGGCGTCGTTGAAGGATCCCGCGATGGCGTTGGCCCCCGAGGATGCGCCGGCGATCACGCCCCCGGAAATGGTCATGCTCACGTTCTGCACGGCCTGCGTGGTCACGGTCGTCAGCGCGTCTTCATCGGCAAGGGCCGCGTGGCCGGCGAGAGCGATGGCGAGCGCGAGCGGCAGCGTTTTCAGCATGGGCGGTCCTTCCCTGTCCCCGGCGGTCGCCCGCGGGACTGTCGTCCCGGGGCCGCCATGTCGGGAGGGACGGTAGGGCGGTAGGTGTTTACGAAAGGTTAAGAAGACTTAACGCGGGCTCAAGCGGCGGCGCGGAGGAGAGGGCGGCCCGCGGGCATCACGCGGGCACTTCGATTGACAGAGTGGCTTGGCCGGAACGGCGATCGACTCCGCCGTTTACTTGCCCCTAAAGGCGCCGGAGAATTCCGGCGCCACCTCGCGTGCGAAGCGCGTCAGCATATCATGGCGGATGCGCCGCGGCACCTCGTAGGTCGCGAGCTGGACGATGAACGAATCGAATCCCAACTCGACATAGCGCTGGATCTGGCGCCGGGCGGTCGCGGGCGAGCCGCAGATCTGCTGATCGATCCAGGGATCCATCGTCTTGGGATCGCCCATCCGCTTCAGATTGGCGAAGAACTTGTTGAACTGCTCATAGCCCCTGATGTCCTTGTAATAATCCTTGTCGGCTTCGTAGTGGCGGGCCTGGACCTCGAAGAACGGCGGGACATACTGCTTCATGATCCGCCGCGCCTCATCGTCCGAATCAGCGATGTAGGCGAGGAACATGAGCGTCTTCCGCGCGTTCGCTGTCTTGCCCCTGGCCATCATGCCGGCGTTCCACTGATCGACGATGGATTTCATGATGTGGTGCGGGAAATTGGCAACGCACAGAAGCGGCAGGTCGTACTCCGCCATGATCCCCGCGCTTTGCGGGCTGCCGATCGCGCCGTAGAGGTGGATGCGCTCGCGATTGGGATCGGGGCGCATGCGCACGCGCCGGTTCATGGCGAGCGATTTGCCCTGGAACTGGAACGGCTCGCCCGAATGCGCAAGACGCATCACGTCGAGCGATTCCTTGAACAGCGTGCGCGCCTCTTCCTGGTCGACGCCCCAGGCGTCGTATTCGAGCTTCGCCGTGCCGCGACCGATGCCGAGGTGAAGGTCGCCTTTGGAGAGGATCGACAGCATCGCGATCTCCTCGGCCAGGCGGATCGGGTGGTACCACGGCGTCACCACGACGCAGGTGCCGAGGCCCAAGCCCGGCACGCGCGCGGCCGTATAGGCCATGTGGAGGAGCGGAGAGGGCGTCGGGAAGTAATCCGTGAAGTGATGCTCGAGAAACCACGCCGCCTCGTAGCCGAGCGATTGGCCGAGCACCGCATCGGCGATGACCTCGTCATAAAGGGCGGCATCGGGCGTTCCCGGCGCGTCGACCGGCGCCACCGTGAAGCCGAACGGGATATCAGCGGTCATGTTCTCGTCTCGTTGGCGGAGATCACGAAGGGTAGCGCGGCGGCGCCATCTTGAGGAGGACGATCAGGCCGGCCGGTACACGATGACGCGGATCGGCGTCGGCGCGCCGCCCGAGGCGGGGTTGTTCACCTGCGGGCAGTTGGAAATGGCGCAGATCACGTCCATCTCGGCGCGGATGTCGAGATAGTCGCCGGCGCGCGACAGCGAATCCTCGAAGACGAGATCGGACAGCGCGTTGCCTTGGCGCACGGGCACGTTCGCGAAGAAGTTGAGGTTGGGGACGATGTCGCGCCGCCCGAGGCCGTAGCGCGAGAGCGCGGTGAGGAAATTCTCCCGGCAGCCCGGGACCGCCTTCACCCCGTACAGCATCGCGTTCGACGGCGCACTGCAGCATCCGCCGATCGTGTCGTGGTGCCCGACGGTGTCGGCGACGATCGTCATCATCGGCCGCGCGATGTCGGAGTAAAAAACATGGCCGGTCGTGAGCGCGAGGGTCCGGGCCCGCTTGATCGTGTTGGGCGCGTGGTAGCGCTCGAGCGGATCGGTGGCGTTGTAACAGAGGAAGTCGACGCCCTGCCGGCCCTCGACATCGACGATGCGCAGCACCTGTCCCTGCGCGAGGACCGCCCCCCACGGCGCGCGCGCCGGCACGATCTCATCGCTCAACACGTCGCCCTTAACGGCTTCTCTCATGGCACTCCTCCTCGGGGTTCGGTCCGCATTGCCGCGCCGGCGCGCTAACGGATGTTGCGTTCACGCCTGTTCGGCCGGCGGGAACCATTGCGCATTGCGGCCGTCGAGAACAGCCCATCACGACCATTGGCATTTTGCAAATTATGGGGTGTCGGCACCATGCGTTGCGAATCGAAAAAACTCAAAAAATTCACTTGTTTTCGCCCTTGGCGGCCCTAGCATCCTTCGTGGTGATGCGGTGTCGCGATGCGCTCGGTCATGTTGCAATTTGCATCTGGCGGGGACCGTCCGACATTGTAACGCCGTTGAAGGACGATTCGCGATCTCCTTGCGGTTTCGCGAATCAGGAATCGCTTGAGGAAGGACGACGTTAATGGCGAGTGGCACTGTGAAGTGGTTCAACACCACGAAGGGTTATGGCTTCATCAAGCCGGACGACGGCGGCAAGGACGTGTTCGTGCACGTCACGGCGCTGGAAAGCTCCGGCATCAAATCGCTGGCCGAAGGCCAGAGAGTCAACTACCAGGTGATCAGTGATCGCCGCGGGCAGAAGGCGGTGGAGCTGACCGCCGGCGACTGACGATTGCGGGCCGGCGCGGGTCCTGCCGCGCCGGGCCGAGGGACCATGAACCGGGCAGCGGCACGGGGGCCGCAGGCCCGGGACATGCGGAGCCGGTCCGACACCGGTACTTGTCCTGACAATGAGGGAATCGGTCATGGGCGCGCATCCGCTCGCGCCTCTGCTCGCGCCAAAGAGCCTCGCCATCCTCGGGGCATCCGACCGCGCGGGCTCACCCGGCAACGCGGCCGTGCGCGAGGTGCTGCGCGGCCGTTTCACGGGGCGCTTCTACCCCGTCAATCCGCGCTATACCGCGATCGACGGCGTCGCGTGCTACCCCGCCCTCAAGGACCTGCCGGAGGCGCCGGACTGCGTCGATCTCCTCGTCTCGAACGACAAGCTCGAAGCCGCCCTTGCCGAGGCGATCGCCGCCTGCGCCAAGAGCGTCGTCATCCACGACAGTGGCTATCTGCCGGACGACCGGGACCCGCCATTGACCAAACGCCTGGCCGCGATGGCGAAGGGCGCGGGCGTCCACATCATGGGCGGCAATTGCACCGGATTCATGAACTTGGCGGAACGCGTGCGCGTCAATGCCTATCCGCCGAATCACGACATGGAGGCGGGGCACGTCACGTTCATCTCGCATTCGGGCTCGACCTATGGCGGGCTCTGCCGCAACGAACGGCGCCTCCGGTTCAACCTGCTGGTCTCGCCGGGCCAGGAGCTGACGACGACCGTCGCGGACTACATGGATTATGCGCTCGGGATGGAGACGACGCGTGCGATCGGCCTCATGATCGAGACGGCCCGCGATCCCAGGGCGTTCCGCGCGGCGCTGGAGAAGGCGGCCACGCGCGACGTCCCGGTCGTCGTGGTCAAGCTCGCGCGCTCGGATTACGGCCGGCGCCTGGCCCTGTCGCATTCGGGCGCGCTCGCAGGCGAGGCGGCCGCCTATGACGCCCTCTTCGATCGCTACGGCGTCATCCGCGCGGACGACATCGACGAGATGGTGGCGACGCTGCTTCTCTTCGGGGAGGGCAAGCGGGCGCGGAGGGGCGGTCTTGCCGCCGTCCACGATTCCGGCGGCGAGCGCGAGCTGACGGTCGATCTCGCGGAGCAGATGGGCGTGCCCTACGCGGCGATCACGCCGAAGACGACGGAGCGCCTCAGAAAGCGCCTGGCCTTCGGCCTGGCGGCCGTCAATCCGGTCGATTTCTGGAGCACGCCGCACGAGTTCAAGGAGACGCTCGCCGAGTGTTTCGATGCCTTGCTCGACGATGAGGGCAGCGCGCTCGGCATCTATTTCGGCAACGTCGTCGCGGGCATCGGCGTCTACGAGGGCGAGGGCGAGATGATGGTCGAGCTCGCCCGGCGCCATGCGAAGCCGCTCGCGATCGCGAGCATGTTCGCGGCGTCCGACCACGGCGACTACGGGGTCCGCTTCTCGAAGCAGGGCGTGCCCGTCATCTATGGCGCGATCCCGGCGCTCAAGGCCGCGCGCAACCTGATGCGTCACCGCGACATGCGCCTGCGCCCGCCGGTGGGCGCGCCCGTCCCGCCGCCGGGCGACGTCGTGCGCCGCTGGCGCGACCGGCTGCTGGAAGGCGGCGCGCTCGACGAAGCCGAAAGCCTCGCGCTTCTCCGGGATTTCGGCGTGCCCGTGCAGCCGCACCGAATCGTCGACGGCGAGGCGGATGCGATCGCGGCGGCCGACGCGCTCGGCTATCCCGTCGCGCTCAAGACCGCCATGCCCGGCATCCTTCACAAGACCGAGCGACAGGGCGTCGTGCTCGGCCTTGCCGATCGCGCTTCCGTGGCCGCTGCCTATGCGGATTTGGCAGGGCGTCTGGGCTCGCGCGCGCTCGTCGCGCGCATGGCTGGGCAGGGCACCGAGCTGGCCTTGGGCGCCGTCGTCGATCCCCAATGGGGGCCGCTGGTCATGGCGGGCTCGGGCGGCATCCTCATCGAGGTGCTGAGGGATGTGCGGTTTGCCATGGCGCCCATCGATGCGGCTGCGGCAGAGGGCCTCGTCGACGGTCTCCGCATCCGGCCGCTTCTCGGCGGGGTGCGCGGCGGTCCTGCGGCCGATATCGGCGGCCTCGCCCAGGCGCTCGCGCGCCTCTCGGCGATCGCCCATGCGCTCGGCGACGTCATCGAATCGATCGACGTCAATCCGTTCCTCGCCGGCCCGGCGGGCTGCGCCGCGCTCGACGCGCTCGTCATTCCCCGGAGCGCCGCCGGCGATTAGAGAGCGCCGCCGGCGATGAGGGGGCGCCGCCGGCGCCTAGAGCGATAGCGGATTCCAGCCGAGCCCGGTGAGGATGGAGCGGATGCTGAGCGCCACGACGACCGTCGCGACGGCGATCATCAGGATTCGCTCGGGAATTTTCGTGACGAGATAGGCGGCCAGCGGCGCCGCCACGATTCCGCCGATCATGAGGCCCAGGATGACTCGTCCGTGATCGAAACCAATCGTCGCGATGAACGTGCCGGCGATGCTCGCGGTCACGAAAAATTCCGCAAGGTTCACCGATCCGATCGTCGTGCGCGCCGGCGCGCCGCCTGCAAGAAGGGTGGAGACGACGACCGGCCCCCAACCGCCGCCGCCGGCGGCGTCGAGGAATCCGCCGGCGAGGCCGAGCGGCAGCACATGGCGCTCCGGCCGGCGCGGCCGCATGGCACGGAATGCGCGCCACAGGATGAACAGGCCCATGAGCCCGAGATACACGGTGATGAACGGCTTCACTGTCTCGGCTGGGACTTGCGTGAGGACGTAGGCGCCGAGCACGCCGCCGGCGGAGCCGGTGATGGCGAGGCGGATGAACAGCCGCCGGTCCACGTTGCGCTGGAAGAGATGGGAGAGACCGGACACGCCGGTCGTGAAGACCTCTGCCGCATGAACCGATGCGCTCGCCGCGGCGGGTGGCAGGCCCATCCCGAGAAGAAACGAGGTGGAGATGACGCCGTAGGCCATCCCGAGCGCGCCATCGACCAGTTGCGCGCAGAAGCCGAGCAGGATGATCTCAGCGAGCTGCCAGTCCATGTCAACGGCGCCCCGGCGGTCCTCTGAGCTCGACCGTATTGCCGTCGGGATCGCGAATGTACAAGGAGGGGCCGAACCCTTCGGCGCCGTAGCGCTCGCTGACCTCGCCGCATGCGACCCCGTGCGTCTCGAGATGGGCCTTGAGCGCGGCGGGATCGAACGGCTCGATGCGCAGGCAGAAGTGATCGAGGTTGCGTCCCTCCGCGCCGGGCGCGGCACCGCCTGCGCGCCCCAGCGGCCCGTCGAGCGTCACGAGATCGATGAGCGAACGGCCCGCCCGCAACTGGATGAGGCCGAGATCGTCGCGCCGGCGTTCGAGCGTGCAGCCCAGCACGTCGCAATAGAAGCGGATCATGCGCGCGGGATCGGCCGCGCGCAGGACGAGGTGGTCGAGCCCCAGGATCGTGATCGTCATGGCGCCAGAGTGCCGCAGGCCGGCGGGCAGGGCAAATCCTCCCTCGCGCGGCTGAGCGCTCGCCGAACCTCTCGTCGAGATACGTGCTCATGCGGGCAAGGCAAGTTCGCGGTGCGTTCATGGCAGTGCGTTCATGGCAGTGCGTTCATGGCGGACTCCGATAGAGGGATGTCGGCGTCTTGCCACCTCGGTGAGCCCGGCGCAAGATGCTTGGCCGAGCGACGAGCGGGGGAGCAAGATGGCACCGGAAGCGACAGAGCGGTCGGGCGCGCGCGGCGGCCGCGGGGCGTCGAATCGGACCATCGCCCATGTCGTCGCGGCGAGTCTCAAGCGCCACGGCGTCGAATTCATCATCGGCCAGAGCGCGCCGACGCGTCTCTTCTTGCTCGGCCCCGACTATGGCATCGAGACGATCGGCATCCGAACGGAGAAGGCCGGCGCCATCATCGCCGACGGTTACGCGCGCATCTCGCACAAGGTGCCCGTCGTGACCTCGATCGCGGGTCCGGGTGCGGCCTTGCTCGTGCCGGGATTGGGTGAGGCGTTCAAGGCCTCGATCCCGATCGTGGCGCTCGTCCAGGACGTGCCGCGCGCGCATACGGACAAGAACCCGGCGCAGGAATTCGATCACCTCGATCTCTTCAAGCCCTGCGCGAAGCTCGTGCGCCGCGTCGATCGCGCCGATCGCGTCGAGGATTATCTCGATATGGCGTTCGCCGTCGCGGCAAGCGGGCGGCCGGGACCGGTCGTGCTCATCCTGCCGCCGGATCTCTTCGAGGACGCAGCACCCGAATCCGACAAGCGCATGGCGACGCTCGGCCGATACCCGATCGACCGCACCGTGGCCGATCCCGCGCGCGTGGCCGAGGCCGCGGCGCTGATCGCGGATGCCGCCTGCCCGATCATCGTCACCGGCGGCGGCGTGCACATCTCGGAGGCGTACGACGAGCTTGCGCGTCTGCAGGACCTCGCGTCGCTACCGGTCGGCACGACCGTGATGGGGAAGGGGACGGTCGATGAAACCCATCCTCTCTCGATGGGCGTCGTCGGCTACATCATGGGCCGTCG
>JBGPGW010000138.1:0-8968 GCA_041484095.1 Alphaproteobacteria bacterium | reverse complement strand
GGCTTCAAGGCGACGCCGGTATGCGGCAAGCGCATGGCCGAGACGGTCGCGACCGGCCGCGTGCCCGACATTCTCGACGCCTTCCGCCTTTCGCGCTTCAGCGAATTCAACCAGGTCGGCGAGCGCGGCGCCGCCTCGGTCGGGCATTGAGGGCAGCGCCGTGAAGATCATGCCCTGCCCCTTGAACGGTCCGCGCAACATCACGGAGTTCGCGTGCGCCGGCGAAGTGCGGGTGATGCCGGACCCCGCGGCGGCGAGCGACGCGGCGTGGGCGGATTACGTGTTCATGGAGACAAATGGCGCCGGGATCGTGCGCGAGTGGTGGTGCCACCTGCCGACCTCCTATTGGTTCATCGCCGAGCGCAACACGGTGACGGACGAGATCGTGCACACCTATCCCGCGGGCGATGTCTTCTCCGCGCGCCGCGATTTTGCGCCGAAGCCGGGCGGGGGCGCATGAAGCGCGCGCCCTTTCGGCTTCCCGCCCAGATCGGCGAACGCATCGACCGCAGCCGGACGGTGAGCTTTTCCTTCGAAGGGCGCACCTATGACGGCCTTGCCGGCGACACGATCGCCAGCGCCCTGGCCTCGCATGGCGTGCGCGTGCTCTCGCGCTCGTTCAAATATCACCGGCCGCGCGGCGCGCTCACCATGGCGGGCCAGGACGCGAACACGCTCGTCCAGTTGACCGAGGAGCCGAACGTGCTGGCCGACACGACGCCGATCACGGGCGGCCTCGAAGTCCGCGGGCAGAACTATTCGGGCTCGCTGGCCTGGGATCGCGACGCGTGGCTCAACGCGGTCGGGCGGTTTCTACCCGTCGGTTTCTATTATAAGGCGTTCTACAAGCCGCTCGGCGCCTGGCGGCGGTGGGAACCGGTCATTCGCGCGCGGGCCGGGTTGGGCGAAGTCAATCTCGACACCGCGCATCGCTACTATGACAAGGCCTATGGGTTCTCCGACGTGGCGGTCATCGGCGCCGGCCCGGCCGGGCTGTCCGCGGCGCTCGAAGCGGCACGCGCCGGCCTCGATGTGCTGCTGGTCGAGGAGAACCCGGTGCTCGGCGGCTCGCTCACCTATGCGCGGTTCGATGCCGACGGCGCGCTCGGCCGCCAGCGCCTGGCGGAGCTGGCAAGCGCGGTGCGCGCCGAATCGCGCATCACCGTCATGACGGGCGCGGTCTGCCAGGGGCTGTTAACCGAAAACTGGCTGCCGATCATCCAAGGCAATCGCCTGCATAAGGTGCGTGCGCGGCAGGTGGTGCTTGCGACGGGCTCGGTCGAGCAGCCGGTGGTCTTTCGCAACAACGATGCGCCCGGCGTGATGCAGGGCTCGGCGGCGCAACGTCTCATCCGGCATTACGGCGTGCGGCCGGGCCGGCGGGCAGTCGTCGTGACGGGAAACGCCGATGGTTACGGTGTCGCGCTTGATCTTCTCGACGCGGGCATCGAGGTCGCGGGCATCCTCGACCTTCGCGCGACGCCGCCCCATGAGGAACGCACCGATGCGGTTCGCGCGCGCAACGTGGCGATCTATCCCCGCTATGCGCCGTGGGAGGCGCGGCGCAGCGCCAGGGGAATCCTGAAGGGTCTTTCCGCCGCGCCCATCGTCGGCCATGGCAAGTGCGAGCCGGCCGATGTCCGGCTCGAATGCGATCTTCTCTGCATGTCGATCGGCTATGCGCCGACGGCGCAGCTTCTCCACTACGCCGGCGGGTCGGTGGTCTACGACCGCGCGGCGGCCACCTTTGCGATCAAGAGCGCGCCTGCCGGCGTCATTCCGGCCGGCTCGCTCGACGGCGCCTATGACCTGGAGACGGCCATCGCGGATGGCCGGCGCGCGGGCATGCAGGCGGCCGCGGGTTTGGGTGCGCCCTCCCGCGGGGAGCCGCCCGCCGTGCGCGGCAAGAACGCCTCGGGTTGGAATCATCCCTGGCCGATCTTTCCCCATCCGCGCGGCAAGGATTTCGTCGACTTCGATGAAGACCTGCAGGTCAAGGACATCCGGAACGCCATCGCCGAAGGCTACGATCACATCGAGCTGCTGAAGCGCTTCTCGACGGCCGGCATGGGCCCCTCTCAGGGCCGCCATACGGCGCTTTCGCTGGCGCGCATCACGGCGGAGGCGACCGGCCGCGAGCTCGAGATCATCGGCGCGACGACCGCCCGCCCGCCCTACAGCGCGGAGAAGTTCGGCCATCTCGCGGGCCGCGGGTTCGAGCCGGTGCGTCTCAGCGCCATGCATCACCGGCATCTCGAAGCGGGAGCCGAGATGATGCCGGCCGGCCTGTGGCTCCGCCCCGCCTATTACGGGCCGAAGGACCGGCGCGAAGCGGCGATCCGCGAGGAGGTCGAGGCGGTTCGCGCGAACGTCGGGCTGATCGACGTCTCGACCCTGGGCGGGCTCGACGTGCGCGGGCCCGATGCGGCGGAGTTCCTCAACCGCATGTACACCTTCGCCTACGCGAACCAGCAGGTCGGCCGCGCGCGCTACGTGCTGATGTGCGATCAGACCGGCGCCATCATCGACGACGGGGTCGCGTGCCGTTTCCACGATTGGCATTTCTACGTCACGGCGACGACGGGCGGCGCCGATCGCGTGTATCAGACCATGCTCTGGCACAACGCGCAGTGGCGTCTCGATGTCGACATCACCAACGCGACCGCCGCCTATGCCGGCGTCAATCTCGCCGGCCCTCGCTCGCGTGAGGTGCTGGCCAAATTGGCGACGGATGTCGATCTCTCCGCCCCGGCGTTTCCCTATATGGGCGTGCGGATGGGCACGGTCGCCGGCATTCCCGCACGGCTCCTGCGCGTCGGGTTCGTGGGCGAGCTTGGCTATGAGATCCACGTCCCGGCCAGCGCGGGCGAAGCGCTGTGGGACGCCTTGCTCTGGGCCGGGGCGCCGCTCGGCATCAAGCCCTTCGGGGTCGAGGCGCAGCGTCTCCTGCGTCTTGAGAAGGGGCACATCATCGTGGGGCAAGACACCGACGGCGAGACCCACCCCTACATGGCCGACATGGGCTGGGCGATCGCCAAGAAGAAACCGTTCTTCGTCGGCGCCCGCGCGATCGAGGCGCAGATGAAGCGGCCGCTTCAGCGCAAGCTCGTCGGCTTCACGCTCGTCGACCCCGCGGAGCCGCCGCCCGAAGAATGCCACCTCGTCATTCGCGAAGGCGCCATCGTCGGCCGCGTGACGTCGGCGGCGTTCTCACCCTCGCTCTCTCGCGTCATCGGCCTCGCCTTCGTGCCGCCCGAACAGACGGAGCCCGGCGCCCGCTTCTCGATCAAGGTCGCGGGCGGACGCATGATCGAGGCGCAGGTGGTGAAGCCGCCTTTCCTCGACCCGAACAACGCGCGGCAGGAGGGCTGAGCCGTGCGCACGCTCGACCCCGCCCAGTTCGCTCGCCGGAGCTTCGTCTACCGCCGCCTCGTCGGTCACGGCGCCGTGTTCGCGGATATGGGCGGCGGCGTGGTCGCCGAGCATTTCGGGGCGGCCGAGGCGGAGGCCGTCAGCGCGACCAGGCTCGGGCTCGCCGACCTCTCGCCCTTGCCGCGCATCGGGTTCAAGGGGCGCGGGGCCTTGGCGTGGCTCTCCGGTCAGGGCGTGCGCGGCCTCGCGGAAGACAACCGCGCGGACCGTCAGACCGACGGCACGCGCGCCGCGCGCTTGGCGCCGACCGAGGCGCTCATCCTCTCGGACCTCACGGCGACGAGCCGGATTTTCGAGCGTCTCACGACGACCTGGCGTCTCGAGACCGCGAGCCAGTGCTATCTCCTGCCGCGCGGCGACAGCCACTATTGGCTCCATATCTCCGGCGAACACGCGGCCGCGATGTTCGCCAAGCTGTGCGGTGTCGATTTGAGGCCCGATCGTTTCGCGGCGGGCGCGATCGCGCAGACCTCCATCGCGCGCTCGAACGCCATCGTCATCCGCAGCGATCAGGGATCGACGCTCGGCTTCGATCTTCTCGGCGACAGCGCGTCCGCCGACTACATGTGGGGCTGTCTTCTCGATGCGATGGCCGAGTTCGGCGGCAGGCCGGTCGGCCGCGCCGCCCTCATGCGCCTCGCCGACGGAGCAAGCCGTTGAAGGGCGGGGGTCGCCTGCGTGCCAAGGCACCGCGCCGCGCTCGCGCCCGGCCCGTGCGGGAGCGCGAGACGTCCAACGTGCTCGAGACCGCGATCGGGCGCGAGGTTCATGGTTTCCGCCGCAAGCACGACATGACGGTCGCGGACCTCGCACGCCAGGCGGGCTTGTCGCCGGGCATGCTGTCGAAGATCGAGAACGGGCTCACTTCGCCCTCGCTTGCGACCCTTCGCGCGCTCGCGGGCGCCCTTGGCGTCCCGGTCACGTCCTTCTTCCGGCGGCTCGAGGAGCACACGGACGCGACCTTCGTTCGCGCGGGCGAGGGGCTCACCATCGAACGCCGCGGCACGCGCGCGGGCCATCAATACCAGCTCCTCGGCCATGCCGTGCGCAAGAGCGTGATGGTCGAGCCCTACCTCATCACGCTCACGGAGAAATCCGAGGTCTTCCCCCTCTTCCAGCACGACGGTATGGAGTTTCTCTACATGCTGGAAGGCCGGCTCCGTTATCGCTATGGCGACAAGACCTACCTCCTGACCCCCGGCGATTCGCTGTTTTTCGACGCCAACACGCCCCACGGTCCGGACGAGCTCGTGAAGCTGCCCATTCGTTTCCTGTCCGTGATCTCCCAGGCGCCCGAGCGGGGTGGAGGGGGGTGAAATTCATGGCAGGAAACTTTGTTTCCTCTTATAATGGATTGATTGCGGCCGGGATGATCCCGGCTCTCAGGGTCCTCGTTCAACGGGAGTACGCGCCATGTGCGGAATCGTCGGCCTGTTCCTGAAGAATCCGGCCCTGCGGCCGGAGCTCGGCCATCACGTCGCGATCATGCTGACGGGCATGACCGATCGCGGACCCGACAGCGCGGGCATCGCCGTCTATCACCGCCCGGTGGCAGCGGGCTCGTCCAAGCTCACCCTGTTCCACGACGACCCCACCTACCATTGGCGCGGGATGGCGGGACAGCTCGCCGACGCGCTCGACGTCGAGACCGACGTGACCGTGAAGGCGGCGCACGCCGTTCTCACGGCGCAGTCGGAGGAAAAGCCGGTGCGCGCCTGGATCACGGAGAACTGCAAGGACGTGCGCATCATGGGCTACGGACAGCTCATGGAGGTCTACAAGGAGAAGGGCCGGCCCGCCGACGTGCTGGCGCGCTACGGGATCGCGGAGATGGACGGCACGCACGCCATCGGCCACACGCGCATGGCGACCGAGAGCATCGTGACGACGGAGCATTCCCACCCCTTCACCGCGGCTCCGGACATGTGCCTCGTCCATAATGGCTCACTCTCGAATCACAATCGTCTGCGCGAGTGGCTGCGCCGCCGCGGCATGACGTTCGAGACCGACAACGACAGCGAAGTGGCGGCGCGCTACTTCGCCTTCCGGATGAGCGAAGGCGCCACGCTGCAGGAGGCGATGGAGGCGGGGCTTAGGGATCTCGACGGTTTCTATACCTTCACCATGGGCACGCGCGACGGCTTCGCGGTCCTGCGCGATTCGATCGCCTGCAAGCCGGCGGTCCTCGCCGAGACGGACGATTGGGTCGCGATGGCGTCCGAGTACCGGAGCCTCGCGCATCTGCCCGGCGTGGACAAGGCGTCGATCTGGGAGCCGAAGCCGGCCGTCGTCTACACCTGGAGCCTTCAGTAACACACCGGCAGGAGCCCATGCAGACGGTCGATCTCGCCAATACCACGATCCGCGCGCTCAACCAGCGCCTTCACGACCTGCCCAAGGACACGAACGAACGGTCCTGGCACATCGTCAATCCGATGGGTGCGCACGCCGTCGCCGTCGGCCTGATGGTGCCGGTCGAGATCCGCATCAACGGCCATGTCGGTTATTACTGCGCTGGCATGAACAAGGAGGCCACGGTCATCGTCGATGGCCACTGCGGCTGGGGCATCGGTGAGAACATCATGAGCGGCCTCGTCCGCGTCACGGGCAATGCCTCGCAGGCGGCCGGCGCATCGGGTCACGGCGGGATGGTCGTGATCGAGGGCGATGCCGGCGCACGCTGCGGCATCGCCATGAAAGGGGTCGACATCGTGGTCGGCGGCTCGGTCGGGCATTTGAGCGCGTTCATGGCCCAGGCCGGCAATCTCGTCGTGTGCGGCGACGCCGGCGAAGCGCTCGGCGATTCGCTGTACGAGGCGCGCATCTTCGTGCGCGGCTCGGTGAAGAGCCTCGGTGCCGACTGCATCGAGAAGGCGATGACGCCAGAGCACGTCAAGGCCCTCGATGCGCTTCTGAAGAAGGCCGGCATCAAGGCGGATGCGAAGACCTTCCGCCGCTACGGCTCGGCACGAAAGCTCTACAACTTCCACATCGATCACGCCGATTCCTACTAGTCGGTCGGAGAGTCCCATGAGCGTCGATCCGCGTTACCTCCGCCCATCCGCGAGCTTCACCCCGCAAGTCATCGCGGAGATTCACCGCGCGGCCGATCAGGGCCTCTACGAGATTCGCGGCTTCGGCACCAAGCGGCGCCTGCCGACCTTCGATGACCTCCTGCTGCTCGGCGCCTCCGTCTCGCGCTACCCGCTCGAAGGCTACCGGGAGAAATGCGACACCAACGTCGTCATCGGGACGCGCTTCGCCGCGAAGCCGATCGAGCTCAAGATCCCGATCACGGTCGCGGGCATGAGCTTCGGCGCGCTCTCCGCCAATGCGAAGGAATCGATCGGCCGCGCCTGCACGATGATGGGCACGAGCTCGACGACGGGCGACGGCGGCATGACGGAGGAGGAGCGGCGGGCCTCCAAGACCCTCGTCTACCAGGTCCTGCCCTCGCGCTACGGCTTGAATCCGGACGATCTCAGGCGCGCCGACGCACTCGAAGTCGTGGTGGGGCAGGGGGCGAAGCCGGGCGGGGGCGGGATGCTGCTCGGCCAGAAGGTGAGCCCCCGCGTCGCCGCCATGCGCACGCTGCCCGCCGGCATCGACCAGCGCAGCGCCTCGCGCCATCCCGACTGGACCGGGCCCGACGACCTCACCATCAAGATCCAGGAGCTGCGCGAGATCACCGATTGGCAGAAGCCCATCTACGTCAAGATCGGCGCCACGCGCACCTATTTCGACGTGCAGCTCGCCGTCAAGGCCGGGGCGGACGCAATCGTTCTCGACGGCATGCAGGGCGGCACGGGTGCGACGCAGGACGTCTTCATCGAGCATGTCGGCATTCCCACCCTGCCGGCCCTCCGTCTCGCGATCCAGGCGCTCCAGGAGCTCGACATGCACCGCAAGGTGCAGCTCATCGTCTCGGGCGGCATCCGCACAGGGGCCGACGTCGCCAAGGCGCTCGCCATGGGGGCGGACGCTGTCTCCATCGGCACCGCGACGATGATCGCGCTCGGCTGCAACAAGCCGATCCATATCGAGGATTATCACGCACTCGGCACCGAGCCCGGCTATTGCCATCACTGCCAGACCGGGCGCTGCCCGGTCGGCGTCGCGACGCAGGACGACGAGCTGCAGAAGCGGCTCGACCCGGAGCAGGGCGGGCGGTGGCTCCGCAACTACCTCTCGACCATGACGCTCGAGCTGCAGACCATGGCGCGGGCGTGTGGCAAGACCCATGTGCTCAACCTCGAGCCGGAGGACCTCGTCGCCCTTACGGTCGAGGCCGCGGCCATGGCCGGCGTTCCCCTCGCCGGGACGAACTGGATACCGGGGCAGCGCAGCTACTAAGATCGGGACCGGGAGCGCCTTCCGCCGGGGGCTGGGCGCCAGCGTGACATCAGGGGAGGCAGTCATGGCCACAGATCTGGCCAAAGTCGCCAAGACCGAGAAGATCAAATATTTCCTTATCAGCTACGTCGATCTGTTCGGGGCCTTGCGCGCGAAACTGGTGCCGGCCGCGGCGATCGGCGAGATGCAGCGCGCGGGCGCCGGCTTCGCGGGCTTCGCCACATGGCTCGACATGACGCCCGCGGACTCCGACATGTTCGCGGTCCCCGATGCGGAGAGCCTCGTCATCCTGCCGTGGAAGCCGGAGGTGGGCTGGCTGGCTGCCGATATCGTGATGGACGGCACGCCCGTCGCCCACGGGCCGCGCCACGTGTTGAAGCAGCAGGTCGAGCGCGCGGCCGCGCTGGGCTACCGGATGAAGACCGGGGTCGAGTGCGAGTTCTTTCTCACCTCCCCCGACGGCCGCCAGGTCGCGGACGAACGCGACACCCATACGAAGCCCTGCTACGACCAGTCCGCGCTCATGCGGCGTTACGACGTGATCACCGAGATCTGCGATTCGATGCTGACGCTCGGCTGGGGTCCGTATCAGAACGATCATGAGGACGCGAACGGCCAGTTCGAGATGAACTGGACCTACGATGATGCGCTCCTCACGGCCGACCGCCATGTCTTCTTCAAGTACATGGTGAAAAGCATCTCGGAGAAGCATGGGCTTCGCGCGACCTTCATGCCGAAGCCCTTCATCAACCTGACGGGCAGCGGCTGTCACGCGCATGTCTCGGTCTGGGACAAGGCCGGCAAGAACAATCTGTTCTTCGACGGACGGGGCGAATTGGGGCTCTCCAAGCTCGCCTATCAGTTCCTCGGCGGCGTCATGCACTCGGCCGAATCGCTCGTCGCCCTCTTCAACCCGACGGTCAACAGCTTCAAGCGCATCAACGCGCCGGTGACGGTCTCGGGCGCCACCTGGTCGCCCAACACGATCACCTATGGCGGCAATAACCGGACGCACATGGTGCGCATCCCGGAACCCGGGCGCTTCGAGCTGCGCCTCATGGACGGGGCGGCCAATCCGTATCTCCTCCAGGCCGGCGTGCTCGCCGCGGGCCTCGACGGCGTCAAGAACAAGCGCGATCCCGGCAAGCGCCACGACATCAACATGTACACGGAGGGCCACACG
>JBGPGW010000137.1:0-9102 GCA_041484095.1 Alphaproteobacteria bacterium | reverse complement strand
CGTCGTCGCCTGCATGAAATCGTCCATCTCCATATGCTCCCTGGGATTGTGGCTGCCGTGATCGTTGCGGATGAAGATCATGGCGGTCGGCACGCCCGCGGCGGCGAAGGCGGCGGCATCGTGCGACGCCGGGCTCGGCAGATGCATGTGCGGGATGGCGAGCGCCTTGGCCCCGCGTTCGAGGCCCTCGACGATGATCTTGTCCATGACGCCCACTTCCGCATGCGTGATTCGGCCCATGTCGATGGTGACGCGCTTTCGCTCCGCGATCGCGCGCGCGATCGCGTCGACGCGCGTCTTGAGCCCCTTCAGCACCAGGGGATCGGTCGAGCGCACATCGAGGCTGAGCTCGACATGCCCCGACACTTTGGTCAGTGCATGGTGCGCCGAATCCGTGAAGAAGCGCCCGACCGTCATGCCCATGGATTGCCCGGCGCCGAGAGTCTCCTCCCACAGTCGGTCGAGTTCCGTGACGAAGGCGCTGGCCGCGATGACGGCGTCGCGGCGGTCCTGGCGCGCGGACCCCACATGGCCGTAGCCGCCGGAGACAGTGATCTCGGGATGCCTGAAATTGCCGGGGATGCCCTCGACGATGCCGACCGGCAGGCGTTCGGCCACGAGCCGCGGTCCCTGCTCGATATGCACTTCGAGATAGGCGTGGACTGATTCGCGCGGGAGATACGGCGTCCCGCGCTGGAGCGCCGCGGCATCGCCGCCAGAGTCTTTCATGTGGGCGGAGAGGAGGCGGTCGGTATCGATGCGTTTCGCGGTGTCGTAGACATTGGCCGGCAGGACGCCGAGGGCCGAGCGGCTGCCGATATAGGAGACGTTGAACCACGCGCTTTCCTCGGCGCGGATGCCCATGACCGAGATGTCGCGCGACGGCGTGAAGCCGGAATCCTTCAAGCCAGCGATCGCGACGAGGCCGGAGACGACGCCCGCGGCCCCGTCGTAATTGCCGCCGGCCTCGACCGAATCGAGATGCGAGCCGATGACGATCCGGGGTGCGCGCCGGTCGCGGCCCGGGAGCGTCATGTAGGTGTTGGCCGCGGGATCCCTCGTGACTTCGAAGCCGAGATCGGCCGCGCTCTTCGCGAGGAGGCCGTGCGCGAAATCCTCTTCCGCGCTGTAGGACGGCCGGCAGATGCCTTCGCCCTGGCTGGTCTTCCGCCTCAGCTCATCGAAAATCGATTGGCCGAGCGCGCGCCGTCCGGCGACGCTGCGGGCGAGTGTGTCCATGGCTCTTGCCCCGAGGAACGAAACCGAGACCGCGATTGTGGTCCGCGGGTATGAGGCGGGTCAATACGCGGGGTGAGATCGGAAGGCGAAGGCAATGCCGGATGAGCGGCATGAGATCGAAAGAATAGGCCTCATGCTTCGACAAGCTCAGCATGAGGGTTCTATCTAACTGTCCTCATCCTGAGCTTGTCGAAGGATGAGGCCTCAAACAGTCGGATGAACGGACGTCGGGATTATCCCGCCTTCAACCGTTTCGCCACATCCACCGCGAAATACGTCAAGACGCCGTCCGCACCCGCGCGCTTGAAGCTCATCATGGCTTCGAGGATCACGCGGTTGGGATCGAGCCAGCCGCGCTCGATCGCACCCGCCAGCATCGCGTACTCGCCCGAGACCTGGTAGGCGAAGGTCGGCACGCCGAAGCCGTCCTTCACGCGGCGCACGATGTCGAGATAGGGCATGCCCGGCTTCACCATCACCATGTCGGCACCTTCCTCGAGGTCGAGCGCGACCTCGCGGAGCGCCTCGTCCGAATTCGCGGGGTCCATCTGGTAGGTGCCCTTGTCCTTGCCGCCGAGCGTGCCGGCCTTCGAGCCGAGGGCGTCGCGGAAGGGGCCGTAGAAGCCCGAATTGTATTTCGCGGCGTAGGACATGATGCGCACGTGGTCGAAGCCGTTGTCGTCGAGCGCCGTTCGGATCGCACCCACCCGTCCGTCCATCATGTCGGAGGGCGCGATCACGTCGCAGCCCGCGCGCGCCTGGACCAGCGCCTGCCGGCACAAGACGGCGACCGTCTCGTCGTTCACGACGTAGCCGTCCCTGACGAGCCCGTCATGGCCGTGGGTGGTAAAGGGGTCGAGGGCCACGTCGATGATGACGCCGATCGAGGGGACGCTCTTCTTGATCTCGGCGATCGCGCGGCAGGCCAAATTGTCGGGGTTCGTCGCCTCGTCGCCATCCTCGGTCTTCTTCGCGGGATCGATGACGGGGAAGATGGCGATGGCGGGGATGCCGAGCTCCGCCGCGCGCCCGACTTCCTCGGCGAGGAGATCGACCGAGAATCGGTCCACACCCGGCATCGAGGCCACGGGCTCGCGCTGGCCCTTGCCGTCGCGGACGAAGATCGGCCAGATGAGATCGCCTGCCGACAGCGTGTGCTCGGCCACGAGCCGCCTGTTCCAGGGATCGCGCCGGTTGCGGCGCATGCGCGTCTTGGGATAGACGCCGAGTGCGGGTGTCGCGCTGGGTTTTCTTGGTGCCATCTGTCCCTCTCATCATCGGGCGCCGGGCGCGCGCGCCGTGCTCGCGAAGAGCCCCGCCGCCATCGCCGGCCGCTCAGTGTCGGCCGCTCAGTGTCGGCCCGACGGCATCGGTCGTTCGGGCCCATCTTATCCCATGAGGTTAATTTTTACCCCAATCCGCGGCGGACGGGAACCTTGCCTTGGGTGATCGCTGGCTTATGCTCGTCCTCCCATGGATTTTGAGCTCTCCCTTGAGCAGCGTGCCATCCGCGACACGGCGCGCGAATTCGCCGCGGCGGATATGGCGCCCCACGCCGCGTCGTGGGACAGAGAGGCGATCTTTCCCGTGGACGCCCTCCGCAAGGCGGCGGCGCTCGGCTTTGCCGGCATCACCGTCAAAGACGATGTCGGCGGCGCTGGCCTCGGGCGGCTCGATGCGGCGCTCATCTTCGAGGAGCTGGCCGCCGGCTGCACCTCGACCGCGGCCTATATCTCGATCCACAACATGGCGTCCTGGATGATCGATTCCTTCGGCTCGGCCGAGCAGCGCCGGCGCTTTCTCCCGAAGCTCGTCTCGATGGCGCATTTCGCGAGCTATTGCCTGACCGAGCCGGGTGCCGGATCGGATGCGGCCGCGCTCACGACCCGCGCGGCCAAGTCGGGCGACGGCTATGTCCTCGACGGCACGAAGGCCTTCATCTCCGGCGCCACCGTGAGCGACATCTATGTCGTCATGGCGCGGACGGGCGGGGAGGGCGCAGCCGGCATCTCGACCTTCGTCGTTGAGAAGGGCACGCCCGGTCTTTCCTTCGGCAAGCGCGAGACGAAGCTCGGCTGGAACAGCCAGCCGACCGCCGCCGTGATCTTCGAGAATTGCCGCGTGTCCCAGGCGAATCGCCTGGGCCAGGAGGGCGAAGGATTCAAGATCGCGATGCGCGGGCTCGACGGCGGGCGCATCGCCATCGCCTCCTGCTCGCTCGGGGCCGCGCGCGCCTGCCTCGACCTCGCGCGCGAGCACATGACGACGCGCCGGCAATTCGGGCGGACGCTCAGCGAATTCCAGGCGCTCCAGTTCAAGCTCGCCGACATGGCGACGGAGCTGGAGGCGGCGCGCCTCCTGGTGCACCGGGCCGCCGCGAGCCTCGATGCCGGCGATGCGGACGCAACGCTCCACTCTGCGATGGCCAAGCGCTTCGCGACCGATGTCGGGTTCGGCGTGTGCAACGAGGCGCTCCAGCTTCACGGCGGCTACGGCTATCTCCGCGATTTTCCGGTCGAGCGCTACCTCCGCGACGTCCGCGTGCACCAGATCCTCGAAGGAACCAACGAGATCATGCGCGTCATCATCGCGCGGCGTCTCCTCGGCGGATGAGACCTCAATGATGCAGGCCTCGATGTCGTCGTCCGTGACGATGCGAACAAATGAAGGTGAGGATGAGACACGCTTCCGCAGAGAAGTTTTCGGAGGCGCGCATTTGGTCAACGCGATTCTCAATCGCGCGATCCCACCCCCCTCCCTGGCCCTCCCTCTCAAGGGGGGAGGGAATAAAGGAGGTCTGCCCTCGGCGACGCGAATGTGCCGGACGCACTTACATTTTTCCTCCCCCTGGAAGGGGGGTTGGAGCGCGAAGCGGTCCAACGGGAGGGGGTGGGCCATGTTGAGGAGGGGGTGGGTCTTTGAACATGCTGAATGACCTCGCGCAATGAATTCGGGCGACATCCTGTTCGACGCCGCCGGCGGCGTGGGCGTGATCACGCTCAACCGGCCGCAGGCCCTGAACGCCTTGACGCTCGACATGGTGCGCGTGCTCGACCGGCAGTTGGCGCTCTGGGCGGAGGACCACGCGATCCGTCTCATCGTCATCCGCGGCGCGGGCGGGCGCGCCTTCTGCTCGGGCGGCGACATTCGCGCGCTCTACGAATCCGGCCGAAGCAAGACAGGCACGCTGACGGTGGATTTCTACCGGGAGGAGTACCGTCTCAACCGCCGCATCAAGCGCTACGCCAAGCCCTATGTCGCGCTGATCGACGGCGTCACGATGGGGGGCGGGGTGGGCGTCGCGATCCACGGCTCGCACCGCGTCGCGACCGAGCGCACGCTCTTCGCCATGCCGGAGACGGGCATCGGCCTCTTCCCCGATGTGGGCGGGAGCTATTTCCTGCCGCGCTGCCCCGGACAGCTCGGTGCCTATCTCGGCCTGACCGGCGCGCGCCTCATGGCGGCGGATTGCCATTACGCCGGGATCGCCACGCACACCGTGCCGAGCGCGCGGCTCGACGAGTTCGTCGCGGCCTTGCGCCATCCCGGCCTCTCGACGGACGCCTACGAGGTGATCGAGGAGATGCTCGCCGAGTTCGGGGAGGATGCGGGACCGCCGCCGCTTGCGGAGCACCGCGCTTCCATCGATCGCTGTTTCGGCCTGCCGACGGTCGAGGCGATCGAAGCCGCGTTGAAGGCCGATGGGAGCGCTCGGGCCATGGCGACGCTCGGGGCGATGGCGGAGAAATCACCCCTCTGTCAGAAGGTCACGCTCGAAGAGATCGCGCGCGGGGCCGAACTCGGCTTCGAGGAATGCATGGTGATGGAGTATCGTCTCGTCCAGCGCGCGATGGCGGCGCATGATTTCTACGAGGGCGTGCGCGCGGCGGTGATCGACAAGGACCGCGCACCCCGGTGGCAGCCGGCGACTTTGGCCGAGGTCAGTCGAGCCGCAGTCGAAGCCTGGTTCGCGCCGCTCGGTGCCGGCGACCTCGTCTTCGAGTAGTATTAGGAATCGCAGTAGCGTGTCATGTCGCCTTGGCCCTCATGCTTCGACAAGCTCAGCATGAGGGCCTCATCCTGAGCTTGTCGAAGGAGAGGCCCGTCTCAGGTTTCGGCGATCGCGGGTACGGAAGGAGTGGCGATGGGACGATTGAAGCTGGCATTCGGATTGGCTCTCGCCTTTCTCGTGGCGGCGACGGCGAGCGCGCCGGCGCAGTCGATCCATTGGAAGGCGGTGCTCGTCGCGGGCGACGATTCGATCCCCGTTTTCGACAATGCGATCCGGACTCTCTCGAACCGGTTCAAGCAACGCGGGATCGCCGACATCCGGATCTTGAGCTCGGCGCGTGTCTTCCTGCGCGGGCCGCAGGAGGCGACCACGAAGAATCTGTTCGGCGCGCTCGATTCGCTGAAGATCGGCCCGTCGGACGGCTGCCTCCTCTATTTCACCTCGCACGGGACGGAGCACGGCCTCTACCTCAAGCGCGACCGCGTGAACAACGAGAAGCTCTATCCCGAAGACCTGCAGAAGGCGCTCGACACCTACTGCGCCAACGTGCCGACCATCGCCGTCGTCTCGGGCTGCCATGCCGGCACGTTCCTCCGCGAGGAGGCGAAGAAACCCAATCGGATCATCCTCACGGCGGCGCGGCGCGACCGGTCGTCCTTCGGCTGCGACTTCAACCTGCGCTACACCTATTTCGACGGCTGCCTGCTCGACGAGATCGAACGCTCGCTCACCTGGCGTCAGCTTTTCGACCAGACCGTCGAATGCATCGAGGATCTCGAGACGGGCTGGGTCGAGGAGGCCTCGCAACCGCAGGCGTTCTTCGGCCGCAATGTCGAAGGCCTGTCGCTGCCGCGCCCGGGTGGTGGATAGAAGCGGCGGCGAGAAGAGGAGCGAGGGGGATGGCAGCGATCGGATTCGTCGGCCTCGGCAACATGGGCGGCCCCATGGTGCGAAACTTGCTCAAGGCCGGGCATGGCGTGGCGGCCTTCGATGTCGTGGCCCAAAAGCTCGATGCCTCGGTGCGCGACGGGGCCGCACGCGCGGATTCGGCCGCGGCGGCCGCGGCGAATGCCGAGATCGTCGTGACCATGCTGCCGGCGGGACAGCATGTGCGCGCGGTCTACACGGCTCCGGACGGCCTGATCGGGGCGGCGCGGAAGGGCGCGCTCTTCATCGATTGCTCGACAATCGACGTCGAAAGCGCGCGCGCCGTCGGCACGGCGGCGGAGCGCGCGGGATTCGCCATGCTCGATGCGCCCGTCTCGGGCGGTGTCGCGGGTGCCGAGGCCGCGACGCTCACCTTCATGGTGGGGGGAAGCGCGCCCGCCTTCGCGCGGGCGGAGCCCGTTCTCCGGTGCATGGGCAAGACGGTCGTCCATGCCGGACCGTCGGGTGCGGGGCAGGCCGCGAAGATCTGCAACAACATGATTCTCGGCGTCTCGATGATCGCCGTCGGCGAGGCCTTCGCGCTCGCCGAGAAGCTCGGGCTCGATGCGGCGAAGCTGTTCGAGATCAGCTCGAAATCCTCGGGCCAGTGCTGGTCGCTGACGACCTATTGCCCCGAGCCCGGCCTCGTGCCGACGGCACCGTCCAACCGCGACTACAAGCCCGGCTTCACGGCGGCGATGATGCTGAAGGATTTGCGGCTCGCCCAGCAGGCGGCGGCGAGCGCGGGTGCCGCGACGCCGCTCGGCGCGGAGGCGAGCGCGCTTTACGCCCTTTTCTGCAACGCGGGGCATGCCGAGCTGGATTTCTCCGGCATCATCCGGATGTTGAAGGGACGATCTTAGCGACGCCTCATCCCTCGGTCGCTCGGGATGAGCCTTCGACAGGCTCAGGATGAGGACCAGGACAATGAATCAAAACCCTCATGCTGAGCTTCCTCATCCCGAGCCTGTCGAGGGACGAAGCATGAGTCCCCAGCGGGCGCCTCCGTGGCTGGCGGCTCGCCGGCTTTACGGGGCCAGGAGGTCGCTGTGGCCCCCGTCGGGATCGCGGAGTGCCAGTTCGAGCTTCGCCAGTGCCTTGGCTTCGAGCTGGCGAATCCGTTCCTTGCTGACGCCGAAGGTCTCGCCGATCTCCGCCAGCGTCTGACGGCGCTCGCCGAGAAAGCGCTGGGCGATGATTTTCCGCTCGCGCGGCGTGAGACGGTTGAGTGCTTCACGCAGGCGCGTGCGGCGCAGGTCTCGGTCGACCGATTCGATGACGATCTCTTCGGGCGAGGGGCCCGGATCCGCCAGCATGTCCTGCAACGGCTCGGAGTCATCGGATTCGCGCGTGGCGCTCAAGGACTGATCGCCGCGGGCGAGGCTCGAATCGATCCGCTCGACGTCCGCGAGCGGCACGTCGAGCTCCTTCGCCAGCGCCTCGCGCTCGGCCGAGGGCAGCGATCCGTCAGGCAGCGTCGCGCGCTGGGCACGGATGCGCCGGAGCTTGAAGAACAGGCTGCGGTGGACCGGAGTCGTCGCGAAGCGGACGATCGAGGCGTTGCGGAGGATGAAGTCCTGAATCTCGGCCATGATCCACCAGCCCGCATAGGTGGCGAAGCGCACATTGCGTTCCGGGTCGAATCGCGCCGCCGCCTGGGCGAGCCCGATATTGCCTTCCTGGACGAGATCGCCGAGCGGCAGGCCGCTCCGCCGGAAATCCCAGGCGACGCGAACGACGAGCCGGGCATGGCTCGCGATCAGCTCATGGAGCGCCGCCTCGTCCTTCGCATCACGCCAGCGCCGGGCGAGGGCCTGTTCATACGAGCGCTCGAGATAGGGGGCCTCCATCGCCGCTGCGATGTAGCGCCTGTCGCTCCGCTCGGTATTGGCCGAATTGACAAAGGACATTGTTGGACAGACTTTCCTTCTGTAATGCTTGATACGGCCGATGAGTTTAGTATCGAGTCGATACTATAGAGGGCCGGGCGTTTCCGATCAAGAATTCTAGAGATTCAACCCTGACGAGCCATGAAGACTGACGCTAACCCATTGAAATCAGACGTTGCCGACCTCTTGAATCGCATCGGCCGCGCGACGCATTGCCTGCAGTTCGTGAGCGGGCTGAACCCGGCGCAATGGGATGCGCTACGCTATCTCGCCCGAGCCAATCAGTATTCGCGCTCGCCCACGGCACTCGCCGAGTTCCTCGGCACGACCAAAGGCACGGTGTCCCAGACGATCCGGGCCCTGGAGAATAAGGGATACGTCCGGCGGGATCGGCACCGGGCCGATGGCCGGTCGGTGACGCTGGAAGTGACTCCCGCCGGGACGGCCCTTCTCGAATTCGATCCGATCCGTCAGATCGAGGAAGCCGCGGCAAAGCTGCCGGGCGAGACCGGGGCCGCCATGGTCGAAGGCCTCAACAGCCTGATGGCGGAGCTCCAGTCACGCTATGGCACGCGGGTCTTCGGCGCCTGCGAGCGGTGCGGTCACCTCAAGGACAGCGCGAGCGGGACGGATTCGTTTCGCTGCGGCCTCAACGGCGATTCACTCACGAGCATCGACAAGAGCCGGATCTGCGTCAAATTCCGCGCGTCGCGCTGAACGACCCTACGCCCCCGTGAACGCCTGAATGCCGGTCTGCGCGCGCCCGAGGATGAGCGCATGGATGTCGTGCGTTCCCTCATAGGTGTTGACGGCCTCCAGATTCATCATGTGGCGGATGACGTGGAACTCGTCGGAGACGCCGTTGCCGCCGTGCATGTCGCGCGCCATGCGCGCGATCTCGAGCGCCTTGCCGCAATTGTTGCGCTTCATGAGCGAGGTCGATTCCGGAGCCGCGGTGCCGGCATCGATCATGCGCCCGAGGCGCAGCGAGCCCTGCAGGCCGAGCGCGATCTCCGTCTGCATGTCGGCGAGCTT
>JBGPGW010000136.1:0-9151 GCA_041484095.1 Alphaproteobacteria bacterium | reverse complement strand
GCGCCGCGGATCGCTTTGTCATCCCCAAGTGCCAAGCGCACGAGGCCGAGCTCGGTCTTATGAAGAACCGCCGCCCCGCCGCCCTTCATGGCCACGGGACGGCCGAATTCCTGCGCCGCGCGAACTGCGTCTTCGGCCGAGGCGACCGGACGGCAGGCGCTCATGGGCAAGCCGGCATCACGCAGAAGCGTGAAACGCTCGGCCTCGTTCAGCCGCCCAGCCTCGCGCGCGCGTGCGACGATTGCCGCCGCGAGCGGCTCAGCCCGTCCTTGGACCGGACAGGGCCGTGAGAGCGCCGACCACTGTCCCAATGCTGCGAATGCGTTGGCCATGCCTGAGAGAAAGGGGATGCCGAGCGCATCCACGCGCGCGCGGACAAGCGGCGACATCCCGCCGGCGGCCAGGTTGTTCATGAAGACGAATTTGACTTTCGTATTCGCCTGCAGCCTGCCGCACATCTCCGCCGCCTCGGCGGTCCACTTGGCGTCGGCCGCATCGGAAGCCGGCGCGTCGAACGCGACGGCGATCGTGCCGATCAGGGGATCCTCGGCCAGCGCCTTGAACATGCCTTCGACGCGCGCGCTGTCCCAGCCGAGGCCATAGGCATCGAGCGGATTGCGCGGCCGCTGGTAGGGCGGGAAGTGCGGCTGAAGCTTGGCGACCGTCTCGGGCGCAAGCTCGAGGAGGTTTAGCCCCCGTTCGCCCGCGAGATCGGCAAGCAACGCGGCCTCCCCGCCCGACAACGTCATCGGCACGACATGCGGCGTCGGCGGCGGCTCGGGATAGGCATCGAGTAGGGCCGCAAGCTCCAGCATCTCGTCCATGTCCTTCGCGGTGAGAATGCCGTGCCGCGCGAAGAACGCATCGTAAAGCGCCGCTTCGCCGGCGATGGCACCGGTATGGGCGGCGACGGCGCGGCTGCCGAGCGCGCTTCTGCCGACCTTGAGCACGACGACATGCTTGCCGTTGCCACGCGCCCGCAAAGCGGCGTCCGCGAATTTTTGCGGCTCGCGGATCGTCTCGAGAAACATGAGCACGACGCGCACGCGGTCTTCGTCCGCGAAGAAATTGAGATAATCCGCCGCGGTGAGCACCGCCTCGTTCCCGGACGAGACGAGATAGGCAAGGCCCAGCTTCCGCTCGTCCTGGCAGAGGACAATGCCGACTGAGCCGCTTTGCGTCAGCACCGCGATGCGCCCGGGCTTCGGCAGCCCCGACATCGGCGAGGGCCAGGTGACCGACCGGTCATGGATGTTCATGAGGCCGATGTTGTTCGGCCCGCAGAGTGCGATGCCGTGGGCGCGCGCCGTCGCCTTGATGCGGTCTTCGAGCGCAGCGCCCTCCTTGCCGCTCTCGCCGTAGCCGCCCGAGGCGACTTCGACCGCCTTGATCCCGAGCCGCGCGCATTCCTCGACCACATCCGGCGTGCGCGCCGCCGGAATCGCGAGAAAGGCGAAATCCGGCACCTCCGGCAGGGCCGAGAGCGAGGCGAAGCACTTCTCGCCGTCGAAGACGTCGTAGCGCGGATTGATCGGGTAGAGCCGGCCGGGATAGTCGTAGCGACGGAGATTCCGATAGGCGCGCGTGCCGATGAGCGGCCGGTCCGGCGAGACGCCGACGACGGCGACCGACCGGGGCTTGAAAAGCTTCGAGAGATCGGGCTTGGGCATGGCCTTGCATGGCGAAGGCGCAACGGAACGCTCGCGCCGGTAAGAGGGGCAAGCTTACCGGGTCGGGCCCTTTCATGTCACCTGGTGGCTTCCCCCATCCCGCTCTCTCGCCGCCCATGCTAGGCTTATTCGGACAAGAACAAGGGAGTTCGCCATGGCCGCCGCATGGATCCGTGTGTTCCCAGCCCTGACCACGCAATTTAGGGACGACGAGTCGCTCGACCTCGCCGCGATGGAGCGCCACATCGAGGCCTTGATCGATGCGGGCATCGGCGGCCTTACCGTCTGCGGCAGCGTGGGCGAGAACTACGCGCTCGAAGCGGAAGAAAAACTCGCCGTCGTGCGCATGGCGGTCAAGATGGGGCGCGGCAAGCTGCCCGTCCTCGCGGGCGTCGCGGAGACGACGACCAAATTCGCTGTGCACTACATGGCGGCGTGCGAGCAGTTGGGCGTCGACGGCTTCATGGTCCTGCCCACGCTCATCTACAAGACGCAGCCGGACGAGACGATGCGCCACTTCCGCACCGTCGCGCGCGCGACCAAGCTGCCGATCATGATCTACAACAACCCCATCGCCTATGGCGGCGACGTGACACCCAAGATGTTCCAGGAGCTCGCGGATCAGTCGAACATCGTGGCGCTCAAGGAATCCTCGACCGACATCCGCCGGGTGCTCGAGATCAAGATGCTGTGCGGCGAGCGTTACGTCATCTTCGCCGGCATGGACGACATCGCGGTCGAAAGCGTGCTCGGGGGTGCCAAGGCGTTCGTTGCGGGTATCGTGAACGCGTTCCCGCGCGAGACGGTGGCGATGTTCGATCTGGCGCTCGCGGGGCGCTACGACGAGGCCATGGCGATCAACCGTTGGTTGGCACCGCTCGTGTGCTATGACAACGATCCGCGCTTCGTCCACTACATGAAATTCTTCACGATGAAGGCGGGATTGGGCTCGGAGACGGTGCGCCTGCCGCGCCTGCCCCTCTCGGGCGAGGACCGCAAACGGGCCGAGGCCGCGGTGGACCGATGCTTGAAGACGCGCCCGAGCCTGCCCAAACTCACCGCGCGCGCCGCCGAGTGAGAAGCCGGCCGACCCGAACATGCCGATCCCGATGCGAGAATCCTCCCCGATGCGAGAACCCTCCCCGATGCGAGAATCCTCGATGACGACGCTTGCCGATTTCGTGACGGAGAAAGACATCGCGGCCCTCAATCGCCCCTTGGGCGAGGCCATCGGCCTGCCCGGCCGCGTCTTCGGGCCCGCGTTCTTCGCCCTCGAGCAGCGCGATCTCTTCCCGCGCATCTGGTGCCCGGTCGGCTTCGCCTCGGACATCCCGGAGCCCGGTGACGCCGTTCCCGTCAACCTCGCGGGCTGGCCGATCCTCCTGGTGCGCGGCAAGGACCGCGTCATTCGCGGCTTCCTCAACATCTGCCGCCACCGCGCGATGAGCATCGTGACCGAGAAGTGCAAGGGCCATTCGACCTTCAGCTGCCCCTGGCATGGCTGGGTCTACGACCTCGACGGCAAGGTCGTGGGCACGCCCAAGATCGGCGGCGAGCGCGCGAACAAGGACCCGAATTTCTCGACCGACGGTCTCGGCCTCAAGCCCGTGCGCGTCGGGACATGGCTCGACATGCTGTTCGTCAACATCGACGGCCAGGCGCCCCCGCTCGACACCCACATGCGCCCGCTCGACGATCTCTTGGCACCCTATTACGACCTCTCGACGCTCGTCCGCGCCGATGTCTGGTCGACCGAATATCCCGGCAACTGGAAGGTCGCGGTCGAAACCGTGCTCGACGAATACCACATCCCCTTCGCGCACCAGCAGCTCATGACCGGCGTGCGGCAGAACAACAACGTCAACGGGCATCTCGATCGCTGCTACATGATGACGTCGAACGCGCGCATCTACGGCAACACGCGCGAATCCGCGCAGGCGATGGGCTATCAGTACGACTTCCCGAACATCTTGAAGCCCTCGGCACCCGAGCCGCGCAGCCACTTCGTGACGCTTTTCCCCATCGGCGCCATCCAGACGCGCCCCAATCACGCGCTCCTCGGCCTCTTCCTTCCGGACGGGCCGGAGAAGACGACGATCACCTTCGCGCATTACTACCCCGGCCAATCGGCGAGCGATCCGGCGTTGGCGCCGGCGCGTGCCGAGATCGTCGAAAGCTGGAAGATCGTCTTCGCCCAGGACGTGCCCTTCGCCGACCATGTCCATCGCAACCACCAGGTCCGCGATCATGTCGGGCTCGGCACGCGCATGGCGCCGGTGTGGGAGGAATGCGTCGCCTCCTTCTACCGCAGCATGATCGCGGTGATGCAGGAGACGCGCAAAGCGCCCTAAAGGGCGGATGCAGGCGGCGGCAGCCGGCGCGAACGGGCCCGCGCCGGGAGGCCCGATCAGCCGAGCGTCCGGTTCATCCGCGTATTCACGGCGTCGAGGGCCGCGCGGAACGCGGCGAAGCCCCCACCCTCCTTGATGACCGTGAGGGCCTGCTCGTTGATGCCGCCCGGCGTCGCGGCCTCGCGCGCCAAGCGCTCGAAAGGCGCCTCCATCGTCATCATGGCGAGGCAGTGCATGAAGCTCTTGAGATAGGCCTCGGCCGATTCAGGCGCGACGCCGCCCTCCTCCGTCCAGCGCGCGATCTCCGCGACCAGCGTGCAGTAGGGGGCAATCAATCCGGTCAAAGACCAGAGGCGATGGAACTGCCGCTCCGAGCCCGCCGCGATCGGCGTGCCGATGCGGGCGAAAAGCCGCTCGATGGCGGCATCGCGGGGGTAGTAGGCGATCGGGCCGATGCGGTGCGCGGAGGATGGCAGCGGCACGGCGCGGATGAGCCTCTGCGCCGGCCGGATCAGCCTGCGCATCTCGGCCTCGGGATGGAGGGCGACGAGCGACACCACGATGTGATCGGCCCGAAACCTGAGGGCACCCGCCACCTCGCTCGCGATCGGCGGGCGGACCGCGAGAAACACGATTTCGCTCGCATCGACCACCGCCTGGTTGTCGGCCCCGACCGTGACGGAAGCGAACCGGCGTCTGAGCGCCTCGGCCTTCTCTGGGTTGCGCGGCGAGACGACGATGCGCTCTGGCGATTCCGGCGCCGAGCAGAATCCTTCCACCATCGCCGCCGTGATGTGGCCGGTGCCGACGAAGCCTAGCGTTGTCATTCCCTCAGATATCCTTGCAAAGACGCAGCGAGTCGTAGATCGCCGCATGGATGTTGCGCGAGGCGACGGCATCGCCGACGCGGAAGAGCCGGTATGAACCCGCGGGGTTCGTCACGAGAGTCTGCGGCCGGTTCGCGGCCAGAAGGCGCAGATCGAGCGCGCCGCCGTTGGTCGCGTTCGCCTTGAGCGAAAAGTAGAGCGCGTCCCTTGGAAGCGTGCCGTGCTCGGCGACGACGAGGTCGACCACGCGTTCCTCCTCCTCGAGCGTGTATTCGTTGCGGAGCGTCGCGACGAAACGCCCTCCTTCGCGCGCGACGCGCATGAGACGGAAGTCGGGCGTCAGGACGACTCCCCGCTTGTACAGCTCGCGAAGATGAATGGGCCAGTTGGTGGCGCCGAATTCGGGGCCGATCGCGCGCTCCGGCGTCGCCAGCTCGACGCGCACGCCGCGCGCGGCGAGCACCTCCGCCACCGACGGCGCCGCATGGCCGCCGTGATCGTCATACAGCAGCACATCGCCCGCGGGCACGATGCGGCGATCCAGAATCTCCCAAGTCGACACGGCAAGATCGCTGCCGGCGAAATCGCCCTTGTTCGGGACACCGCCCGTCGCGACGATCACGGCATCGGGACGCTCGGCCAAGACCGCCTCGGCCGTCGCGGCCGCGCCGAGCCGGAGATCCACGTTCAATTTCCGCACCTGGCTGTCGAGCCAGCGCACGATTCCCGCGAGGCCTTCGCGCCACGCGGCGCTCGCCGCGAGATTCACCTGACCCCCGGTCCGCTCGCCCGCCTCGAACAGCACGACGTCGTGTCCGCGCTCCGCCGCGACGCGGGCCGCCTCGAGGCCGGCGACACCCGCGCCTGCGACCACCACTTTTTTCTTCGCGGGCGCGCGCGGAACGACATGGGGCAGGGTCGCCTCGCGGCCCGTCGCCGGGTTCTGGATGCACAACGCCTCGCCGCCGACATAGATGCGGTCGATGCAGTAGTTCGCACCCACGCATTGCCGCACGTCCTCCGGCCGCCCCTCGGTGAGTTTCCGCGAAAGATGCGGGTCCGCAAGATGCCCGCGCGTCATCGCGACCATGTCGACATGGCCGTCCTCGATGGCGCGCGCGGCCGTCGCGAGATCGGTGATGCGGCCGGCGTGGAACACGGGGATGTCGATCTCCGCCTTGATCGCGCTCGCGAGATAGAGAAACGGCGCGACGGGGAACGACATGTTGGCCATGACGACCGCGAGCCCGCGGTAATCCTTGGGCGTGCCATGCATCACGTTCATGAAATCGGCCAGACCCGTCTTGGCCAGCCGCTTCGCGATCTCGACGCCCTCCTCCTGGGAGAGGCCATCCTCCGCCAGCTCGTCGACCACGATGCGCAGGCCCAGGATGAAATCGGAGCCGATCTGCTTTCGCACTTCCTCGAGCACCTCGAAGCCGAACCGCATCCGGTTCTCGAGACTGCCGCCGTAGCGATCCGTGCGCGCGTTCGTGTGCGGCGACCAGAACTGGGCGATGAGATGGGCGGCGGAGAAGTAGAGCTCGACCCCGTCGAGCCCGCCCTCCTTGCACCGCCGGGCGGCCTGGCCGAAATCGCGCACGATGCGGCGGATGTCCCAATCCTCGAGCGCCTTCGGGAAGGAGCGGTGCTCGGGCTCGCGCAGATGCGAGGGCGACACCGCCGGCAGCCAGTCCCCCGCGTCCCAGCGCGTCCGCCGTCCCATATGCGAAAGCTGGCACATGAGCGCCGTGCCGTGGCGATGCACGCGCGCGGCGAAGGATTGGAAATGGGGGATGATGCGGTCATCCGCGACGGAGAGCTGGCCGAAGGTCGCGGGACAGTCGAGCGAGACGACCGAGGACCCGCCGAACATGGTGAGACCGATGCCGCCCTTGGCCTTTTCCTCGTGGTAGAGCTGATAGCGCTCTTGCGGCAGCGCGTCCTTGGCATAGGCGGGCGCGTGCGAAGTGCTCATGATCCGATTGCGAATCGTGAGGTGCCTGAGCCTAAGCGGTTTCAGCAGCGCGTCGTACTGCGCCATCGCGATCGCTCCTCAAAACGCCTTGCAGAGGCGCAGCGAATCGTAGATCGCCGCGTGGATGTTGCGCGAGGCGACGGCATCGCCGACGCGGAACAGCTGGAACCGGCCGTCCGGATTGTTGACGATCGCCTGCGGCGCCCCGTCGATGAGCGCCCGCAGATCGACCTCGCCGAGGTTGAGCGAATGCGGCCGAAGCGCGAAATAGAGATCCTCGCGCGGCAGGGTGCCGTGCTCCGCCACGATCTGGTCGACGACGCGCTCCTCCTCCTCCAGCGTGTATTCGTTCCTCAGGAGTGCCACGAGCCGGTTGCCCTCCCGGGACACTTTGGTCAGGCGCGTATCGGGCGAGAGCACGACGCCACGCTTGTAAAGCTCGCGCAGATGGATGGGAAAGTTGGTCGCGCCGATCTCGACGAGGATCTGGCGCTCGGGCGTCACCATCTCGACCTTGCTGCCGCGCGCCGCCATGAGCTCCGCGCATGAGGCGCCTTGATGGCCGCCGTGATCGTCGAAAATGAGGACATTCTCCGCCGGCGCGGCCCGCCCCGTGAGAACGTCCCATGTGCTGACGGCGAGGTCGCCGCCCTCGAACGAACCCTTGTTGGGCGTCCCGCCCGTCGCGACGATCACGATATCGGGCCGCTCCGCCTCGATCCCGGTCGCGGTCGCCGCCATGCCCAGGCGGAGATCGACCTTGAGAGTCCGCACTTGAAGATCGAGCCAGCGTGAGATGCCGGCGAGCTGCTCGCGCCACGGCGCCTTGGCCGCGATGGCGATCTGGCCGCCCGTCTCGGGCGCTGATTCGAAGAGAACCACCGCATGCCCCCGCTCGGCCGAGACGCGTGCGGCCTCGAGCCCGCCGGGGCCTGCGCCGACGACGACCACGCGCTTGCCCCCCAGGCCCCGCTTCACGACATGGGGCATCGTCGCCTCGCGGCCGGTCGCGGGATTCTGGATGCAAAGGGCTTCACCGCCCAACAGCAGGCGATCGACGCAGTAGCTCGCGCCGACACACTGGCGGATCGCGTCGGGACGGCCCTCGGCGAGCTTCCGCGCGATATGCGGATCGGCGAGATGGGCCCGCGTCATCGCGACCATGTCGACATGACCGTCCTCGATCGCGCGGGCGGCGGTCGCGAGGTCGACGATGCGCCCGGCATGGAAGACGGGCAGATCGATCTCGGCCTTAATGGCGCTCGCGAGGTAGAGAAACGGCGCCATCGGAAAGGACATGTTGGCCTGCAGGAGCGCGAGCGAGCGATAGTCCTGCGCCTGGGCATGCATGACGTTCATGAAGTCGACGAGGCCCGATTTCGCGAGGCGCTTCGCGATCGCGAGCGCCTCCTCCTGGCCGATGCCGTCCTGCTTCAACTCATCGCCCGAGAGGCGCACGCCGACGATGAAGTCGCGCCCGACCTGGCGCCGGATCTCCTCCAGCACGTCGAGGCTGAACCGCATGCGGTTCTCGAGAGTTCCGCCGTAGGAATCGCTCCGCTTGTTGATGCCCGAGGACCAGAACTGCGCGATGAGGTGCGAGGCGGAATAGCTGAGCTCGATGCCGTCGAGCCCCCCGTCCTGGCAGCGCCGCGCCGCTTGGCCGAAATCCTCGACGATGCGGGCGATGTCCCAGTCCTCCATCACCTTGGGAAAGGTGCGGTGCTCGGGCTCGCGCACCATCGACGGCGCGACGGGGGCGAGGAACGGCCCCACGTCCCAGCGCGAGCGCCGGCCCATATGCGTCAGCTGGCACATCAGCGTCGCCCCGTGCCGGTGGACTCTCTCCGACAACGCCTGGAGATACGGCACGATGGCGTCCGTCGACGCGTCGAGCTGGCCGAACACGGCGGAGCAATCGGGCGAGACGACGGTCGAGCCCCCGAACATGGTGAGGCCGATGCCGCCCTTCGCCTTTTCCTCGTGATAGAGCTGATAGCGCTCGCCGGGCATGCCGGCGATGCCATAGGCCGGCGCGTGCGCGGTGCTCATGATCCGGTTGCGGATCGTGAGATGCTTGAGCGTGAACGGTTTCAGCAGCGCGTCGTATTCGGCCATGGGCGCCGCTCCGCTCAGACGATGTCGAGCGGGACGTCGCGCTTGGGCGGGGGATAGGCCCGCTCCAGCTCGGCAAGATCGACGCTCGTCAACAGAAGGGTGGCGGCGGTGATATTGGCCTTGAGGTGATCGGCCTTCACCGCCTTCGGGATCGAGACAACCAGCGGATCGCGCATCGTCCAGGCGATCGCCACGCATTCCGGCGTG
>JBGPGW010000135.1:0-9220 GCA_041484095.1 Alphaproteobacteria bacterium | reverse complement strand
GCGAAGTGCCGGCCGATGCGGATCAATTCAAGGACACGCCAAACAAGCTCAACGATCTTTTCAGCGCGAATCCAGCCAAACGTTGATGGCGCGACGACGCGCATCCGCCTTGCGGTCGAATTGAGACAGGCATGAGAGAGCGCGGCGCGGCGCTTATCGGCGTCGCTTTGCTGGCAGCGTCGAACGTGGGTAGCTTGCCTATCGGAGCGACTGCGCGAGCTGTCATGGGGCGGAGGGGGAAGGCCAACGCCGCGGCCGGAGCCGGCCGACGGGTACTCCGTGACGCCCTTCTGGGGCCTGAAAGCGTCGACGCAGCCGCAGGTATGAACCACTTGGCGATGGCGGCCGCCTTTATCCGCGAAAACATGCCTTACGAGATCGATTTCCGCCGCCCGGTCCTGTCGGTCCAGCAGGCGAGGATATTGCCGCCTTCATAACTGGGCAGCGACAGCCGGCAACGGCCCTCCGATACCCAAAGGGTGCGCCTCGCCTAAGTCCTTGCGCGGTAACGTGCGCGGTAACTGGTGGTGACGTCCGGCCCGTGGCGCTAGACATTGATCGTTTAAATGAACGAATCACAACATATAGAATAATTGTGATAAAACAATAGGTTAGGTCAAAAACGCAGTCGTTAGAGATACTTACGACCTATCTTTATCACTCTTAATGTGGTATGAACTTTTCATGAAGAGACACGGCTGCGCGTCGTGTCTCTTTAAGTTTCCGAGCGTGGCATAAGACCACAGGGAAGAAAGCCGAAGGCGGTCCCCCAGGAGGGCCCGCACGAGGTGTGCGTGGGCAGGACAGCAAGATGTGAGAGAGCCGTGAGCGCATTGAAAAAGATTCGGAGCACCTCCAAGGACATCATCTTCAAAGCCGGAGAGTATGTCGTCTATCCCACGCATGGCGTCGGCCGCGTGACGGGCGTCGAAACACACGCCGTCGGTGACAATGAGCTCAAGGTCTTTGTCATCAATTTCGATAAGGAACGAATGACGCTGCGGGTGCCGATCGGGAAGGTCGAGGCGGCGGGCCTTCGCCGCCTGAGCAATCGCAAGATCATGGAGACCGCTCTCACGACCTTGAAGAGGCGGACGCGGGTGAAGCGCACGATGTGGAGCCGCCGCGCCCAGGAATACGAGGCCAAGATCAATTCGGGCAATCCCGTCTCGATCGCAGAGGTCGTTCGCGATCTCCATCGGAAGGGCGACCAGCCCGATCAGTCATACAGCGAGCGACAGATGTACCAGGCTGCGTTCGACCGGCTGGTGCGGGAACTGGCCGCTGTCGAGCGGATCGCTGAAGACGCGGCGATCAAGCGGCTCGAGAAGGTCCTTCACACGGCCTGACGGACGGACACGGGACGGACGATTTTGCACCCGGCGCGGATCCCGCGCCGGGTGTTTCATTTAGCGCGTCCGTCTCAAGGCGGCGGCGACCGGGACGGCCGTCGCGAGAACCACCCAGATCAGGCGCACCTGATAGCGGTCATGGGGCCCCGACAAGGCGCCGCATACGAACGCATTGGCGAGAAACGCGACCAGGACCGTGAAGCAGGCCGCCCGGAGCCTCGGCGCGAGGCGTCGCGCGAACAGGCCGAAGGCCGTCAACGCCAAGCCGGCAAGCACGATCGGCAGATGAACGCGATTGGCCATGCGGGCAAGGGGCTGCAACTCGTCGCTTTGTTGCAGCGCGCGCCGCCACGCCCCGAATTCACGTGGAAACGATGCCTTGATCGTCCAGGCTAGAAACCACTCCTGACTCTCGGTGCCCTCGCCAAGCTCGATGAGCGTGAGCTGCTTGCCGAAGCCCTGTAAGGCAAAGAGCGCGGCCTCGACGGGATGTTCACGGATCACGTCGATGACGATGCGCCGGCTGTCCTCCCGCGTGCCCTCCCAGTTGCCGATGCGCCAAAACGGCGTGCCACGTTGCCAGAGCCACTGCTCGGCGTTTTCCGGGATCCGGTCTCGATAGGTACATAGCTTCGACCAGTCCGGATTGTCATTGCAACGCCGGTCCAACTGCTCCTGCACGAGCCCGCTTTCGGCAAGCCGCGAGAAGAGCAGAACCCATCCCGTGCGGTTGAAGAATGCGTGCCCGGTCAGAAGCGTGTTGGCAAGGACCGTGAGGCCGACGGCGGCGGCGAGGCACCCCGTTGGAAGAAGCCATGCCGCGCGCACGCGATACAGAAGGGCGCCGATGACTGCACCCGCGATCGTCGCGGCCACGAGCGGGAAATGCGATGTGTGGCTGAGCAGGGAAAAGATGACGACGAGACAGAGCGCAGCGCTCTGCCACCGCGACCACGTCCCGAAGACGAGACCCAAGGTCGCGAGGATCGCCAGCCCTGCAAACACGTCCGGCATCAGCCAGGACGCGTACCACGGCAGCGCGGTCAAACAGCTCGCGAAAAGGGCGCCGACCGTCACAGCCGTCGAGCCTGGCGAAAGCATCCGAACGATGGCGGCCAAAGTTGCCGCCGACAGCGCGGCCTGCACGGCAATGACGCCCCAGGCGGATGCAAATCCGGCAAACTCCGCAAACCAGGCGTAATAGACGGATCGGTTCGGAACGTATTCGTCGCGCACACCGGCCGTGAGATAGCCGCCAGTGTCCCAATAGACGATCGGAAAGCCGTTGATCATCGCGGGGATGAGATAGGCGATGGCCGCGACGGCGACGGCGATCGTCAGGGGGATTGGCCAGCTCTGATCGCGGTGAAGCATGGCGACGGAGTGCGTATCAACGGTCATCGTGCCTGGGATCGTCCCATGTTCGAAAGCGCCGTTCCAGATGTCCCTCAGGGTTTGGTGCCGCGGAACGCAAACCGGTGCCGGTTGGGACCCGGATTGGCTGCAAGCTGCTCGCCGAGAAATCCGGCGGAATTGAGGCGGTCCACAAAATCACGCGGGCGATAACGCGCCAGGCCGATGTCGCGCCGGATCCGCCGGTAGTCGGAAAAATAGGTGCGGAACAGGCCGAGGACGGCTGAGAGGAAGAACCCCTCCTCCCAAGCCAAGCGCAGGAGGTCCGCGATATCCGCAAGAATACCCGCATCGGGCGAGATCACATCCGCCACGATCAGGCATCCGCCGGACCTGAGCAATTCGTGCCAGCGCCGCAGGAGGCGCGGCAGGGTCTCTCGCTCGATGTATTGGAGGACGGAGCTCACGATGACGATGTCGATGCTCGCCGGCGGCAGTCTCTCCAGCTCGCTTTCGCTGAGAATCCGAGTGTCCGCGGCGGCGCCATGGCGCGCGCGCAACCGCTTTCGCACGTCCTCGGAGGCGTCGTAAAGCAGCAGCGTGTTCCCTTCGGCGCGAAGATGTTCGCTCGCGAGCGCATCGCCGCACCCGTAATCGAGAATGATGAGGCGCTGGCGAGGGGGCAACAACGCGGCGAGATCGCGGCCGAGCCGCTCGAAATGGGCGCGGAGGTGATCCGGCCCGGTATAGATGGTATTCGCGCTGTTCCAGAAATCGATCCAGGACGTCATCGGGGGCGCTCCTCGGCCGCCGGAGTGTGCACGCGCGCGCCACACCAGACCAGCGCGGCCCAGGCGCTTGACCCCCAGCAGGGCGCTTCCTACGGTGGCATGAGCGGCAAGGGGGCGGGAATGCGCAATCTCAGGATCAATGGCGAACGGCTGTGGGAAAGCCTCATGGACATGGCGAAGATCGGCGCGCTGCCCAAGGGCGGATGCGGCCGGCTCGCCTTGTCCGATGAAGACAAAGTTGGACGCGATCTGTTCGTCCGCTGGTGCGAGGACGCCGGATGCACGATCCGCATCGACCGGCTCGGCAACATCTTCGCGCGCCGTCCGGGACGGCATGTGGACCGGCCGCCCGTCATGACCGGAAGCCATCTCGACACGCAGCCTCATGGCGGCAAATTCGACGGGGTTTACGGCGTCCTCGCCGGGCTCGAGGTGATCCGCACGCTGAATGATGCAGGCGTTGAAACCGAGGCACCCATCGAAGTCGCCGTGTGGACGAACGAGGAAGGTTCGCGCTTCGCGCCCGCCATGTGCGCTTCCGGCGTCTTCGGCGGGGCGTTCGAGGCCGACTACGTGCTCGCGCAGAAGGATCTCGATGGCAAGAGTTTCGGGGGGGAGCTGAAGCGTATCGGCTATGCCGGGCAGGATCCCTGCGGCGGCCGGGCGATCGATACGTTCTTCGAAGTCCACATCGAACAGGGCCCGATTCTGGAATCGGAGGGCCTGCCGATCGGCGTCGTCGTCGGCGTTCAGGGCGTGCGTTGGTTCGACGTCACGGTCAACGGCCAGGATGCGCATGCCGGGCCGACGCCGATGGACGTGCGGCGCGACGCTCTTCTGGCCGCGGCCGGCATGGTCGCCGCGGTCAATCAGATCGCGCGAGCCCACGCGCCTTACGGCCGCGGTACGGTCGGACAAATGCAGGTCATTCCGAATTCCCGCAACACCATCCCGGGCGAGGTGCGGTTCACCATCGATCTTCGGCATCCCGAAGCGGCGACCCTCGACCGCATCGAAGCGGCCGTACGATCGGCGTTCGAGGACCGCGCGTCGACTGCCGATGTTTCCGTGACGATCGAGCGAATCTGGAACTCGCCCCCCGTCGCATTCGATCAGGGCTGCATCGCGGCCGTTCGTGGTGCCGCCGATTCCCTCGGCTACAAGCACCGCGACATCGTGTCCGGCGCCGGCCACGATTCCTGCTACGTCTCGCGCGTGGCGCCGACGAGCATGATTTTCGTGCCCTGCCGCGGCGGGCTGAGCCACAACGAGGAAGAAAGCGCGGAGCCCGCCCACATCGAAGCAGGCTGCAACGTGCTTCTGCAGGCGATCCTCTCCCGCGCCGGCTAGGGCCGCGGGACGACCACGCGAGGGAGACGACACATGACCACCACATGCATCCGCAATGCCGACTGGGCCATCGTCTGGAACGGCGCGGCAAAACGGCACGAGTATCGCCGCAGCATCGATGTGGTATTCGCTGACAGTGCGATTACGCATATCGGCCCTCGCCATGCCGGGGCGGTCGATCGTGAAATCGACGGTCGCGGGCTGCTGGTCATGCCGGGGCTCGTCGATCTCCATTGCCACCCGACCAACCAGCCGCTTTACAAGGGTGTGCGCGAGGAGCTGGGAAACCCCCATTTCTACGGCAGCGGTCTCTACGATTTTATGCATCTCCTGCGGCCGGACCCGGAATCGCGCCGCGCCGGCACGGCCTACACGTACTGCGAGCTTCTGAAGTCGGGCGTGACCACGGTCGCGGACCTCACCGTGGCCTATGACGGGTGGGTCGATCTGGCGGCCGACAGCGGCCTTAGGGTCTGCATCGCCCCCATGTTTCGCGCGGCGGAGTGGATCGTGCGCGACGGGCGCTCGCTCGACTATCGCTGGGACGAGCAAGCCGGCCGGAAACGCTTTGACGAGGCGGTGCGTGTCGTCGAGACGGCCGAGCGGCATCCCTCGAAGCGGCTCTTCGGCGTGATCGCCCCGGGGCAGATCGATACCTGCGGCGAGGAGCTCCTGCGCGACAGCGTGGCGCTCGCGCGCTCGAGCCGCCGGCCCTTCCAGGTCCACACCTCGCAGAGCGTGGTCGAGTTCAACGAAATGACGCGCCGCCACGGCAAGACCCCCGTCCAATGGGCGCACGATATCGGTCTGCTCGGTCCGGGGACCGGTCTCGGCCACGCGATCTTCGTCGACAGTCACAGCTGGGTTCATTGGACCACGCGCCGCGACATCGCGATCCTCGCCGATACCGGCACCAATGTTGCCCATTGCCCGACCGTGTTCGCCCGCTACGGCCACACGCTGCAAAGCCTCGGCGCCTATCATAAGGCGGGTATCACCATCGGAATCGGAACCGACACCTTTCCCCACAACATGATCGAGGAGATGCGCACGGCGCTCATCATGGGGCGTGCCGCCGCCGGCTACATGCAAAGCGTCACGACGGCCGATGGCTTTCACATGGCGACGGTCGGCGGCGCGGACGCGCTGCTGCGTGACGACATCGGACGGCTGGCGGCGGGCGCCAAGGCCGACATCGTTCTGGTCGACCTCAAGAATCCGCTCATGCAGCCGGCACGCGACCCGCTGCGCTGTCTTCTCTACACGGCGGCGGACCGCGCGGTGCGCGACGTGTTCGTCGACGGCAGGCACGTCGTCGCGGACGGCCGGGTTCTCACGCTCGACATGGCGGACGCGGCCGAACGCCTGACCCAGGGCCAGGCACGGATGTTGGCCGGCGTGTCCGGATTCGATGATGCGCGGCGCAGCGCCGAGGAGATAGCACCGCTGAGCCTGCCGGCGGCTTGACGGCTCGCCCTTCAGGACCGATTGACAGGGGCGCACGAGCCCCTAGGCTCGCGGCCACGTCGCATCTTCCAGGGGAACCCCATGACCGATGAGTCTCTCGATCGCACGCGCCAGCGTTGCACGGTGTCGACCAAGCTGTGGGGCCGAAGTTTCGCAGGGCTCACCTGCATGACCTACCGGGACAGGGGCGCCGCAGCGCTTCACAAATTGTGGTTCGACGTGCTCTGCGGCCACCAGGTCGGCCACTATCACGAGGGTCTCCGTCTCCTCGGCATCGAAAACGATCCGCCGGCGGTCGCCGCCGCCAAGTATCACTATCTCACCAATGCGATCGGCGGCCTGGCCATGGAGTATGTCGAGGAGTCCCCGAAGAAGGTCTGGATCCGCTATCTCGCGCCCATGTGGACCTATAACGGCATCGCGCTTCTCGCGCTGCCGGGACAGGTCCGCCGCACGATCTTTTCCGCCTGGCATCCGCGCAACGGCAAGCTCATGGGCTGTCCGCGCCTGGGTTATGTGGGCACGAAGTTCATCATGGAAGGCGAGCCCTATGACGAGGGGTATTTTCTCGAATACGATCGCGATCTCGCACCCGAAGAAATCATGCGCTACGAGACGGTGCAGCGCACGCCGGAGTTCGATCCCGCGAAGGCCCCGAGGCTCGATCCGAAAGCCTGGCCCGAGGCGCGGCTGCTCAAGGCGCAGCGAAATTTCTCGGGCGGTTACGTCAAGACGACCGTCGACGTGCTCAACGCGACCTACGGGGTGTGGGTGACGAATTTCATCCTTGGCGAGACGATGCGTTGTCTTGCCATCCAGTATGTCCATGAGTTCCAGAACACTCTGGGAATCACGGGCAAGGACGTCGGCTCGATCGCGCGCCTCTTCGCGGCCCTGCTGGATGCGTGCTATCAGGATTTCTCGGTGGAACGGCTCGATGACCGGCGCGAGCGAATCGTGCTCCGCGGTTTCCGCCCTTTCGATGACGATGCGCCCGAGGGCCTGCGCGCCGCGTGCTTTCAATTCCAGGCGATGGCCACGCGCGTGCTCAACGGCCGCGTCCGCGCCACCCGCCGGCTCGAAGGCGAAGGCTCCGCGAAGCCGACCGAGATTTGGGAATTCGAGGATACGGGGCGCTGGTTGTACTAAGCGAATCGGGTGCGGGCTATGCGCGTTGAAGAAGGGGATGCCTCGTGACGGCGGCGTCCGGGATGACGGCGGAGGAATTCCGCCGCCTCGGCCACAAGGCGGTCGATCTCATCGCTGACTATCTCTCCGACGTGGTGAAGCGGCCGGTCTTTACCCCGATGCGGGAGGGCGAGCGTCAATCGCTGCTCGAAGCCGCGTTTCCGCTTTCGGGGCGTCCTGCGGGGGAGCTCGTCGATTCGATCGCCCGGGATGTCTTCCCCCACGCGATGGGCAATGGTCATCCGCGCTTCTTCGGCTGGGTGAACTCGCCGCCGGCTCCGATCGGCGTCATCGGGGATTTTTTGGCGGCGGCGCTGAATCCAAGCTGCGCCGGTGGCGATCACGCGGCTGTTTATGTCGAGCGCACGGCCGTGCGGTGGCTCATGGAACTGGTAGGCTTCCCGACCGTGGGGAGCATGGGCCTCCTGGTCAGCGGCGGCTCGATGGCCACTCTCGTGGGTCTCGCCGCCGCGCGCCATCGCGCCGCCGGCTGGAAAATCCGCTCCGAAGGGCTTCAGGGTGCGCGCCGCCGGCTGATTCTCTACATGACCGAAGAAGGACACAGCTGCGTGCGCAAGGCCGTCGAGCTCCTGGGGCTCGGCACGGACTCGATCAGAACGATCCCGACCGATCCTGCCTTCCGGATGGATGTGTCCGCGCTCGAAGCCGCCATCGCGAAGGACCGGGCGGCCGGATTCGTGGCGTTCTGCGTGGTCGCGAGCGCCGGGACCGTTAGCACGGGTGCGATCGATCCGATCGCGGAACTCGCCGACATCGCGGCGCGTGAGGGCATGTGGCTCCACGTCGATGGCGCGTATGGCGCCCTCGGCATTGCGGCGCCCGATCGCGCCTTAGGCTACGCCGGGCTCGATCGTGCCGATTCGATCGCGCTCGATCCCCACAAATGGCTGTCCGTCCCGATCGAATGCGGCTGCGTCCTCGTCCGCGATGGTGCGCTTCTGCGCGAGACATTCAGCTACGTGCCGGCCTATCTCCGCACGGAGGAAGGCAAGGGCTTCGGCGGTCTCGCCTGGTTCTCCGAGTTCGGCGTTCAGCAGACCCGTGGCTTTCGGGCTTTGAAGCTCTGGCTCGTCCTGCAGCATATGGGCCGGCAGGGCATCCAGGCGCTCGTCTCGCGTCACCTCGCGCTCGCGCAGCACCTGGCCGCTTCCGTCGATCGGGCGCCCGATCTCGAGCGCATGGCGCCGGCGGAGCTTTCGATCGTCTGCTTTCGGTTCGTCCCCGCAGGGCGCGCGCTTGACGATCAGCGCCTCGATGCGCTCAACAAGCGCATCATGGAGACGGTCCAGTCCGAAGGCCGCGCATTCCTGACCAACGCCACTTTGGGCGGGCGGTTTGCGCTACGCGCCTGCATTCTTCATTACGGAACGACGGAGGCGGACATCGACGCCCTCGTCGATCTCGTCCGCGACACTGGCTCCCGCCTGTTGCGCGAATAGAACCGCCACGGCTGCTCCACGTGATTCTGACCGAGACCGAAAGTAGAGAGCTTCTTCGCGCCCACGGCCTCGGCGTTCGGGAGGCCGCTGCGGCCGTCGGCGATAGGAAGAGCCGTCTCGTCGCAACGCTCGATCGCGACCGGCGCTGCCACGTGCTTCAGGCGACGAACGCATCCGGTACGCATCTTTCCCAGCCCATCGATCCATTCATCGGACTTTCCCCTTTCGTTGCGCGAAGGCTTGCGGGGCATTTGGATTT
>JBGPGW010000134.1:0-9231 GCA_041484095.1 Alphaproteobacteria bacterium | reverse complement strand
CTTCAAGAGCTACTTCGACGCCAAGGCCTTTCCCGGACGGCGCGGTCTGCGCACGCGGGTCAGCGAGACTCTGGAGATTGCGCTTATCGCGGACGGCGTTCAGCCGCGGAGCCTCTACCCGCTCGATGTGGATCGTGCCTTCAAGTCGCTGGACCGGATCAAGCCGCATGTGGCGAAGTGGATTGAAGCAACGCCTCAGACCATCACGCTCTTGCAGGCGAACGAGATCGACTTCTCCTACACCTATGCAAGTCGGGTAAAGCCGGCGCAGGCGTCCGGCATATCCGTCCAATTCTCGTTCGACCAGACGATCAACCTGCTCGAATACGTCCAGGTCGTGCGCGGGTCGCCCAACAAGCAGGCGGCCATGAAGTTCATGGCGTTCATGCTCAAGCCCGACCGGCTTGCGGCATTCTCGGAGATACTCGGCTTCATCCCCAACAGCGACAAGGCGTCGGCGATGCTGTCGGCGGACGCCAAGAAGTGGCAACCGAACATGGCGAGCCCGAACAACGCCATCATGGATGACGTCTGGTGGCGGGATAACTACGCCGAGCTCGAAAAACGGATGAAGGAGTGGCTGATCGCCTAGGCCAGCTTTGGGCCGCGACGGCCTCCGAGCGCCGTTTGCCAAAGCGGCACCGAAAGATTAGATATCTCGGTACAGGGAAATGAATGGAGGCAAATCATGTCGTTGCGAATCAACGATGAAGCACCCAATTTTACGGCGGAGACGACGGAAGGTTCGATCAACTTCCATGAATGGATCGGCAATGGCTGGGCCGTTCTGTTCTCGCATCCCAAGGATTTCACCCCGGTCTGCACGACCGAGCTCGGTTACATGGCAGGGCTCAAGCCGGAATTCGCGAAGCGGAACTGCAAGATCATGGGCTTGAGCGTCGATCCCGTCAGCGACCATAAGAAATGGGTGAAAGACATCGAGGAGACTCAGGGCCATGCCGTCAACTACCCCCTGATCGGCGATCCCGAACTGAAGGTCGCGAAGCTTTACGACATGCTGCCCGCCGGTGCCGGCAGCTCTTCGCAGGGTCGCACCGCCGCGGACAACCTGACGGTTCGCTCCGTGTTCGTCGTCGGACCGGACAAGAAGATCAAGCTGATGCTGACCTATCCCATGGCCACGGGCCGTAATTTCGATGAAATTCTGCGCGTGATCGATTCGATCCAGCTGACTGCGAAGCACAAGGTGGCGACGCCCGTGAATTGGAAACAGGGCCAGGACGTGATCATCGTTCCGGCCGTCTCGGATGACGACGCCAAGAAGATGTTCCCCGGCGGCTGGAAGGCGCTGAAGCCTTACTTGCGCATCGTGCCGCAGCCGAAATAGCCCATCCGCACAAGAAAATGTGAGGGGCACGCCGCTCGGGCGTGCCCCTTTCGTTTTCGTCCGCTGCAATGCCCGATTGCGGTCTCGGTCTCATTGACTCACGGCGAACCCGGTGCTTCTCTGCCTATCGAATCCTAATAGGCCGTATCGCAGTCCAATAGTTGCCCGCGATGCGGCATGCATCGGCACGAAGGGGGAGACATGTCCGATTGCCTTCTGGTCAGAAACCAGGGCCCTGCGCGCATCCTCACGCTCAATCGTCCGAAGGTGCTGAACGCGCTCGACGCCGAGTTGCGCCGGCGAATCGCTGAGGAAATACGCAAGGCCCATGCCGACAAATCCGTTCGCGCGGTCATCGTGACGGGTGCCGGCGATCGCGCCTTCTGCGCCGGGCAGGATTTGAACGAGGCCAAGGAGCAGACCGCCGCGACCGCGGCGGAATGGCAGCGGACCTGGACCGACTTCACCCATTCGTTCCTCGAATGCCACAAGCCGATCATCGCGGCCATCAACGGCGTCGCGGCGGGTGGGGGCTTCGTCATGGCGGCGCTCGCCGACGTCAAGGTCATGGCGCGCCCGGCGCGCTTCATCATGGCGGAAATCAACATCGGCCTGCCGTCGATCATCGGCTCCTACCTTCTCCTGAAGCAGATTTTCCTGTCGCGCACCATCGACATCGTGCTGACCGGCCGCGACATCCCGTCGCACGAGGCCAAGGCCATGGGATTCGTGCATGAGGTCGTGGAGCCCGCGGACGTCATGACGCGTGCGCTGGCGCTGGCCGACGAGTTCGCGAAGAAGAAGCCGACCCCCATGCGTCTCACCATCGGCCGCATGCGCGCAGTGCTGCTCAAGGACTGGGACGGCCTGGAGAAGGCGGCCCAGCGTTATCAGGGCGAAGCAGTCGCCAGCGGCGAGCCGCAGCGGGTTCAGGCGCAGTTCCTGGCCGATCGCGCCGCGCGCGCCCGCTAAACCCACAGCGCCAGACGGATCATCATGTACAAATTCATCAAGACGCGAATCCAGGACGGCATCGGCATCCTCACGCTCGACCGGCCGGAAACCATGAATGCCTGGCACCAGCCGATGCGGCTCGAAGTGTCGGACGCGCTCAAGAAATTCAACGGCGACGCGAAGGTCAAGGCGATCATCATCGTCGGCGGGGGTGACCGCGCCTGGTCGGCGGGGCAGGATCTCGCCGAGACGATGGTGATCAAGGGCGGGGAAGAGGGCGTCGCCTGGGCCAACCAGTGGGTCGACTTCTACGACACGCTGCGCCGCATCGAGAAAGGCGTGGTCGCCGCGTTGAACGGCGTCGCCGCCGGCTCGGCCTACCAATACGCCATGATGTGCGACGTGCGCGTGGGCCATGTCGGCTCGCGTATGGGCCAGCCCGAGATCAACTCCGGAATCACCAGCACGACGGGGCCGTGGATCATGTATGACCGCATCGGGCGGTCGCGCGCGATCGAGCTCACGCTCCGCGGCCGCATGATGATGGGCGACGAGGCGCATGAGATCGGCCTCATCCACTATCTCGTGCCGCAGAACCAAGTCATGGCGAAGGCGATGGAGGTGGCGAAGGCGCTGGCCTCGAAGGCGCCGCTGGCTATGAAGCTCACGAAGCAGTGGTTCCGCGAGATGACGGAGGCGGGCTTCCGCGAGACGGTCGAGGCCAACAAGCGCATCAGCGCCGAGAACTACGCCTCGGGCGAACCGCAGGCGGCGATGGCCGAGTTCTTCGCGGAGCGCGCGAAGAAGAAGGCCGAAAAGGAAGCCGGCGCGAAGACGGCGAAGACAGCCGGTGCGAAGGCGACCGCAAAGCCAAAGGCCAAGGCGAAATCGGCCGCGCGCAAGGCCAAGCCTGCGGTGAGGAAGAAACCCGCCGGGCGCAAGGCGAAGCCGGCGGCGACGAAGAGCAAGCGGCGGGTCACGGCGCGACGCGCGAAGCCTGTTCGCAAGACGGCCAAGCGCCCGGTGAAACGCGCCGCCGCGAAGCGCAAGCCGGCGCGGCGGGCGGTCCGGCGGTCTCCGGCGCGGCGGGTGGCGCGGCGCGGCGTCCGCCGCCGGTAGGCATCGCCGAGCGTTCGATATCGCCGGTCTTCTCAGCCGCTGAACATCGGGTGAACATCGGGCCTGACGAAATCGGCGTGAGGTCTCTGGCCTGAGGGTGCCGTGAATCGAGGGCCGCACCGCGGGGCCCGCGTGAGTCCGGCCCTCCCAATGTCTCATTCGATCGGGCGACCCATGGGCCAATACGACGCGCTGCTCACGCCTCTCAAAGTCCGCGATCTCGTGATCCGCAACCGCGTGCTGAGCACGGCGCACGCCTCGGGCTTTGGCGCCGACGGCAATCCGGGCGAGCGCTATCAGCGCTATCACGAGGAAAAGGCCAAGGGCGGCGTCGGCCTCACCATCTTCGGCGGCTCGTCCTCCGTCGCGATCGATTCGCCGGGGCCGATGCGTCAGCTCTATGTTGGCGACGACCGCATCATTCCGCACTTCCAATCCTTCGCGGCCCGTATCCACAAGCACGGCGCGGCGCTCATGTGCCAGCTCACCCATATCGGGCGCAAGATCGGCTGGGATTCCGGCGACTGGTTCTGGCCGATGGGGCCGAGCGCGCTGCACGAGCCGCTCCACCGCACCTTTCCCAAGGTCATGGAGGATTGGGACATAAGGCGCATCGTGAAGGCGTTCGGGCAGGCGGCGCGGCGCTGCAAGGACGGCCAACTCGACGGGGTCGAGATCATGGGGGCGGGCAGCCACCTCATCGACCAGTTCTGGAGCCCTCTCGGCAACCAGCGCACCGATGCTTATGGCGGCAGTCTCGAGAACCGCATGCGTTTCGGTCTCGAGGTGCTCGAAGAAGTACGCAAGCAGGTCGGCGGCGACTATGTCGTCGGCATGAAGATGTCGGGCGACGAGATGATCGAGGGCGGCAGCACGCCGGAAGAATGTCTCGCGATCGCCGCCACCTATGCGAAGTCGGGTCTCATCGATTTCATCGACGTCGTCGCGGGCACGGTCAACAACTACATCCACCGCGCGCGGCACATCCCGGGCATGTGGGCGCCGCTCGCACCCTATCTCGCCGTCGCCGGCGCGATCAAGGCCGAGGTCGATATTCCGATCTTCCACGGCAGCCGCGTCCTCGATCTCGCAAGCGCTGCGCGCGCGGTCGAGGACGGGCATGTCGACATGGTGGGCATGACGCGGCCGCATTTCGCCGACCCGCATCTCGTGGCGAAACTCCAGGCCGGGCGAATCGACGACGTCCGCCAGTGCGTCGGCGCTTCCTACTGCAACGACCGATCGAGCACGGGGCGCGAGATCGTCTGCATCCAGAACGCGGCGACGGGGAAGGAAGCCGTCCTGCCCCACGATGTTCCCAGGGCTCTTGTAAGGCGGACGATCGTGGTGATCGGCGCGGGGCCGGCGGGGCTCGAGGCCGCGCGCGTCTCGGCCGCGCGCGGACACCGCGTGGTCCTGTTCGAATCGACCGACCGCACAGGCGGTCAGATCAACATCGCGGCGCAGAGCGGATGGCGCGAATCGCTCTCCGGCATTCCGCGCTGGCTCGACCAGCAGGTGCGGAAGCTGGGCGTCGATCTCCGCCTCAATACGACGGCCGCCGCCAAGGACGTGCTCGATGAGAAGCCGGATGTGGTCATCGTCGCGACGGGCGGCGTGCCGAACAAGGGCCGGTTCAGGGGTGCTGAATTCGCGGTCAGCACCTGGGACATCCTGACGGGTGCCGTCGCACCGGCGGAGAGCGTCCTTCTCTTCGATGACAACGGCGAGCATCAGGCGCCGTCGGCGGCGGAGGCGATGGCGAAGCAGGGCAGCCGCGTCGAATACGTGACGCCGGACCGCATGGCTCTCGCCCGCATCGGCTACAACAATTTCCAGATCCACATGCGCGAGATGCACAAGGCCGGCGTGGTGTTCACGCCCGACACGCGCGTGGTCGAGGTGTTGCGCGAAGGCAACCGCCTGGTCGTTGCACTCCGGGACGACTATACGGACGAGCAGGAAGAGCGTGTCGTCGATCAGCTCGTGGCCGAACACGGCACCTTGCCGCGCGACGAGCTGTACTTCGCGCTCAAGCCTCTATCGATCAATCTCGGCGAGATCGATCCCGAGGCGTTCGCGCAGGGGTCGCCGCAAACCGTCGCGACCAATCCGGCCGGCGCGTTCCGTCTTTTCCGCGTGGGCGATGCGGTGGCGGGCCGCAACGTGCATGCCGCGATCCACGATTCTCTCAGGCTCGCCAAGGATTTCTAGCCGCCCGCGTTCGCCCGACCCCGGTCTTTGGGGCGCATGTCAGCCGCGCGGGCTGCCCCATCGGCGCGACTGGCGAGGCGTTGACACGATCCGGCCCTGGCGCGCGTCTCCCCTGATCGGCAGCCGCCCGGCATCATGCTAAAGTCCCGTCCGCGGATAGGCGCGGTCCTGGTCCGCTTGCAGGGAAGAGGGAGGCAGAAATGAAAAAAATGACGAAACGACGCATCGGCGGGGCGTTCAGTCGCCGCCGGTTTCTCGCGAGCTCGGCCGCGGCGGCGGGCGCTGTCAGCTGGCCGCTCATCCTCACGCCGGGTCTCGCAAAAGCGGCGAACAAGGTGGTCTTCGCTCTCTGGGGCGGCAATTACCAGGAGGCCATGGAGACGGCGTTCATCAAGCCCTTCACCAAGGAAACGGGCATCGAGGTCGTCGTCGCGGGCGCGCCCGACATGGCGAAGGTGCGCGCTCAGATCAAATCCAAGAACGTCGAATGGGATCTCATCATTCCGACCCAGGGCTGGGTCACGGCCGGCGAGAAGGAAGGCCTGTGGGAGCCGATCGACTTCAAACAGGTCGACATGTCGGACACGATGAAGGGATCGAAGCGCGACCACGCGATTGCCTACATCACCGTGGCCGGCGGCATCGGATGGAGCGATGAGCGCCACGGCGCGCCCGGCAAGCATCCCGAGACGTTTCAGGAGTTCTGGAACGCGGCCAAATTCCCGGGCCGGCGTGGCCTGCGCACGCGCCCGAGCGAGATGCTCGAGATCGCGCTTCTCGGCGACGGCGTGCCGCCCGACAAGGTCTATCCCCTGGATGTCGATCGGGCCTTCAAGGCGCTCGACAGGCTCAAGCCCCAAGTCAACCAGTGGATTTCGGCGACGCCGAAGACGATCGAGCTCATTCTCCAGAACGAGACCGATTTTACCTACACTTACAATGGCCGCGTCTGGGCCTTCCGCGCGAAGCAGGGTCTGCCGATCAACTTCTCCTACAAGCAGAATCTGCTGTTCATGGACTTCATCACCATGTTGCGCGGCTCACCGAATAAGACGGAGGCGATGAAGCTCGTTTCCTTCATCATGCGGCCGGAGCAGCAGACTCTCATGGGCAACGCGATCGCCTACAGCCCGACGAAAATCAAGGCGATCGAAAAGTGCGATCCCGAGGTCAAGAAGTTCTTCCCGGACATGAACAATCCGAATCACCTCAACGTCACCCAGCACATGGATTGGTGGACCGACAAGGAAGAAGATCTGCAAAAGCGCTTCAAGGAGTGGCAGATCAGTTAGGACGGGCCGATCATCCTGAGATGATTGGGGCCTGGCGTCTCCGGCCCGAATCATCGGGGTCCCTGGGGCCGGGGTCCCTGGGGATCGAGAATGGCGGATAGAAGAAAGCCGGCGAGTTGCGCACCTCGCCGGCTTTCGCCGACACGACCGCGGGGCTCGTACATCGCGGTCGCGCCGATTTATGAAACTGATTTCGGGTTGGGAGTCTTCAGCGAGAATCTGAAACGGAGCGCGCTGTGCCGCGGGAGAGAACGGCTCCCTTGGCGAGGGGCATGGATTTTACCGTTTTAGCCCTCGGTCCGTGCGGCCGTTCCGTGTAGCCGACGCGCGATTTCCGCTTCGCTCTGCTGAGACGTGTTGACCGGTGTGAACCTCCCTCCCGAGATGTCGGCGATAGGTGCCGGGATAGGTGCCGGCACGGCATCTGCATCCCGCAATCGAAGATGCGACGACGCGTTCGCCACGCCGCTCGATGCCCACTCCCCCTCTGATTAACGTTAAGAGCAATACCCGTGCCACGAGGCGATACGGCGATATTGCGCCGATTTTCGGCTCTTCACCGCGGGTGCATTATGTCAACGGACACTGTGAGGTGTAATGAAGGACTTACACGCGGGTCGCTCGTAACAGTGCTGGGGATAATACGAAAACCTACGTTGTAACAATACATTAGTGACAAAAATTATTTATGGGCGGTGGGTGGTCTTCCAATCGCCTCCCCCAATTGTGGCTCCCCGTGTGTCGCGGGTGGCAACACCGTCGCCGGCCGCCGCTCCCCCAGGATTTCGATGGAAAGCACCGTCCCGGCCGCTGCGAGATGCGCGGGCAGCGCGGCGAGAGCGAGGCTCTGGCCGAGGCGGTAGCCATATCCGCCGGAGCCGACGAGTGTGACTGCGAGGTTTCCATCGAACACGGCGTCGTTGAGATAGGCGTCGCTATCCCCGGCATCGATGAGAAGGCGACAGAGCTGGGCCGCCGCCGCGCGATTCGACAGCGCTGCGTGCCGGCCGACGAAGTCCGGCTTGTCGTAGTCGACATAGCGTTCGAGCCCTGCCTCCGCCGGGTGGCTCTTGAGACCGAAATCGATGCCGCGTGTGGGGTGCCCGCATTCGAGGCTGAGGGCGTCATGGGCGCGGAGGCCGATGGCGGCGAGGCCGCTTTCCACCCCGGCCGCGAGGAGTGCGTCGTGAAGGGTGAGCTGCGCGTCGAGGCGATGGTAGAGCTCGAAACCGTCCTCCCCCGTTTGGTTGAAGCGGATGGCGAACACTTCCGCATTGCCGAGGCGGAGCGATCGGGCCGTGCCCCAGGGAAAGGCTGGCGTCGAGAGATCGGCCGTGGTGAGCCGCGAAAGAATCCGCGCCGCGCGCGGCCCGGCAAGCAGCAGGATTCCATTCCTCGCGCTCATGTTCTTCAGCGCGACGCTGCCGTCTTTCGGAAGCGTGCGGGCGAGATGGTCGTAGTCACGAGTCTCGAATTCGGGTGGTGCCGCGAGAAGGAACCGATCGGGCGCCATCCGCGCCATGGTGAAGAGGGCAGCGATGCCGCCCTGCTCGGTGAGGAAGGGTGCGATCGCGACATCGCCGATCCGAACGGGCAGTCGCGCGGCGGAAAGGCGATCGAGCAGGGAAGCGGCGCCCGGACCGCTCACCTCGAACTTGGCGAGGCTCGAGCGATCGAGAAGACCGGCATGGGCCGCGAGCGCGCGGCACTCCCGAGCGACCGCGTCGAACCAATTGGGGCGGCCGAAGCGGGGCCGCTCCGTGGCGTCCATTCCATCCGGCGCGAACCAGAGGGGGACTTCCCAGCCGTTCCGCGCGCCGAATACGGCGCGTGCCGATTTGTGCCGCTCATGGAGCGCGCTCGTCTTGCCCGGGCGGGCCGAGCCTCGTTCGCCATAGGGATAGTCGACGGCACCGGCGAATTTGTGTCCGGCGCGCACGACAGCGTAGGCGAACGCCTTCGTCGCGTAAGAGCCGTAGCGCCGGACATCGACGGAGCCGGGATCGAGACTCGGCTCACCCTCCGCGAGCCACTCCGCGGCGAGCCGCGAGGCGGCCGCCTGCATCACGCCGGCGGCGAATCCGGCGGCGATGAAGAAATTAGGCAGTCCGGGAACCGGGCCGATGAGCGGGGCGTGATCCGGCGTGCGGCTGGTGGGCGCGTTGTAGACCATCTTGATGCCCAAACGGCCCAAGAGCGGGACGCGCCTGATCGCGTTCTCGAGAAAATCCTTCGAACGGTCCCAATCCGGCGGAAACACTTCGCGGCCGAACTCGGGCGGCACACCGTCGATACCCCAAAACG
>JBGPGW010000133.1:0-9367 GCA_041484095.1 Alphaproteobacteria bacterium | reverse complement strand
CTCGCGGGCGGCACCGATCTCCTCGTTCAGATGCGCACCGACCGGATCGCGCCGGATTTGATCGTCGACGTGAAACGCATACCAGGCATGCGTGCGATCACGGCGAAAGCCGGCGGCTTCCGCATCGGCGCCGCGGTCGCAGGCGCCGAGCTCGGCGAGCACAAGGCGCTTCGCAAGGCCTGGCCCGGCGTCGTCGAGGCCGCGAACCTGATCGGCTCGAAACAGATCCAATCCCGCGCCACGCTCGCGGGAAACCTGTGCAACGCCTCCCCGGCCGCGGACAGCGTGCCGGCCCTCGTCGCGGCGGGCGCCTCCGCCGTCATCGCGGGGCCGCGCGGCAAGCGCACCGTGCCGGTCGAGAAGGTCGCGACCGGCCCGGGCAAGACTTCGCTTAAAAAGGGCGAGATCGTCGAGGCGATCCTCTTGCCCAAGCGCGCGCCCCGCTCGGGCGATGCGTATCTGCGCTTCATTCCGCGGAGCGAGATGGACATCGCCGTCGTCGGCGTCGGCATCAGCCTGACGCTCGACGCCAAGGGCGTCTGCACCGCGGCGCGGGTGGCGCTCGGCGCGGTCGCGGACCGCGTGATTCTCGTGCCGGAGGCGGCCAAGGCGCTCGTCGGCAGCACGATCGATGCGCGGGCGCTCGAGCGCCTCGCCGCCGCCGCGTCGGCCGCCTGCCGGCCGATCGACGACAAGCGCGGCACCAAGGAATTTCGCATCAAGGTCGCCGGCGTCCTGGCGCGGCGGGCGGCTGAGAAAGCATTGCAGCGCGCGAGGGGGAAATAATGTCACAGGTTCGGGTTGCAACGACCATCAACGGCGACGCCGTCGAGTATCTCTGCGAGGTCGATGAGACGCTGCTCGACGTGCTGCGCGACTGTCTCGGTCTGACGGGCAGCAAGGAAGGCTGCGGCACCGGCGATTGCGGCGCCTGCAGCGTGACGCTGGACGGCCGCGTCGTCTGCTCCTGCCTCGTCCTCGGCGCCGAGGTGGAGGGGCGCGAGATCGGCACCGTCGAAGGCATCGCGGACGGCGACACACTGCATCCGCTCCAGCGGAAATTCATCGAATTCGCCGCCCTGCAGTGCGGAGTCTGCACGCCGGGCTTCCTTATCGCGGCCAAGGCGCTTCTCGAGCGCAACCCGAACCCGACGGAGACCGAAATCCGCTTCGGATTGGCCGGCAATCTCTGCCGATGCACCGGTTACGACAAGATCGTGCGCGCCGTCCAGGCGGCCGCCGCCGAGATGAGAAAGGGCTGAACCATGCCGCTCGATTCGAAACTCGACCCCGCAACGCACAAATTCAAGCTCGTCGGCACGCGCCCCTCACGCCCCGACGGCATCGACAAGGTCACCGGCCGCGCCAAGTTCGGCGCCGATGCCAACGCACCGGGCATGCTGATCGGCAAGATCCTCAGGAGCCCGCACCCCCACGCGCGGATCCGCTCGATCGATACGTCCAAGGCCGAGAAGCTTCAGGGCGTGAAGGCGATCGTGACGCGAGACGATTTCAAGTGCGACGATCCGAGCCAGCGCGACGTCGTCTACAACATCATGGCGCGCGAGAAGGCGCTCTATGACGGGCATGCCGTCGCGGCCGTCGCGGCCTCCAGCGCCGCCGTCGCGAAGAAGGCGTTGAAGCTGATCAAGGTCGACTACGAGATCCTGCCGCATGTCATCGACGTCGACGAGGCGATGAAGCCCACGGCGCCGCTGCTGCACGGCAACATGATCACGGCCAATGTCGACCCCGCGCCGAAGAAGCCCTCCAACATCGCGGCGCGCTACGAATTCGGCCATGGCGATCCCGAGACGGGCTTCAAGCAGGCCGATTTCACCGTCGAACGGACCTTCATCACCGAGGCCACGCATCAAGGCTATATCGAGCCCCATGCCTGCCTCGCCAGCGTCGGCCCCGACGGCCAGGGCGAGCTCTGGGTCTGCACCCAGGGCCATTACATGATCCGCAACACCTGCGCCGCCATTCTCGGCATGGATGTCTCGAAGCTGCGCGTGACCGCATCGGAGATCGGCGGCGGCTTCGGCGGCAAGACGACGGTATTCATCGAGCCCGTGGCGCTCGCGCTCTCGCGGAAGGCCAACCGGCCGGTGAAGATGGTCATGACCCGCGAGGAGGTGTTCCGCGGCACGGGGCCGACCTCGAGCTGCAGCATGACGATCAAGATCGGCGTCACGAAGGCGGGCCGCATCACGGGCGCGCATGGCGAGTTCCGCTTCCAGGGCGGCGCCTTCGCGGGATCGCCGGTCGAGCTCGGGGCCATGTCGGCCTTCGCCTGCTACGATCTCGATCACGTGAAGTCGATCGGCTACGACGTCGTGACCAACCGCCCGAAACAGGCGGCCTACCGCGCGCCGGGCGCGCCGATGGCGGCCTTCGCCGTCGAGAGCGTGATCGACGAGCTCGCGAAGAAGATCGGCATGGATCCGGTCGAGATGCGCCTCAAGAACGCGGCCAAGGCCGGCACGAAATCGTCCTACGGGCCGACCTTCAACCGCATCGGCCTCATCGAATGCCTCGAGGCCGCCCGCAAGCATCCGCATTACAAGGCGCCGCTCGGCCCCAATCAGGGGCGCGGCATCGCCGCCGGCTTCTGGTTCAATTTCGGCGGCCAGACCTGCGTGTCGCTCAACCTCAACGTCGACGGCACCTTCGTGCTCGCGGTCGGCACGCCGGATATCGGCGGCTCGCGCGCCTCGATGTGCCTCATGGCGGCGGAGGAACTCGGCATCGGCTATGACAAGGTCCGGACCATCATCGCGGACACCAGCTCGCTCGGATACAACGACGTCTCCGACGGCAGCCGCGTCACCTTCTCGACCGGCCTCGCGACGATCGCCGCCGCGCGCGATGCGATCGCCAAATTATGCGCCCGCGCGGCGAAGACCTGGAACATCCCGGTCGACGCCGTAACCTGGGAGGGAGGCTACGCCAAGCCATCGGGCCCGAATGCCGGCAATTTCCAGCCGCTGTCGCTGAAGGACATCGCCAGCACGGCCGGCAAGACGGGCGGGCCGATCGCGGGCCACTACGAGGTCAATGCGGGCGGTGCGGGCGTGAGCTTTGCCGTCCACATGGCCGACGCCGAGCTCGATCGGGAGACCGGCCGCGTCCAGATCAAGCGCTACACCGTCGTCCAGGACGCCGGCAAGGCGGTCCACCCGAGCTATGTCGAGGGCCAGTACCAGGGCGGCGCCACGCAGGGCATCGGCTGGGCGATCAACGAGGAGTATGTCTACGGCAAGGACGGAAGGCTGCAGAACGCCGGCTTCCTCGACTATCGCATCCCCGTCGCCTCGGACCTGCCGATGATCGACACGGTCATCGTCGAGGTGCCCAATCCGGGCCATCCCTACGGCGTGCGCGGCGTCGGCGAGACGTCGATCGTGCCGCCGCTGGCCGCCGTCGCCAACGCCGTGTCAAACGCCGCGGGCGTGCGCTTCACGGCCTTGCCGATGTCGCCGCCCCGCGTGCTCAAGGCCATGGAAGGAGCCTCGCCCAGGAGGCGTTGATGGTTCATGTCGTGTTGTCGGACTCGCTCAAGGCGGCCACCGGCGGCAAGACGGTATTCGAGATCGACGCGGCGAACATCCACCAGCTGTTCTTGCGCCTCGGCGAGGATCATCCGAAGTTGAAGCCGATCCTGGAGCGCGGCGTCGCGGTGGCGGTCGACGGCCAGATCTATCGCGACGACTGGTTCCAGCCGATCTCACCCGGCAGCGAGGTGTTCATCCTGCCGCGCATGGCCGGCGGCTAGCCGCTCTCAGCACTCGCTCGCGCCGCAGGGCCGCGCAGCCGGCGCGCGTCCTTGAACGTCACCATCTTCTCCATCGCCTCGTCCCACAGCGAAAAGCGGAACGAGCGCAATCCCCCCCACAAGGTCAGCGTCGGGACGTTCGCCATCGCCTCATGGCAGCGCTCGAGATGGTAGTTCGGGATTCTGGGATTGAGGTGGTGAATGTGATGGAAGCCGATGTTGCCCGTGAACCACTGCAACACCCGCGGCAAGCGCAGATAGGACGATCCCCTCAGCGCCGCCACGTCCGGACGCCAGTCGTCCTGCCGCATCCACGCCACGCCCTCGAAGCGATGCTGCACCGAGAACAGCCAGACGCCGATGATGGAGGCCAGGACGATGATGGGAAGCTGGACCAGCACCACCGGGCCGAAGCCGAGGAGCAATCCGAGCGCGACCACGACTCCCGCGACCGCCGCGTTGGTGCCGTAAACGGAATAGCGCTCCCATTTCCAGTCCGCCGGCGTGTCGAAGGGCATGCGGTACAGCACGAGAAAGATGAGGGGCGGCAGGGCGATGAGGGAAACGACGGGGTGACGGAGAAACCGGTACCGCACGCGTTGCAGGCCGCTCTGCGCGCGATACTCCGCGACGGTCAGGCAGGTCGAGTAGATATCGACGCCGCTTTCGCGCCGGTCGAGATTGTTCCACATCGCGTGGTGGCCGGCGTGCTGGCGGCGCCAGTGCGCGTAGGGCGTGAGCGTCAGGAGACCGCACAGCGAGCCGACGATGTTGTTGGCGCGCCGGGAGCGGAAGAACGCGCCGTGCCCGCAATCGTGCTGGATGATGAAGATCCGGACGACGAACCCGGCGCCGAGAAGCGAAAGACCGAGCGTGATCCAATACGACACGCCTAGGCTCAAATACATGGCGACGCAGATGGCGACGAACGGCCCCAAGGTCGAGACGAGTTGCCAGAGACTCGTGCTGAGAACCGGCGCCTGATAGCGCGAGGTCACCCGACGCAGGGCCGCGCGCCCTCCCGCGGCGTCAGAGGCCACCGCGCGCGATGTCGCCTCCGGCGGCGTGATCCCCAGGCTCAAGCCAGGCGGCCTTCCCGAACGACCCGATGGTGGCCGTCCGAAACGCTTTGAATGCGATATTGGTTGTCGTTGCCCTCCTTCGGCAGGAGGCTCACGATGAGGAAGTCGCCGGGCGGCGCGGTCAGGTCCCAGGCTTGCGGAATCAAGCGGACCTTCTGGCCGACCTTGAACTTCCAATCCGTCATTACGGATTCTTCCTTCCTTCGCATGGCGTACCGCTCGATCTCTCTATTGCTCGGATTTGACATTGGCGGCCTGCATCTGTTTCTTGAGCTCGGAGCGTTCAGCTGTCGCCCGCACCTTCCGCGTCGCCACTTCCGCCGCGATCGCGGGCAAGAGCGTCGACGCCGCGGCTTTCTCCTTCACCGTGCCGCTCAGCCCGAGACGCTCCGCGTTGATCTTGAGGCTGGCCAACTCGTCAGAGGTCAGCGAATGCAGTTTATCCAGGATGGCCATGGCTGCTTAGCGTCCTCGGTTGCGGGACGCACGAATCGGCGGGAGTTCGACCACACCGCGATCGGCATCGAAAAGAGCATCAGCCGCCCTGGGGAGCACGGCTTCGATTGCCGTGCCCGCGCGCCCGTTCGACTTTTCCCTAGGCAAATCTACTCTCCTAACCGCGAAACGCCGGCTTGCTCAAACCACGGGAACGCCGAAGACGGCCGATCCCGCAAATGTCGTCGCTATTCCTTCGACAGGGAAGACCGGATCGGATCACCGCGCCGAATTGGACGCACGCTGACCCCGATGGAAGCGCTACATCCCGTAAGCTGACGGTTTGGACGGCCGAATACAAGGACAATGCCGCCGCAGGCTATCGGAGTTGCATGATTCCCGATAGTTACGAGTGAAAACGAATCTTAACATATTACCGCGTCCGCGCCGGTTTGTCGGCTGAATCGGAGTTCGCACGCGGCGCCGGGAGATTTCCCGCGCGCGACGCGCCGGCCTAAACGCGACGCCGCACGGGCCGGATCGGTCCCTCGAGGCCCATTCGGGCCGCCCCAAAATTCGACGCCTCCCCGCCCGATACAAGGCGAGTCTGCTCGACATGGCTCTCAAGCTGGGATATTGGCTTGTGTAATACGTCACAAGGCGGCAGCATGTTGCGTCGCCCCCTTAATATCGGAGCAAGGAAAATGCCTGTCGGTACAGTCAAGTGGTTCAATACCGTCAAAGGTTTCGGATTTATCCAGCCGGATCACGGTGGTCAGGACGTGTTCGTCCATATCTCTGCAGTTCAGCGCGCGGGACTTCGCGAACTCGTCGAAGGTCAGAAGATCTCCTATGAGGAGCAGCACGACCCCAAGCGTGGCAAGAGCTCGGCGGAAAATCTCAAGGCGGTCTGAACGGTCTCGGCGGCGTTAGCGCCTGTGACCTCTCTTCGCGACGCAAGTCCGAACGGGCACAAATAAGCCTCGCGCGCGAGTCCTCCTTCTTTACTGCTTGTCTGAACGTCGGAGCGGTAAGCATCGGCTCGGCACTCAACCGAGTCATGCTTGCGCCCGGCGAAAGCTGCTCAGGCGCCTCGTCGCGACGGGGAATGCCGCCATTGGCGCGCCTCGGCCGCCGATGCCGGACTATCGTCGCTCGACGCGACGGGCCCGCCGCGGCAGAACTCTGCCGGAGCTAGCCCGAACGATCGCCCGCCGCGCGCCCCCCTGATTCCGGAGGGGCTGGCTCCAAGCCTCATATCGTTTAAACTCCCGGCCATACCTGCAGCGCACGCCCTCGGTCGCCGGGGGACGAAGCCAAACCTCACGCCGGGAGGACTGAACCCATGGAAGCCGCACGCGCCCTTATCGAAGCCGACCAGCAACACATCATCCATCCCTTGCACTTCGCCAAGGACAACGAGAACCCCATGATCGTCATGGAAGGTCATGGCGAGATGCTGCGCGATTCGGAGGGCAAGGAGTATATCGACGGCCTCTCGGGTCTCTGGAACGTGAACGCCGGCCACGGCCGCAAGGAACTCGGCACGGTCGCGGCCGAGCAGATGGGCAAGCTCGGCTTCGCCTCCGCCTATTCCGGTGCGACCAATATCCCGGCGATCAAGCTCGCGGAGAAGCTCGTCAAGATCGCGTATTCAAACACCTCGGCTGTCTATTTCACGACAGCCGGTGCGGAATCGAATGAATCCGCGTTCAAGATGGCGCGCTTCTTCTGGAAGGTGCGCGGCAAGCCCGACAAGGTGAAGATCTTCTCTCGCGTTCACGCCTATCACGGCGTGACCATGGCCGCGATGAGCGCCACGGGCATGGGCGTCTACCACAAGATGTTCGGCCCCTTGGTGCCGAACTTCCTTCAGGTCGCAGCACCCTACCCCTACCGCTGGCCCGGCAACGGCGATCCCGGCATCGAGGCGGCCGACGCGCTCGAAGCGGCGATCCTCAAAGAGGGCGCCGGAACCGTGGCCGCCGTGATCGCCGAACCCGTGATGGGTGCCGGCGGCGTCATCGTGCCGCCCGCGACCTATTTCCCGCGTCTGCGCCAGATTTGCGACAAGCACGACGTGCTGCTCATCACGGACGAGGTCATCACGGGCTTCGGCCGCACGGGCCGCTGGTTCGCGCTCGGCCACTGGGGTGTGGAGCCGGACCTCACGACCTTCGCGAAGGGTGTCACGAGCGCCTATCTGCCCTTGGGCGGCGTGCTCGTCTCCAAGCGCGTCCACAAGGCGATGCAGGAAGCGCCTGCGGACCAGAAGTTCATGCACGCCGCCACCTATTCCGGTCACCCCGTGTGCTGCGCCGTGGGGCTCCGCAACGTCGAGATCATCGAGAGGGAGGGCCTCGTCGAGCGCGCCGCGATCATGGGACGGCGGCTTCTCGCGGGTCTCGAGAGTTTTCGGGACATCGCCTCCGTCGGCGACGTGCGCGGCCTCGGCATGATGTGCGGGGTCGAGTTGGTCGAGAGCAAGGACACGAAGAAGCCCGCGATCGGGCTCGGGGCCAAGGTCGTGCGCGAGGCGCTGAAGCGCGGTCTCCTCACCCGGATCCGCGGGGGCGGCGCCGATCCCGCGATCGGCGATACGATCTGCGTGGCGCCGCCATTGATGACGCCGACCGAGTCGCTCGATCGCATCGTCTCCATCCTGCGGGAGTCGATCACGACGGCGATGCGCTCGTAGCGGCGACGCGGTTCAACCGGTTACCTGGCCCGGAGCCAGGTGACCGCTTGGGCCTACGATCACGGCAATCTCGCGCCCAAGAGAACGGTCAAGAGACCGTGCTCGGTGCCGGCAGCGCTCTCTAGAACGGAGAACCGCAGCCTCTCGGCGCCCCGTCGATCGCCTAATCGCCGCGGCGGTTGGCCTGGACGCCGTGCGTTATACGACGACCAAGGGCGCGGGTGGCCCGTTGCGACGTAAAGCCGCCCCGCATTCGCGCGCCCGCTTGGATGGTTGCTCCTGCCGCATGCCGCGAATGGCGCGCGGCCCTTTGGTCCGCCGCGCGCCCGGTCCGAATCGGGCCGACGGACGGCGGCGCATATGATCCGGATCAACGACGTCGCCGGAGAATGAGTGTTATGTGACGTCATCCGGCAGCGGCGGATCGGGCCGCGAATGCCGAGGCCTCTTCTCAAAGAAATGCCGAGGCCTCTTCTCAAAGAAAGGTTGGCTTCGATGAAACGCGAGTGGTTTCTATTCAATGTTTTGAGAATCGTCCGTCGTCTGGCATTGGCGGCGGCGATGGCCGGCGCGGTGTGTGCGCCTGCGTTCGCCGATGGTTCGGTCAAAGTCGATCTGTGGGAAAAACCCGACGGGACACAGGGCATCACGCTCAGCGCTGGCGAGGTCAAAGCGGGCAAGGTCACCTTCGCCGTCACCAATACCTCGAATGTCATGGAGCATGAGTTCCTGATCGTGAAGACAGACATGGCGTTCGAGCAGTTTCCGGTGAAACGGGCCGGTGCCAAGGTCGACGAAGACAAGCTCAAGGGCATGAAGGAGTTCGGCGAAATCCGTGAGGGCAAGACCAAGAAGTGGACGGCAACCTTGAAGCCCGGCCGCTACGTTCTGTTCTGCAATGAGGAGGGCCACTTCGCCGCCGGCATGCGGACGACGCTGACGGTCACCCCATGATGATGCGCGGCCCGTCGCCTTAGTGGCGCCCCAAACCCGCGCGACTGGCTCGGAACGGCGTCACCCCATTCCTTCGACGCCGCTCCACCGACGAGGGGCCGAGGCGATGCGTGACGCATCGATCGCGCGCGGCGGCGCCGGCCGCGGGAAAGTCCTTTCAATGGCCGTTAATGGCCGAGCGCTTGCGCGTCGCGCTCAATCGTCTCCTCTTCGGTTTCCCTTCCCGATAATGAGCCGCATGGACAACACAGACTCTACTTCTTGAACGTGCTGCCGCCGCCCAGTTTCGGCGGGGCCCCGCCGCCCGGCATGTTCGACGGCGGGCGGATGACGGTCGGGACGGAAACGTCGCGCAAGGTCTGATTGGACAGCCCGCCGCCGGGCGCGTCCTTGCCCGCGGAATCGAAGACCATGGGACCG
>JBGPGW010000132.1:0-9452 GCA_041484095.1 Alphaproteobacteria bacterium | reverse complement strand
GTAGCTCTTGCCGCCGACCTTGACGCCGCCCTGCTCGTTGACGCGCTTGACCGCGAGGTCGTAGCCATTCTTCGTGTGCTGACCATCGATCGAAAACTTACCAGTGACGGAGACCGCCGCGCCGAGGACGATGGTATTCCCTTCGACCTTTGCGGCGGCCGGGGCGGATAAGGCAACGCCGGCGACGAGAACGGCCCGAAGCAACACCCTGATCCGCATAAATCCCCTCCTCGATCCCCGACGCGTTCGGCCCAGGGTAGCGACGACTTAGCTTCAGCGCAACGCGCGCTCTATTCGACGGAGGTGTTGTTCCGCACGAAAGTGAGGAACAGCAGCTGACCGAGATAGTGAGCCACCAGGATGACGCTGAACCCGAAGGTGATGAGCGCCGAAAGGAAGAAGCCGTAGCCGTAATAAGGGAACCCCAGGCCGATCGAGGCGACGGTGAACACTCCATTGGTCGTGAAGAGCACCCCATAGACAGACAACATCGCCCTTCTGAGATCGAAGTAGGCAAGAATGACCGCAAGACATGATGCAAGCACGTGGAAAAACGAGCCCAGCACGCAGATTCGGAACATGGCGATCTCCGCGATCGGAACGCCGGTCGCCTGAAAAAGACGCGGCGCCAGCGCGATGACCACGAATGTGATGCTGCCCTGCAAGATCACGAGATTGCGTAGGCCCCGCAGCACTGCGGCGACCAATGCTCGCTGGTTGTCGATGATTTGGCCGAGCGTCGCGTGACGCTGAATGTCTCGATAGAAACGCAGATACTTTTCGAAGAATCCAGTCTCGACCGAAACCACGAATCCGGCGATCGCCGGCACGACGGTGAGATAGGCCATGAACGATGCCGTGTCATAGAACGGATAGGAAATGAAGCCAGTCGGCAGGACCTCGCGCTCAGGCGAGAACCACATGATCCACTTGTCGACCCAGATCGCCGCGCCCTGCATGAGTCCGACCAGCGCCAGCTCCCAGTAGCGACGGAAATATGAGACGAAGCCGAAGGGGTCCTTCACCGTATAGGGATATTCGATGAACACGCGCGCGATGAGCCAAAAGAGAATGATGGCAAGACCCAGCGTAAACCCCACGAGCAACCCGGCGGTGCCCCAATCATAGGACAGCATCACGGCGGCGAGCGCCGCGACCAGCATCCCAACGCCGAAGGCGCGCGTGATGGAGGCATAGTCCTTCAAGGCCGTGAGGAACACGCTCACCAGCCAGATGCCCGTGATGATGAGATAATTGAAGATCGCGAGAAACCGAAGGCCGAGATCGATCTCAACAAAGGCGAGATAGAACGGCGCCACGATGACGAGTTGCGTCCCGTACGAGAGTGCCAACGCACCCAGGAACATGCCGACGGCACCGTCCACCTTTTTCAGGAAAATCATGTCCGCGAGATAACGGGTGGCGATCATCATCACCGGCCCCGTCAACACCAGTGAGAACGCGAAGTTGTAGATAACGATGAGCCGGAAGGCGATGAGATCGTCCGTCGTCGCAATGCCGGCGGTGAAAAAGGAAATCGAACCGAGAGAAATGACGGTCAAAAGCCACGGCCCCGTCGCGACGAGGGCCGAATGGCCATATCCCTGGATGATGCCGATGAGGTCATCTTGCCGGACCAATTTTCTGAGCGCAAAACCGATGCCAGCCATGGTCTACTCCGCGGCCTGGGCTGACGCGTTCTCGACGGTCGGCGGAGCCATATCCGGCAAGGCCATGTACTCGTCATAGAGCGCCCGGTAGGCGCGATCCTGGTCCGTCTTGTTGTAGTACCGCCGCACACGCTGGCGCATCGCAGCGCTGCAGCTCAGATACCAATCGCGATCGGCAAGCAACGCAAGGCAGGCGTCGGCCGTGGCCCTCGGACTGGACAGCGGCGTCACGGCGCCCGCCGGACCAAGTGCGGGCGCTTCAGAGCGCCGGCCGAGAATCATTTCACGGCAGGCGCCCACATCGGTCACGACCGAGGGAATGCCCGCCGCTCCCGCTTCGAGCACGACGAGCGGCATCCCCTCCGAAATACTCGTCAGAACCTGGACATCCACCTGACCGAGAAATTGATCGAGGCGAACCGGTCCGGTGAAGGTGATGACTGATTCAAGGCCCATCCGTGCGACCAGCTGCCGGCACTCGGCAAAATAGTCGGAATCCTCGTCCGTGGGCCCGACGACGCTGGCTTTGATATCCGCGATCTGGTCTCGGATCATGGCGCACGCACGAATGAATGTCTTCACGTCCTTGATCGGCACGACGCGGCCGATGAGAGCAATGTGCGGCGGACGCCCGCCATCCCGCGGCGCGGCCCCGCTTCGTCGCAGCGGCGCATAACGGTCGACGGCGATGCCATTCGGGATAATCGCGAGCTTGCCCGGCGCCGCACCATCATCGAGCTGGAACTGCTGGTTGCCCTCGTACAGCGTGATGATGCGCTCGCTCGCGGCGTAACATGCGCGCGAATAGCTCGCGAAGGTGTCCGTCCACATGTCTTTCAGGTTGCGGCGCGTTATATCGACATGGAGGCCTTCGCTCGGCCCCTCGAACAACCAATTGGCCATGGCGACCTCGATGCGCCGCTCGTTCGTATAGATGCCATGTTCGGTCACGAGTGCCGGGCGACCCGTTTCGATTCGCGCACGCGCGGCAAAAAGACCCGCATAGCCCGTCGAAGCCGTGTGGTAGACCTTCGCCGATGGCAGCGACGGCAGCATGACCGAATACAGGCCTCCCACGAGAGCGCGCCAAGACCAGAAGTAGTCGAGGAACGAACTGGTCGAGAAGCGCGCCTCATACATGCGGACCAGCATGTCCCATGCCGCCTCGGAATTGAGCAGCAATCGGCGCCCCAACGCGTCGCGCTGGGGGCGCAGCGCCTTCATGATCGCAACCAGTTCGGCATGGCCGCCGAGCGGCGACTGCACCTGCATCAGAGCCCGCTCGAGCGTCTCGAAGAGTTGAGGACTGCCCGGCAACCCGCGGTTACCAACCGGTATCTCCTGAATGTAGATGTGGTCCATGCCGATAACATTCGACGGCACGACGTAACGCGGTTCGCGGTCCTCGCGCGTTGGAAGCAAGGACACGAGATGAAACCGCAGATCGGGATGGGTAAGCAGGAGATCGTGCGTCCATGTCGAAACGCCCCCCGCGACATAGGGGTAGGTCCCTTCGAGCACCAGGCAAATATCGGCCGGATCGGTCGCTACAGTGCTGGTCATGCGTGCCGTCGCGTCCTGGCTTTATCTGACTGACGATTGATGACCGTGGAGGCGGACGAACAAGGCCGTACTCCCATCAGAATCGCGCCAGGAGATGCGCGCCATAGCGCGAGAATACGGCACCCGATCCCCGGCTCGAGGCTTGGGCGTAAAGAAAGTTGAGGCCGAATTCGAAATACTCATGCGGCGATATCACCAATTCCGCCCCATATCGCGGTCCTTTGTCACCAGTGTTGATGCGGTCCTGTCCGTAGCCGGCGAAGCTCGAGAACCGCACATACTCCCATGGCTGCCCCGAGACGCCGACGAGAGCGCTGTGCACCTCGCGGCTTGCGATCGGCAGCGGTGTGTACGGCACGCCGCCTGGGCCGATCCGCGTTTCACGGCCGAACCGGTATTCGGCGTCGAGGTTGTAATTGAGCGTCACCGTGGGAAACCCCTTGATCAGGACATAGGCGAGGTCGGCGGTCGGCTGGAACGACGTCGCGACATCGTCGTCGCCGCGCACCCCGTAGCGGTTCATCGCCATGTTGAGGTCGCCGAGAATCCGCTCGTCCGCACCGAACGCGCGCGCGTGTTGAAGGGCGACCCGGTCACGCCGGCCCTCGTTCGTGAATCCGGCGACATAGTCCCAATATGCACGGTGGAATTCGATACCGAGCGCCGTCCGGTTCTGATCGCGCCGCACTTCGCCCCGGGCCGCCATGCCGGCTGTTCCTGCGCCAGACAGCAGCGCGCCGCGCACCGTGATGGCTTCCGCGTCAAAATTATGTTGGCCGTAGATTTCTGCTCGCTGACGAACGCCGTCAAACGGCGCGTCCTCGCCATTGAGGCGGATCGCCGAGGGCGAACGGATCTGGCGAATTTCCCAGTCGACGCCAAGCTCGCCGCGCGACCAAGGATTGACGCGTCCCTGCTGGCGGTAAATATATTGCGTGTCGGCGCCGGCGACGACCTGGCGCGCGGCATCGGCACGAATCTGCGGCCCGTGCTCGCGCTTGAGGTCTTTCTGGGCATTCAGCACGTCGAGACTGCCGGGTGCCGAATCGAGGAACCGCCGATAGAGATCGAGCGCACTCTGCCAATTGCCGAGCCGTGTCTCGGCATCGGCAAATACCAGCATGGCCTCCGTTGAATTCGGATCGGCCGCGAGCGTTTGCTCGGCGTCCGGCCGCGCCGCGAAGGCACCCTCCGTCCGTGCTTTCAGTTCAATTTCGAGGAGTCTCAGCCGCTGTTCCGCAGCGAGGCGCTGGGCATCACCCGGCGGCGCTGCAGACGCGGCGCTGCGCGTCAATGTGATGCGCAGCTCGGTCCCGACAATCTCGACGGTATAGGCGACATCGAGCGCCGCCCGCAGCAAGAGCGAGTCATAACCCTGCGTTGCCGATTCGAGCCAGTCATTCGTCGGGTCCACGAGGCTCAGAAGGTCGGGTGCTCGCAGCTCACGGTCAAAGTGCAGAATGATCTCACGCCCCGCGACGCTGTGCTCGACCTTCGGCGCTTCGGGCCAGATCAGGACGATGACTGCACGATCGGACTGCATGCTTGCCTTTATCTTTACGCTCGGATCGGCCTCCGCCGCAGCCAGCGCCGTCATACCCTGCTCGGCCTCGCGAGGCCGATCCGAGACGCCGGAGTCCGATCCGCTCGACGCCTGGGCCCGCTCGGCCACCTCGACGTGAAAACCGGGCACGCGCCCCTCTCGCGCTTGCGCGTCGGCCAAGCGGGTGGCCATCGCCGGCAACACGCCGACAACGATCGCTGCCGCGAGACAGGCGAGGCATTTAGGGCGTCGAGAGAACTTGCTTGGCACGATCGTATGACTTGCTCTGGAGCAGTGCTGACGCCATGTCGGCGCGAAGCTCGGGATCATGGGGGCGCTCGACCCGCAGCGCCTCGAAGGCGGCGATGGATTCGCCCGTCCGGCCAAGCCGCTGCAGAATATTCGCGCGGACAAGGCGAATCTGGAAGCTCGGCTTTGCGACGGCATCGATATCCCTGAGGGCGCGAGCGTATTCGGTCGTAGCCTGGTCACGTTGGCCGAGCGCCGACAGTGCCTCAGCGTAAACGTAGCGAACATCGGGATCGCTTTCGCCGGAGCCTACATAGCGCTCGAGATGCTGGCGCGCCTCGCTATAGCGGCGTTGCGATAGGGCCGTGAGACCCGCCGCACGCAAGGCCGCCCGGTCATCGGGCTTCTGGGCGAGGAGACGCTGGTAGGCGAGAAGCGCCTCGCTCACAAGCCCGCTGTCCGATGCCACCCGGCCCATGTCACGCAATCGATTTGGATCGCTTTCTCCCGGTATGCGCGCCCTGAGCGCCGCGGCCAACCGATCGAGCCGGCGCGTGGCGGCGAGGGCTTCCAGATACGCCTGGTACGTTGCCTCGTCCACAGCAGCTTGTCCGCCCGATGCCTCGGCAAGCCGCACAACGCGTTCACCGGCGCCAACATCGACCAGATGGACCAACCACCCGGCCCGCGCGGAACCCGTCGCCATGCGCGCCCGGCCCTCGAGCCAGTCGAGCGCGGCCGCATTCGGCCGCGGGCCCCATAGATAAAGAAGCTGGCTGACATCCTCGCTGTTCGGTGCGCCATCGCGAGCGAGCGACATGAAAATTCGCTCGGCAGCGGCCTTTCGCCCTGATTTGAGCAGGCGGAAGGCCGCGTCGCGACGCTCGGCGACAGATATATCGGCCCGCTCGGAACGCTTGACGAGATAGTCCAGGTATCGGCCTTCCTGACCGTTCTTGATGAGCGCGTCCTCGTAGCCGAACACCCAGTCGCCGCCATAGGAATTGGCGAAGGACTCGAGATAGGGCAGCGCCACCTGGCCACCCGCGACATCGATGAGCGCATAGAGACGTTCCTCCCGCTGCGCCCGCGTGAGATCGGTACGCGCCAACTCGGTGCGGAGAAAGGTAATCGCCTCATCCCTGCGCTTGGCCTTCTTCGACGCATCGAGAAAAGCGAAGAACCACTCCTCGCCTCGCGCGCGCGCAAGCGCCGCCAGCATCGGAAGAGCCACATCATAGGCGCCGGCTTCCACGAGAGCATTGGCCATTTCGCCACGCTCCACCGGCGTGAGAGCGGGATCGCCGAGCAACTTGGCGGCAAAGGCGACAAGCTCCTCGCGCAGCGGAGCGCCGGCGACATGCGCACTGGCAAGGGCCGAGAGATAGGCCCGCTGCACATCGCGCGTGCCGGGGAGAAGCGGACGGAGGAGCGGCAGCGCGTCCTTGGCCCGCCCGGCACCCGTGAGGGCTTCGGCCAGAAGCACTGTGTTGCGCGGCGTATCACCGAGCACATGCAAGCGCTCTGCGACGGAGAGGGCCATGGCGGAGAGCTTTCCCGCCCGGGCCGCAGAGAAGAGACTGATGAGCATAGCTTGGTTGGTGATCCCCGGAAGAGTGTCGGTAAACCATTCCTTGACATCGGCGCTTTTGCCGGCTGCGCTGGCCACGATCGCCCAGGCCGCCTGCACCGGAAGCGCAGGATTGCGTCGCTTGAGCTGCTCAAACAAAGCCACATCGGACGGCGTCGCACCAATTCTCGCCAAGAGAGCGGCAAGTGAGGGCATATCCTCAACGGATGTGCTTGGATCCCCAGTGAGCACGAGCGCGAGACGGCGTGCCTCCACCCGTCGGCCGACATCCGCCCAATACCCCGCGAGCGCCACGCGTTCGCTCGCCGGCAAGGCGGGATGCGCCTCGGCCCGCTTTGCCCACCGCTCAGCCGCCGCCCGATCACCGCGCGCCAGCTCGAGCTCCACCCCGAGCATGGGACGGTCGGCCAGCATGTCATCGCCCGTCCGCGCCACGATGGCTTGCGCGCGCGCGGCATCGCCGGTCGCAATCAGAGCGCCAACGAGATTGGCGACCGTATCGGCAGACAGCGCGCCGGGCTTCGTCCGTGCCAGGAAATCCTCTGCCCGCTGCAAGTCGCCGGCCTCGATGGCCAGTTCCAGAAAACTCGCATACAGCACAGACGGGAGGCGATTCTCGGTCTCGAGCCGGCCAAGGCGTGCATACGCGTCAGGAGCCAGGCCCGCCGCCAGTTCGAGATCGATCAGCGTCCCCAGAAGAAGAGGACTGCTATCCGCGAGCGCCCCGAACGGCTCGATCAGCGTGAGCGCGAGATCCCCGCGCCCCTTGCCGCGAAACAGATTCGCAAGGGCAGCGATTGATTCGGGCGTGCGTCGCCGCCCGAGATAGGCGCTTGCCCCTCTGACGGCGTCGTCGGCTCGCTGCAGATCCAGCCGCAGCGCGGCGAGAAGCCCTGCCGCGTTGTCGTCGAGCCCTTGTTGGCTCGCCGCCTCGAGACGCGAGAGAAGCTCCACGGCTTCGGCAAACCCGCCATGCGAGGCCGTGATCATCGCGAGTTCCGTCACTTCGTCAGGGGTCGCGGCAAAGGTTCTTACGAGACGGGATAGCGCCTGCTCTAATGCCACACCATCACCACTGGAGCGATAGAGCTCGATCAGGTTTCTCAGATTGACTGCGGTGGGCGCACGACGATCGATCTCCTCAAGGGACCGGCGCCGCCCGGCCACGTTCTGCGCATCCTCGTAGTAACGCGCGAGACGCTGCCACGCATCGACGTTATCCGGATGTTTCGCGACATAGCGCTCGAACAGCGAAGTCGCGCCCTCGATGTTGCCGAAGTGCTCGTAGATCTCCGCCAAGGGAACGATGACGCCGGATGTCAGGTTCTCGGCGGCGAGTTGCGACTCATAGGCCTCGCGCGCGGCCGTAAAGTCCTGATTCTGCATCTCCATGAACGCGAGTTCCTGTTCGCGCGGCAGAAGAAGGTAGGCCAGGAGCAACCCGACGCCGACAATGAGAGCAACGGCAATATAGTAAGGGCGCGTGAGGCCACGCACCGCGCCTACCGGGCGGCGGGCGGCTCTCGTCATGGCGTTCTTCACGTCGGACATGCCTACCGCCTGCGCGCTCACGAACCGGTCCGGAACGGCACGACCGGGCCGTGAAGACGGTCGACCCCAGCCCCTTCCGAGAGCTTTGGTATCACATGACAATAATGGTTAACGAAGCATTATTCCGCCGCCTCCCGATCGACGCCGAGCTATGGCGACGGCTCCGTCACGATTCTGTCCAGCTCGACCGTCGCCACGTAAGGCGAAAAGCCGTTGGCGCGCTCGGCCGCGTAGATCTGCCGGATTCCCACCGCATCGTCCGGATTCCAATAATCGAGTGTCATGACACGCAAGGCTGGCTGCCGAATCGTGGCCGCCTTGAGCCATAGCACCTGCTGCTCATAGTCCGCCGGATTGACGCGACGGTAGACTTTCTTGCCGAAGTCAAAGTCCGCATAAACCGACTCGCCGAGTTCGATGTCGATCTCGCGCTCGACCTCGGGCAGGAGCTGGTAGGCGCGATTCATCATGATGGGCATGTTCGGGAAGCGCTGTCGGATGGCGCGAACGAGCCGTGCCGCGGCCTCTGTCATGCCCTTGTTTTTCTGCGGTTCTATGCTTTCGAGATGGATCGGGTTATCGAGGGTGTCGAGGAATATGCCGTGGAAACCACGCTTCAAGATCATCGGCACCAGGGTCTCGATCACGAGGCTAGACCAGCGCGAGTCGCGCATATCGACGAAGTAACTGCCCTTCCAGTTGGGATTCTCGTCCTTCAAGACGCCCCACTGCCGGACCTTCGTGTACCAGGACCGGTGCTGCTCGACCTCGCCAAGGCTGATGTAGCCGAGAAGCGTCTTGCCCTGAGCCCTGAGGGGCTGGAGCGGCGGATGGTTTTCGCTGTCGAGCACCACCAGGCCATAGGACGCGAAGGCTTCGAGGGGAGCCTTGTCGGCGTAATAGACGACCCAGGGCTTGGACAGCACCAGAGAACTCACGCGTTCGGCCGCATTAGCGCCGTTAAAGAGACATGCGGCGACGAGCACTCCGCCAAGCCGTGCCAAACGGCGCGAAAAACCCTGCGCTCTCATTCCGACGCCGCCTCGACCGCTCCGTCGGACGACCACAGGCGAACAGTTTCCATCACCCGAATCGGGAAAAGATCGAGGCGCGACAGCTCCGCCAAATGCTGCCTGGCAAAGCTCCGCAGCTCCGCGTAGCGCCGCAACTTGTACATGCAGTCCATATACCAGGGCGCCATGTTGATCGTGAAGACTCCGTCACGGATGCACCGCTCGATCCAGGCCGACGCGATCGCATACCGTCCGCGGTGGTAGAACAAACG
>JBGPGW010000131.1:0-9551 GCA_041484095.1 Alphaproteobacteria bacterium | reverse complement strand
TTTGTGTAACTCGACTTTGTCCTCGACCTCTCCAATCCGGCGAATCCTGTACGAGTGTTTCGACCAAACCGGCGCGGGCCATGACTCCAGCTCGATCATTTCGACATACATTCCGCGCGGATCATAACTCGAGATCTCCGACGCCCGTCCGACCGCCGCTAAGTATTGAGCGGAACCTGCGAGTTCATCGAGATACGTCGCGCACGGTCCCAATTCCGGGTGGGACTTGCAGATCGAACCGCCCGCACCGTGAATGGCAAGCTCACAGAGCGACAGGTCGACACGCGCAATGCAAGCAAGCACCGTCTCCACGGCGCATTCGGGCGTCTTGGGGTCGCCGATGCAGGTGGAGGTCGCCGAATCGGGCGTGATGACGCGCACCTCGGGCCCGTCGTCGCAGGCGGCGAGCGCGAGCATGCCGATCGCGGCGATCGCCGCTGCCCGCAACTGATGAAGTGTTCGCATGGGTTCTTATCCGGCGGCCGTCCCTCAAGCGATCAAACGATGCGATTATGGCGAAGTGAGGATGGGGTTCCGCCTTGCGCACAAAAAGCCGGCGCGCTCGGCCCTCAATACACCTCGAAATGAACGTCGCGCACCGTGCCGCCGTTGATCGCCACAGCGGCGAGATCGTAGGGGCAGGCGGACATGGAGACGATGCAATCCATCTCGGCCCTGAGCACGATGTAGTCGCCCGGCTTCGTCACCGGCGGGAGGTAGCCGATGGAGCCGTTCTGCCCGATCGGATTGTTCATCCAGAGGTTGAAGGGCTGGGGCGTGAAGCGCGGCGGCTCGAGCCCGAGCGCGCGCAGCGACGCCGCGAGGTTGTCGCCGCAACTGTCGTGATAGCCCTCATACCCGTCCCAGATATAGCGGAATTTGTCGCAGGCCGGCAGCACCGTATCGTGCACGCCCGGCGAATGGTCCTCGATCACGGTGAGGATCGGCCGGCGCGTGTAGGTGTAGAACGGCTCGCCCGGCGCTGGCATCAGCTTCTTCAAACAGGAATGCGTGTGGTGCATCGACATGAGCTCGCCCATGTCCTCGGCATTGAACGCCCACATGTCGATGACTTGCGTGCCGTATGTGTTGATGCATTTCAAGTGCTGGCCGCGCCTCAAGCGCACCGCCTTGCCCTTCCGCGCGGGAACGATTTGACGTTCTGGCATGACCGCCCTCCCTCCCGGTGTTGGCGCGCGCGGTGCGGCCGCGCTACTCTGCCGCCGCTTGCCTTCCTCCACAAGGACGGCAAGCCATACTGAGCGGACTCGATCGGTCCTGAGCGGGATCGATCGGAGGGTGGCGGCGTTGAGCGGATAGGGGCGGCGGGAAATTTCGCCGCTCAGTCAACGGCCTAAGAAATTCCAAGACTTTTCGGCTGATTCCGCGCTCGTCCGCGCGCATCGTCGCCATGAGGTCCACTCCCTGGAGACGATGCATGTACCGGTTTCCCGACCCGCTCGATGAAGACTCGCTCAAGCCGCTCATGGCCGATGAGCGCTACGGCGATAGTTCGCACCCCGAGCATCCCTTCTTTCGGAAGTTCGTCGACCGGGCCTTCGCGCTCGTCTATCCCGACCCGCCGCGGGACGGCGCCGGCAACTTCGTGATCGACCCGCGCGACCCTCCGAAGCCGCAGGTGATCACCGGCGGCGCGGCGTTCAGGCCATATGAAAATAACGAGCCATTCAACGGTCCAGAGGATCGCATGGCACGCAATGACAGCGACGAGCGTGACGCGCTCTCACTCGGTGGGACAGGAGATATGGCTCAGAGCATCGGCAGTCAAACCACCCAGCCCGACCCCTCGCTTGGGAATAACGACCCGGATCAGTCGAGTGATGCGAGACGGGAAGGCTATGGGAGCGCGTTCAACACGAATCCGTTGCCAAGGATGCACCCGCCTCTGGCCGGGCCCTTGACGGTCAGGCGTGATTCGCATGGCGGGGGCATGCGGGGTGATCCCAGAACGAGCAGGGATCCGAACACGGGAAACATCATCGAATACGACCACGAAGGAACGGATGTTGTCGCGAAAGCTGGTAAAGATATCGTGAGTCCAGCCAATGGCGTCATCACGCGAGTAGACGTCGATCCATATGGCGATGGACGATTCACAGGCATCGAGATCGTCACGGATGACGGAAGAGTTGTCCGCATCTCCTATGCCGCAGCCCACGGGCCATGAAACCTGGCCAAAGAATCTCGGCGGGCAATTCAATTGGCACAGTTCAGGACCGTGCCGCCGGTCATAAGGGCATGGTCAATCACATTCACATTGAAGTTTGGGAAAGAAAAGACGGAAAACCCGCTGCGGTGAAAAGTGGAGGCTACAGGAAGAACGAGCTTCGCCGAGATTTTATTGCGCGCGACCCGTGGCTCGCATTTCAATAGTTGACGTCCTCGTCGCGAAGCAGGTCGGGAAAATAGCCGACGATTCTATTGTCGCGCGTTGGCAATGAATTTAGTCGCTGGAATCCTTCAGCGACGCATAGCGGTCGACCACACTCAGTTTGGGTCAGTCCGGTGGGTTGTCGAGAATCTTCCGGTAGGGCGGCCATTTCATTTCAGGGCAACCATAGATCGACTCGCAATTGGGTTCGACTTCGCGGGTCCAACGAACGACGATCCAGTGATCGCGAAACTGCCAAACCCAATATTTGAGGGGATACCAGCAGTAATCGGAACCGACCTCGTACCAGACCCAGTTACTCAGTCGCTCATTCGAAAGACCGATTTCCCAAATGACCGTCTGAAGACGTCGGAACAGGCCGGCGAGTCTATGCGAAATCGCGCCATTTGGTTCTTGCGCTCGTGAGGGGGCGCCTTCGACGTCGTAGCAAAGCCAGCGGTCCACACTGATTTCGAGGACCCGCGGATCGGGCACTTTTGGAAAGTACACGAGACTGGGCGCAACTGTAGCGGAGGGGACTGTTTCAATTCGCTTGAAGCGATAAAGAGCTTTCCCCCACGGCTCTTCATCGCCGAAAAAAAGACCAAGAGAGTCATACTCGATCCCGTCGGGGAAAAAATTGCAGACGTTTTTCGACTCGAAATACAAGCGGCACAGCGCACCCTCGGGTCCGCGCAGCGCGATCTCACACAGGCGCTCGTCCGCGCGCGCAATGCAAGCCAGCATGGTCTCCACCGCGCATTCGGGCGTCTTGGGGTCGCCGATGCAGGTGGATGTGGCCGAGTCGGGCGTGATGACACGCACCTCGGACGCATCGTCGCAGGCGGCGAGCGCGAGTGGCGTGAGCACCGCGATTGCCGCTGCTCTCAACCATTGAAATGCTCGCATGGATTCTTATCCGTCGGCCGTCCCGCGAACCATCGAAGGATATGATTATGGTCAATTGAGAGCGGGGCGGCCGAGAATTTTGCCGCTTCTTCGAGGACCCAAGAAATTCCAAGACTTTTCGGCTGATTTCGCGCTGACCCGCGCGCATCGTCGCCAGGAGACCCGCTCCCAGGAGACGATGCATGTACCAGTTTCCCGACCCGCTCGATGAAGACGCGCTCAAGCCCCTCATGGCGGATGAGCGCTACGGCGACCCCTCGCATCCCGAGCATCCCTTCTACCGGAAGTTCGTCGACCGGGCCTTCGCCCTCGTCTATCCCGACCCGCCGCGGGACGGCGCGGGCAACTTCGTGATCGACCCGCGCGATCCCCCGAAGCCGCAAGTGATCACCGGCGGGGCGGAGTTCAGGCCGTGGGAGGCGGACGGTTCCCCCTCCGGACGAGAATAACGTCGGTAGCCAATGGGCCCGACGAAGTCGCTAATTTGGCCGATTGGCCGGAGCGTAACGATCTGCCGACTGAGGCGCTGGAACTAGGTAAGCCCAGTCAAATCGGCGATATCGCACAAATTGGCACTAGCAGTGGCTTGAAAAGCGTAACAACCCCCAACTCAGGTGAGGATACTAAGAGTGGCTACGGCGCGTTTCATGCCTTCGACTTGTATGAAAACGACCCCGCGATTGCATCGCCGACACAATCTGGCCAGCAACGCGGGAAAGACGATTTTGATTGGGGACATTTTGGCGCCAGCCGCGGTACGCATCCGCACCGGGGGGGAGATTTTGAGGCAGCACCGGGCGAGGATGTCTACAGTCTCGTCGATGGCACGGTGTTGTCGGTTACGGAAGACCCGTACCCGAACGATCCGAAGAAGCATGGTCGGCTGACCGGCGTTCAGATACTAACGCCCGATGGACGGATCGTAAGGATGTTCTACGTGAAAGCCACTCAGGGTTTACAGCCAGGGACAAGGGTAAGCGCCGGACAACCGATTGGTACCGCAGAAGATGTTGCAGGTGTCTACGCGGACCTGGAGCGTCAACAGCGGATTGCAAATCCGTCTCATCACGAACGGTCCATGACAAACCATGTACATGTTGAGGTGTGGAATCCGCAAAGCCTGGGCCGATCGGTGACGACGCGCCAATCACTGGCTGACCTAACAACCCACTATGTCCCGCGTGATCCGTTTCGATTGATGAAAAAGGGTGGTCCATAGAGCATCACGTTCTTTCATTGGTTGGAACGGATGACGGCTGTCTCATGTCATTGGTACTTGGATACACTGTGGATCTGCGTTCACCGGACTTAGTTTTCGAAATGCAGGCCGCCGATAATGGGGACAACCGCATGGGTCTTCGCATTCGCCGGGCCCTTCCAGCGTCCACTCGACCATCAACCATTCGCCGTCGAGTTCGACCGCCCGATACTTCAATCGCTCCCAGCAATAGTCAGCGCCGACGTCGTACCAAACCCAATTGTACGGCTCTTTGAATATCCTAATTTCCCAAAGTACCGTCTCGGCGCGGCGCCATTGGCTGCGCAGCCAATGCGCAAGCGTCATGCCGGGTTCATCGATCGGCAAATGCACGGCGGGATCGAGGCTTGCGAATTCGGCGGATTGTTTCGAAGTGCATACCCAGCGGTCGACATCGATTTCGACATACGGGCGGCCTTCAATCGGTTCGGCGCGGATTCCCATGGGTTCTATCTTTGCATCACCGAGCGACGTCTTGCCTGTGATTCGATAGTGAATGGCATCCCCGGTAAAGCTCCAAAGCCCGTCATATCCGAACGCCTGGTCACTGTGAATTCCAGGTCCCAGCTTCCCCGCATATGCCTCACATCCCCACGAGCTGGGGCTGTACTTGCACAGCTGATGTTCGGCGCCAAGTATCGCTACCTCGCACAGCCGTCCGTCATCCCGAGACAGGCAAGCCAGCAAGGTCTCAACCGCGCATTCGGGCGTCTTGGGGTCGCCAATGCAGGTGGAGGTCGCCGCGTCGGGCGCGATCACGCGCACCTCGGACGCATCGTCGCAGGCGGCGAGCGCGAGTGCTCCGAGTCCTGCGATTACCGTGGCTTTCATCCGATGAAGTGCTCGCATGGGTTGTCGTCCGATCGCCGGTCTCTTGAGCCATGAAACAATCGAACTATGGCAACTCGAAGGTGGCCGGCGAGAACACTCGATCCAAGAGAAATATCGCAATCTATTCGCGATTCGGCGCGCTCCGACATCGACATGCTTGCGTCCTTCAAGCCCCCGGCGCCGGCCTTCCGCCACAAGGACGGAAAGCCGTATTGAGCGGATTTGAGCGGCGCTGAGCGGAACCGAGTGGCGTTGAGCGAAGCGTGCCACCGGGAATTTTCGCCGCTTCTCCAACGGCCTAAGAAACTCCAAGACTTTTGGGCTGATTCCGCGCCCGTCCACGCGCATCGTCGCCATGAGGTTCACTCTCTGGAGACGATGCATGTACCGGTTTCCCGACCCGCTCGATGAAGACTCGCTCAAGCCGCTCGTGGCCGATGAGCGCTACGCCGACAGCGCGCACCCCGAGTATCCCTTCTACCGGAAGTTCGTCGACCGGGCCTTCGCCCTCGTCTACCCCGACCCGCCGCGGGACGGCGCCGGCAACTTCGTGATCGACCCGCGCGACCCCCCGAAGCCGCAAGTGATCACCGGCGGGGCGGAGTTCAGGCCGTGGGAGAATGACGATGAGCGTGACATGGCGCGCAAGTCGTCGAGTACCAGTTGGCAAGCGACGCCGTTGCTCAATCTCTCCGACCCATCGACCGCCGGCGGCACCGGGTTCGCCCTTGGAAGGGCGGGGGAGAACGATGATGGCCGTTCAAGGGATGGGCAGAACGATTCCGCGAGAGGTTCGCTCGTTACAGTCGGGCCGACGACCGAGCAACGTGCGCAACACAGGCCCGTGGAACCGGGTGCGGAGTATCGTGATGCCTGGCGTAATTTGCCCGCAACGACGCCAGACACCGATCGGAGCCTACCGTCGAACCCATATGCAAGGCAGCGGGAGCGCGAGGCGGCGGGGCAGGATGATGGATGGCCCGATGCGGGCGCGCGCCTTCCTGCCGCGAGCGTCCGGCGCGATGCGTCGCCTGGCGAAAGTAGTCCGGAGCGAAACACATATTCGGATGCGAATGCGCCGGACCCCGGAGCGGTTGCAGCGCGTACGTTCATGCCCGAACGATGGCGCCTGCGTCCGGAGTTCGCGCATGAAATAGCCAAAGCCGAAAGCAGCGTGAACAAAGACGGTTCGTACAAGTGGAGCGCCGACACCGGAAAGTCGGACTGGAAAGAACGCGCGCTCGGCAAGTATCAATTGACTGGTCGAGCCCTTCTCGATGCGGGATGGATGGATAAGAACGGCGCTTGGACAGAGAAAGCGAATCAATTCGGCATCCGGTCGTGGGGGGATTTCCTTGCTCATCATGATGCCCAGGAAGCCGCGATGAGAGATGTCGTGCGGCGGAATGAAGTCCAGGCTGCGGCCTACGGCATTGTCGATCGGTACGCGGGACGGACCTACATCGGCGTCAACGGCGAGCCGATCACGATCACCGCCACCGGAATAGCGGCCGCGATGCATCGGGGAGGAGTGGGTAAAGTCACGGCTTATCTGGACCGTCTTTACGGCGCTCACGGCGGGACGACCTATGGCAAGGTCGATCGACTCTCGGATATGGATCAGGCGATCGAGACGCGGTTGAGGACGTTCCAAAGCACGCCCTACCCCCGAAATACCCGCTGATCGGCCGGAACCGGGCCAATCGGTCACGGGGCGATCGTAAGGATATCCTTGAACACGATACGCCGCGTCGGCGGCGACCAAGCGCCGCCATAATCCGGACGAAATGTGGAGAGAGAGTCGACGTCAGTACGCGAATGGGTGTCTCTTGGCGGGCAAGCGGCGAAGAGGACGACGGGCGGAGCGAAGCGGTATTCGCCGCGCGTCGGCGTCGAATCGACCGAGGGTATTCACATGCGTCCTGCTGCTGCTCCTCGGCATGTGCGTTGCCGCCCTGCCTTGGCGGGACGCGGCCGCGGAGAAGCTGGTCAAGGTGAGGCCGATCAAGAACCGGCCCGACCTGGCCGCCGTGTTCCGGGCTGCGTTGATCGAGGCAGATCCGGATATCCAGAAATTTTTTCGAGAGTTTTATGAGGAGAAAGATATCCCGATCGAGGGCGAGGCATCCTATGCCGAAATCGACATCAATGGCGACGGCGTGAAAGAACTGTTTGTCTTTATGGAGCACATTTTCTGGTGCGGCAGTGCGGGATGCACGACCTTCGTCTTTCAAAAGACGGGCCGGTCGTGGAAAGAGATCTGTCAGTTCCAAGGCGCCCCGCCCTATCGTCTCGTGGACATCTGGGACCACGGCTACCGCCGCATCATCGAGACCGGGCGCGACACGATGGTGCGCTGGGCGGAGGATGGCACGTGCCGCTAGGGCATCCGATCACCCGGCGGGCACGGCCGTGTCGTGGTCATGCCGTACGAAAGAATGGATAGACCGATCCGGTTTGCGGTGCGGCTTGCCGCCGCCGCGCTCCTGCTCGGCCTTCTCTCTTGGGCCCTTGCCATCGCCCTCCCCGCTCCGGCGGGAAAGACCGTGCGGCTGCGGCCGATCAGCGACAAACCGTACCTGTATGACGTAGTCGAGACGGCGCTCTATCGCGCGAACCCGCGCAAATACAAGGAGTGGGGCGAATTTCTCGAGATCGATTATAAAGTGTTCGCGGCGGAGGCCGATCTCGACGGCGACGGCGTGAACGAGGTGATCGTCCGGTTCCCGAGACGCTGCCGGGCCGATGGCTGCTTCATGTTCGTCCTGCAAAATATCAGCGGCAATTGGACGGAACGATGCTCCGTGCTCGAACCAGAAGTCGGAATGTGGATCGTCGTCAAACAAATGAATCACGGCCAGAAGCGAATCACGCCGCTCACGGTCGCGTGGAATGACGATATCGAACAAGGATCGACCGCCTACCCCACCATTCGCTGGTTGCCCGACGGACAGTGCCAGCAGATGCCGAACTCGACGATTGGCGTGCGGCCAATCGACGGACACTAGAGCGACGCCGCCAAACTAACTCCTCGAGTTCGAGGGCAGGCGCGACGGCTGCAGACTTGGATGAACGATCGGTGGATGGGACCGAGAGCATGAGCGCCGCTCCAGCAGCGCTGAGACACAGAAGCGCTGCCGCCAGGGTTTGAATGAAGCGCCGGCGCTTCGTGATGCTCATCCCCAGACGCCCCACGGATACTCCTCTGATGCTGGTTACCGGCGTATCGTCACCACGGGGATCCTGAGCGGTCTCAATTCTCGCTGCGCATTGCGGCGGAACCGGGGCGTCCGCGCGCGGTAATGGCGAACACCGTCAAATTTTCTTGAGGAAGAATCGGATGGAATTGCGTGGCAACGGCAGGCCGTACTAAGCGGAATCGAGCGAGCGAGAGGCGGCGCTGAGCGGATCGGGGCGGCCGAGAATTTTCCCGCTTCCCCAATGACCTGAGAAATTCCAAGACTTTTGGGCTGATTTCGCGCCAGCCCGCGCGCATCGTCGCCAGGAGGCTCACTCCCAGGAGACGATACATGTACCGATTCCCCGATCCGCTCGATGAAGACTCGCTCAAGCCGCTTATGGCCGATGAGCGCTACGCCGACAGTGCGCACCCCGAGAATCCCTTCTATCGCAAATTCGTCGACCGGGCCTTCGCGCTCGTCTATCCCGACCCGCCGCGGGATGGCGCCGGCAACGTCGTGATCGACCCGCGCGATCCCCCGAAGCCGCAAGTGATCACCGGCGGCGCCGAGTTCAAGCCGTGGGATGATGACGATGGGCGCGCTCGAGCGCGCGCGTCGTCGAATTCCAGTTGGCAAGCATCGCCGATGCTCGCTCAGCCTGGCGGCCGAACCGCCGAAAATCAAACGGGATTCGGATTCGGTCAGGGCGATGAAAACGATGATCGACTCTCAACGAATTGGTCGCAGACTTCCGCGACAAGCTCACCCTCCACGGTCGAGCCAGCGGCCGAGCAGCTGGCACAGCAGACGAGCAGCAATGCGTCGATCGCTGATTCGGAGGATGCGAAAGGTGGGCTAGAGAGTCTCTACGAGCCGGTGGGTGACCTACAGTGGCCCGTTGCCGGCCGACAGATGAGATCGGACTCGCAAGGCGCGGGCCAGTTCGGTCTCGGGCTTCGGACCGGAGGGAGAGATCATG